>NZ_VFOM01000001.1:1223141-1528927 GCF_006716125.1 Homoserinimonas aerilata | reverse complement strand
CAATGTCTACTTCGTGCTTGCCGACGGTTCCACGGAGCAGCGGCCGGTCACGCTCGGTCTCAACGACGGCATCAATGTCGAGGTGCGTGACGGTGTCGCCGAGGGCGACATGGTGCTGCAGTTCGTTCCCGGCGCTCAGGAGGCGCCCATGATGGGCGAGGACTGTTACGCGGTTGCCGGTGGCATGGCCTGTGGAGGTTTCGGCGGATGAGCCTGCTGCGGCTCGAGGCGGTGACCCGCTCTGTCGAGCTTCCGGATGCTCCGCCTCTCGAGATCCTCAAGGGGGTCGACCTCGAGGTGGCCGTCGGTGACCATGTGTCGGTCGTCGGTCGCAGTGGCTCGGGCAAGACGACTCTGCTCAACCTGCTCGGCCTGCTCGACACTCCCACCTCGGGGCAGATCGTGTTCGATGAACGGCCTGTCTCGCAGCTCGGTTCGCGAGCCCGCGACCGCGCTCGCGGCAGCGATATCGGCTTCATCTTCCAGCAGTTCAACCTGTTGCCGGGGCGCACCGCGCTCGAGAACGTCATGACCCCGTTGCTCTACGCGACGGGCAGGCAGTTCTGGCGCAGGCGGCAGTTGGCCGGCGAGATGCTCGAGCGTGTCGGGCTTGGCGAGCGGATGCTGTCGATGCCGGAGAAGCTCTCCGGCGGGGAGCAGCAGAGGGTCGCCATCGCCCGAGCGCTCGTGCGTGGCCCGCGACTCATCCTCGCGGACGAGCCGACAGGGGCCCTCGACATCGACACGGGGGCTTCGATCATGGCCCTCGTTGACGAGGTCGCCGAGCAGTCGGGTGCGGCGCTCATCACCATCACCCATGACGCGAATGTCGCGGCTCTCGCGCGCAGGCACTACAGGCTCGACAAGGGAGTGCTGACCGCCGTCGATGTGACGCGGGTGCTCGCGATGGCCGCCCCCGAGGTGTCGCTGTGATGCGGTTTCTCACGGGCTTCGTCGGAGCCGTCAGCGAGGCCTGGGCCGAGTTGCGCATCCACAGGACTCGGGTGATGTTGAGTCTCATCGGCGTGGGCGTTGCCGTCACGGCGATCACGACTGTCGTCGGCCTCGGCGGCATGGTGCAGCAGTCCACGACCGAGAGCATGGAGCGCAGCTCCGGCCGGCCGGCGACCCTCATGATCAGCGCCTTCAACCCGCAGACGGGGGAACAGGCATCCGGCGACTCGCTGCGCGAGGCCTTCGACGCCGTCGTCGAGCGCTACCAGATCAGCCATGCCGGCGCCAACCGCTGGGCCACCCTGTACGCCCAGTTCTCTGACGGCGTCGCTCCCGTGGAGACACAGGGTGTCGATGTCGCCTTCGGCACGATGCATCGCGTGCGGGTGTCGGATGGTGCGTGGTTCAGCGACTACGACGAGCAGCGTCTCGCGCCTGCACTCGTCGTCAACGAGCTGTTCTATGAGCGCATCGGCTCGCCCGATCTGCGCACCCACCCCACGATCTCGCTCGTGGGGGATTCGGCGGGCACGGCCGTGATCATCGGTGTCATGCCCGCTGAACCGTGGGAGACGTCGCCGCGTTCCTTCATCCTCAATACCGCGTTCGAGCGCATCTCGTCGGCGGCGGCGATCGCCGGGGCTGCGCCGTCATTCGAGTTGTGGGTTCCGCCGGAGCTCGCAGACGAGCTGACGTCGCTCATCCAGCGAGACACCGCCGGAGCGCTGGGGGAGGGGTTCCAGGTCGACGTCAGTCGCAACGACTATGCGGCATACAACAGCATGGACCCGCTGCTTCCGCTCAGGCTGCTCGTGGGAGGGGTCGCGGGGCTCGTCCTGCTGCTCGGCGCGCTCGGGCTCGTGAACATCTCGCTCGTGACCGTGCGCCAGCGCATCCGTGAGATCGGCATCCGCCGCAGCTTCGGGGCCACGGCGGGCAGGGTGTTCTTCTCGGTGATGATGGAGAGTGTCGTCGCGTCGTTCGCGGCGGGGGTCATCGGCGTGATCATCGCGATTCTCATCGTGCGCAATCCCTGGGTTCAGGAGCAGCTCGCGCAGGGGATCATGGATGTTCCGCCGTTCCCCATCGAGGCGGCCCTGCTCGGTCTCGGCGCGGCCACGGCGGTGGGTGCCCTCGCTGGACTGCTGCCCGCGCTCGTCGCCGTGCGGGTCAAGGTGATCGACGCCATTCGCTTCTGAGCCCCGCTGCTCAACACGCGCCCTGCCATCCCGGCGATGACAGTGGCCGCCGGTACCGTGGAAGCATGGCTACGAGCACCAGGTCGAACTCGCGTGCGCGCACGGCGCCGGCGCGCGGTTCGAAGGCGCCTGCGCGCACCGCGGCGACGAAGAAGCTGCCCGCGGCGAAGGTCGTCGAGTCCCGGCCCGGTCTGCTCTCCGGTGCGTGGCTGGGCATGGCGCATGTCGTGGGCGGGGCAGCCCGCCTCTTCGGGCGCGAGACCCTTGCCAAGGACGAGCGACGCGACGGCGTCCCGTTCATGTTCTTCCTGCTCGCGATCGCGGGCGCTGTCGTTGAGTGGTTCAACCCCAACGACCCCGTCGCGATAGCCCTCGACGCCTGGACGTTCGGCGGTCTGTTCGGGCGTCTCGCCTTCGCGCTGCCGGTCATCCTCCTCGTCTTCTCCGTGTGGCTCTTCCGGCATCCGGCGTCTGTCGACGACAACGGTCGGCTGGGGGTCGGTCTTGTCGTGCTCCTCATCAGCGTGAGCGCACTGAGTCATCTCCTCAGCGGTGCGCCGCAGCCGTCCGACGGTGCCGTGGCACTCGCCCGAGGCGGCGGTGTCATCGGATGGGTGACGGGCCAGCCGTTCGTGGCGGGCAACATCCTCTGGCTCGGGGTGGTCGTTGCGGCGCTGCTCCTCGTGCTCTCGCTGTTCATCATCACGAAGACGCCGCCGAATCGCATCGGCCGCCGTCTCCGCGAGCTCTACGCCTACCTCTTCGGGGAGCAGCTGGAGGAGCCCGCCCGGAAGCCCGCGAAGGGCTCCGGCGACACGACGGAGGCCTTCGGCGACTTCGGCGACCTCGGCATCGACCCCGAGGAGGCCGCCTCGCTTCCGTGGTGGCGACGCAACAAGACCCAGCGCGAGACCGATCCGGCCTTCGACAGCCCCGTGATCGAGCGCGCGAGCGACGCGAACGACGAGTCAGAGACTGAGGCCTTCGGCATCGAGCTGATTGAGGAGCTGACGAAGGCAGAGGATGCCGTCAAGCGCTTCACGGGAGAGGTCGAGCCCGCCGCGTCGACGGGCATCCGTGACGATGGCGAGCCCCTCGTGGCAGATCTGCTCCCCGGCTTCACCGACAACGTCTCGGAGAAGGGCCGCCAGGGCGACTTCGCCCAGCCCGCGCAGGAACGGCCGCAGACGCCGTACCGGCTGCCCGCGGCATCCGTTCTCAAGCAGGGAACGCCGCCGAAGGCGCGCTCGCAGGCCAACGACGACATCGTCGCCGCCATCACCGAGGTGCTCAAGCAGTTCACTGTCGACGCGAAGGTCACCGGGTTCAGCCGCGGCCCGACGGTCACCCGCTACGAGATCGAGCTCGGCCCCGGCGTCAAGGTCGAGCGCGTCACGGCGCTCAGCAAGAACCTCTCCTACGCGGTCGCGAGCAACGAGGTGCGCATCCTCTCGCCCATCCCGGGCAAGAGCGCCATCGGCATCGAGATCCCCAACACCGACCGTGAGATCGTCTCGCTCGGCGACGTTCTGCGCTCGAAGGCCAGCACGGGCAGCCAGCACCCCATGACGATCGGCGTGGGCAAGGATGTCGAGGGCGGCTTCGTCGTCGCCAACCTGGCCAAGATGCCGCATCTCCTCGTCGCGGGCTCCACCGGCTCGGGCAAGTCGAGCTTCGTCAACTCGATGATCACCTCGCTGCTGATGCGCGCCAAGCCCTCAGAGGTGCGCATGGTGCTCATTGACCCGAAGCGCGTCGAACTGGCGCCGTATGCGGGCATCCCGCATCTCATCACGCCCATCATCACGAACCCCAAGAAGGCAGCCGAAGCGCTCGCCTGGGTCGTGAAGGAGATGGACATGCGGTACGACGATCTGGCCAGCTTCGGCTACCGCCACATCGATGACTTCAACGCCGCCGTCGTCGCGAATGAGATCGTGCTGCCGGAGGGCAGCGAGCGCAAGCTCAAGGCGTACCCCTACCTGCTTGTCGTCGTCGATGAGTTGGCCGACCTCATGATGGTCGCCCCGCGCGACGTCGAGGATTCGATCGTGCGCATAACGCAGTTGGCCCGAGCATCCGGAATCCACCTCGTGCTCGCGACGCAGCGGCCGTCGGTCGACGTCGTCACGGGGCTCATCAAGGCCAATGTGCCGAGTCGCCTCGCGTTCGCGGTGAGCAGCATGACCGACTCCCGCGTCATCCTCGATCAGCCGGGGGCCGACAAGCTCATCGGCCAGGGAGACGCGCTGTTCCTGCCGATGGGGGCGTCGAAGGCGATCCGCGTGCAGGGTGCCTGGGTCGGTGAGGACGAGATCAACTCCGTCGTCAAGCACGTCACAGCGCAGGCGAGGCCCGAGTACCGCAACGATGTCGCCGTCGTCGCCGAGAAGAAGCAGATCGACAGCGACATCGGCGACGATCTCGAGGTTCTGCTCGCGGCGGCCGAGCTCGTCGTCAGCACGCAGTTCGGTTCGACGTCCATGCTGCAGCGCAAGCTCCGCGTCGGATTCGCGAAGGCGGGCAGGCTCATGGATCTGCTCGAGTCGCGCGAGATCGTCGGCCCCTCCGAGGGGTCGAAGGCCCGCGACGTGCTCGTGGCCCCCGAGCAGCTGCCCGGGGTTCTGGCGCGACTGCGCGGCGACGAGCCGGCGGCTGCTCCGGCCGCTCCGCAGGGTGGTGGAGCGTCGGCCGCGTCCGGTCACGACGCCGACCGCTACGGCTCAGACCCGGTCGCCGAGATGAGCAGCGGCTACGATGAGGTCGAGGCATCCGACAACGAGGATGCCTGGCAGCTCACAGACCGGGAGTAGGCGAATGGCTTCTTCCGAACTGTTCAGCGGCCGCATCCTGCGCGCGGGTGACACCCCCGCCAGCATCGCGAATGTGGCGAACATCATCACCGTCGTGCGCATCCTCATGGCTCCGGTCTTCTTCTGGCTGCTGCTGGCCGATGCGGGCGAGTGGGGTGTGCTGCGCTACATCGCCGCCGTACTGTTCGTCGTCGCGATCGCCACGGATGCCGTCGACGGTCATCTGGCGCGCAGCCGCAACCTCATCACCGATCTGGGCAAGCTGCTCGACCCGATCGCCGACAAGCTCCTCACGGGCGGCGCCCTCGTCTGCCTGTCGATCCTGGGCGAGCTCGCCTGGTGGGTGACGCTGCTCATCCTCGTCCGCGAGCTGGGCATCACGGTGTACCGGATGGCCGTTCTCCGAGACAGGGTCATCCCCGCGTCGCGCGGCGGCAAGCTCAAGACCGTGCTGCAGGCGGTGGCCATCTCGCTGTTCCTGTTCCCGCTGTGGGGGCCGCTGGGCGACTGGGTCCACTGGGTGAACGGCGCCGTCATGACGGCCGCTGTGATCGCCACCCTCGTCACGGGCCTCGACTACCTGGTGAAGGCGGTCAGGCATGGGAGGTCCGCGTCGTGACGGCATCCGATGATCTCGTGCATCTGCTGATCGAGCGCAGGCTGACGATCGCTGTGGCGGAGTCGCTGACGGGCGGGATGCTCGTCTCCGAGCTGGTGTCGACCCCGGGCGCGTCTGCCGCGGTGCTGGGCGGTGTCGTCGCGTACAACACCGAACTGAAGCACTCCATGCTCGGGGTGGATTCTGCGGTGATCAATGTGCACGGCGTCGTACATCCAGATGTCGCGGCGCAGATGGCGGTGCACGTGCGCGAACTGCTCGCGGTGGGCGGTCTTCCCGCTGACATCGGCGTCTCGACCACGGGGGTGGCGGGGCCGGAACCGCAGGATGGGCAGCCCGTCGGAACGGTTTTCGTGGGCGTATCGCTTGCCGGTGACGTGCGCGTGGTTCAGCTCGATCTCTCCGGCGACCGGGAGTCGATCCGGCGTCAGGTCGTCGATCGGGCGATCGACGAGGTGCTCGCACGGCTTTCGGAGGATGCTGGCGCCTGAGCATGCCAGCGCTGCGTCAGCGGCCGGCCCGGTAGCGATGCTCGGGGCGCCCCGCACTTCCGTAGCGGGGTTCGACGGCGGCGGTTCCCGTCTCGACGAGGTGTTCGAGGTAGCGCCGAGCGGCAACGCGCGACATGCCGATCTGCGCAGCAACCTCACTGGCCGAGAGGTCGTCGGATGCGTCGAGCAGTGTCGAGGTGACGAGCCGCAGCGTGGCCGCCGAGAGCCCCTTCGGTGGCAGGGCATTGCGGGGTGACAGGCCGGAGAGGATGGCGTCGACGGCGCTCTGGTCGAGCGAGACGCCTCCCGGGGTTCTGCGGAGTCTCGCGTGCTGCGCAGCGACGGCGTCGAGTCTCGCCCTCAGCGCCGTGGCGGTGAATGGTTTGACCAGGTAGTGCATGACGCCGTTCGCTCGGGCTTCGCGCACGCTGGCCAGATCGCGGGCCGCGGTGACGGCGATGACCTCCGTGTGGCGTGCGTGCTCGAGCCGGATCCTGCTGAGTACTTCGAGTCCGGAGAAGTCCGGCAGGTAGATGTCGAGCAGCACGAGCTCGGGGTCGAGTCTTGCTATGGCGGCGACGGCTTCGGCGCCGGTGTGGGCGACGCCGACGACGGCGAATGACGCGTGGGCTTCGACGAAGCGGCCGTGGATGCCGGCGACGGCGATGTCGTCGTCGACGATGAGGGTCCGCAGCGGTGCGCTGGTCACGGTGTGCTCGCCTCCTCTGCAGTGCTGCGGATGCCCGCGTGGCGCGGGCGGACGGGCAGCCGCACGGTGATCGCGGCTCCTCCGCTGGGGGAGGATGCGATCTCGACGTCGCCGCCGCGCCGTCGTGCGATGCGCCGCACGAGCGTCAGCCCGATTCCGCGGGCCGTGGTGAGGCGTCCGTGCCCGGGCGATTTGGAGGAGTATCCGGGGGCGAAGACGCGCTCGCGCAGCTTCGGCGGGATTCCGGGCCCCGTGTCGGAGACCTCCAGTTCGATGTCGCCGGGCGTTTCGACGACGGTGACGGTGACGATCGTGCCGGGCCTGCCTGCCTCGACGGCGTTGTCGATGAGGTTGCCGAGCACGGTCAGCAGGTCGTCGCGCAGCCTGTCCGATTCGGGGTGGGTGGCGAGCGGGGCGAGCGTGCTCGTTGCGTCGACGAGGAGCTCGATTCCGAGTTCGTGGGCCCGCGCCTGTTTGACGAGCAGGAGTGCCGCGAGTTCGAGGTCGGTTATGCCGCTTCCGCCGGTGGTGCTGGAGAGTGTGCCGCCGTCGCCCACACGTTCTATGAAGGCGACGGCTTCGTCGATGTGCCCGAGTTCGAGCAGCCCGGAGATCACGTGCAGTTTGTTGGAGAAGCCGTGGGCTTGGGCCCTGAGCCCGTCGGCGAGACCCTGTGCCCCGTCGAGGTCCCGCATGAGCGCGTGCAGTTCTGTGTTGTCCCGCAGGATGAACACGGAGCCGATGACCCGTTCGTCGAGGCGGGCGATGTCACGCTGCACGAGGAGGATGCGTTCGCCCGAGAGCAGAAGGCGGCTCGCCGATTCCTCGTGGTCGAGCATCCGTACGAGTTCGCTGTCGAGCACGTCTACCGCGGGGGTGCCGACGACGGCGCCGTGCTCCTCCAGCCCGAGGAGCCGGGCTGCCGCGTCGTTGATGAGGGCGATCCGCCCGTTCTCGTCGATGGCGACGAGCCCTTCCCTCACGCCGTGCAGCATGGCCTCGCGGGCTTCGAGCAGGCCGACGATCTCGTCGGGTTCGAGCCCGTAGATGCGTTTGCGGATGACGGTGCTGACCCACGCGGCGCCGATCACGCCGAACACGGCCGCCACGCCGATGGTGATGAAGAGCAGGGTTGCGTTGCCGAGGTAGTCGCTCCTGAGGTCGGCTTCGAGGATGCCGACCGAGACGACCCCGATGACCTCGTCGCCCGAGGCGATGGGCACCTTGACGCGCCACGATTCGCCGAGCGTGCCCGTCTGGGTGCCGACGTACACCTCGCCTGCGAGCGCTACGGAGGGATCCGTCGAGACCATCTCGCCGATGCGCTCCGGGTTGGGGTGCGAGAAGCGTGTGCCCGTGTCATCGGTGACGACGACGTAGGTGACGTCGGATGCCGCGCGCACGACTTCTGCGATGGGCTGGATGGTGCGGCTCGGCTCGGCGTCATCGAGTGCGTTGATGATGGCGGGCAGCGTCGCGACGGACTGGGCGACGGCGATCATCCGGTCCCTGTACGAGTCGCGCAGTTGTTGCTCCTGCAGCCAGCTCGCCATGACGCCGGTTCCGAGCACGGTGATGAGCACGATCGCGAGCTGCAGAAGGAGCAGCTGCGTGCGGAGCTTCATCGACCTGACCACGCCCCCAGTCTGACGGAGCGCGCGCCGTCCCGCGATTCCTTCGCGCCCCTGAATGAGTACAGAACGACCAAAACAACCACTACTTCCGCATCGTTCCGCCGGGCGGTGTCGCTCCCTACTGTGTGTCTCGTCCCTCGGCGCGACCCGGGAGCTGTTCTCGGGCGACGGTCGCCGAAAGCTCAAGGAGGAGCCATGCACGGTCACACAGCAGAACAGTCACTGAGGCGACGGAACAGGCGGGCGGCGATGCTCGCCTCAGCAGGGGTCGCGGTGCTGCTCCTCGCCGGATGCTCGAACGCTTCGACGCCCGGGGGTGCGCAGGAGGATGAGTCGGCGATCACATCGATCAAGGTCATCGTTCCGGCCGACCCGGGTGGCGGCTGGGACCAGACGGGCCGCGCCCTCGCCGAGGTCCTCACCCAGGAGGGCATCGTCGGTTCCGCCCCCGTCACGAACATCGGGGGAGCGGGCGGCACGATCGGTCTGGCGGCCCTCGCCAACGAGAAGGACCCGCACACGCTGATGCTCACGGGCTTCGTCATGGTGGGCGCGGTCGAGACGAACGACTCGGCGGTCAGGCTGGAGGACACGACGCCGATCGCGAGACTCACCGAGGAGGCGAGCGTCATCGTCGTTCCCAAGGACTCGCCGTACAAGGATCTGGGCGATCTCGTCGACGACATGATCGACAACGGCAAGGATGTGTCGGTCACGGGCGGTTCGGCCGGTGGCGTCGATCACATCCTGGCCGCGCAGCTGCTCAAGGTCGCCGGCCAGTCCTCTGCGCAGATCGGCGAGAAGCTGAACTACGTGCCGAACGCGGGCGGTGGCGAGGCTGTCACCCTGCTGCTCGGCAACAAGGTGTCCGCCGGCATCTCGGGCATCAGCGAGTTCGCGGAGCAGGTCAAGGCGGGCGAGCTGCGTGCGCTTGCGGTCTCGAGCGCCGAGCCGAGCGATTTGCTTCCTGATGTTCCGACGATCATCGAGTCCGGCTACGAGCTCGAGATCACGAACTGGCGCGGTGTCATCGCATCCGGTTCGATCTCGGAGGATGACCGCAAGGCACTCGTCGCGGTGCTCGACAAGATGCATGAGAGCGGAGCGTGGAAGGACATCCTGGAGTCGAAGGGGTGGGCTGACGCCTACATGTCCGGCGTCGAGTTCGACACCTCGCTCATGCAGAGCATCGGCGATGTCAACGCGGTGCTCAAGGATCTCGGACTGATCGACTAGTCGTGGAGGCTCTCGACAATCGTCCGGCCGGCGGGGATTCCTCGCCGGCCGGACGGCCCCGTGTTCCGATCGGCGAGTACGCCTTCGCCGGTGTCACCGCTGCGGTGGGCGTCTATGTGCTCGTCGCGGCCGCATTCATCCGCGTGCCCGTGTCGAGCACCTCGCTCGGACCGAAGGCGTTCCCCTATCTGGTCGGTGCGCTCCTGCTGGTGGCGGCGCTCGCCGTGTTGGTCGGCATCCGTCGGGGTCGTCTCGGTGAGGCGGAGGACGGCGAGGATGTCGATTCCTCTGTGCCGACGGACTGGCTCACGGTTGGCAAGCTGCTCGCGTTCTTCATCGCCCACGCGTATCTGGTGGGCCTCATCGGCTGGCCGCTCGCAGCCACCGTGCTCTTCGCAGGTGCGGCCTGGACGCTCGGCGCCGCCAAGCTGTGGCGCACGATCCTGATCGGCCTCGCTCTCTCCCTCGCCATCCAGTTCCTCTTCGGGTCGCTGCTCGGCCTCTCCCTGCCCGCAGGCCCCCTTCTCGATTGGATCCCCTTCCTGTGATCGACAACTTCGGTGAGCTCATGGCGGGTTTCGCCACGGCGATCCAGCCCGAGTATCTGCTCTACGCCTTCTTCGGCGTGCTCATCGGCACCGCGGTCGGTGTGCTGCCGGGCATCGGGCCGGCCATGACGGTGGCTCTGCTGCTGCCCATCACCTATTCGCTTGAACCTGCGGCGGCCCTCATCGTCTTCGCCGGCATCTACTACGGCGGAATGTATGGCGGGTCGACGACGTCGATCCTGTTGAACACGCCGGGGGAGTCCGCGTCGATCGTGACGGCCCTCGAGGGCAATCGGATGGCGCGCAAGGGTCGTGGGGCGTCGGCCCTCGCGACGGCCGCGATCGGTTCCTTCGTCGCGGCGAGCGTCGCGACGCTGGGTCTGACGCTGCTCGCCCCGATCCTGGCGCGCTGGGCGGTCACCCTGGGCCCGCCCGACTATTTCGCGCTCATGATCGTCGCGTTCCTGACGGTGGGTGCGCTGCTCGGCAGCTCGGTCGCCCGGGGTATGGTCTCGCTCGCGCTGGGGCTCCTGCTGGGTATCGTCGGCACCGAGGTGCTCACGGGGCAGCAGCGCTTCACCTTCGGGCTGCCGGTGCTGGCTGACGGCATCGATGTCGTGTTGATCGCGGTGGGGCTCTTCGCGGTGGGAGAGTCGCTCTATGTGGCCTCACGACTCCGCGGCGGCGGGATCGAGGTGATCCCTGTCAGCAAGGGCTGGCGCAACTGGATGACCCGCGAGGACTGGAGCCGCTCATGGCGCCCATGGTTGCGGGGCACGGCCATCGGCTTCCCGATCGGCACGATTCCGGCAGGAGGGGCGGATGTCGCCACCTTCCTGTCGTACGGCGCCGAGAAGAAACTGGCGAAAGGCAGGGCGAAGGCCGAATTCGGGCACGGTGCGATCGAGGGTGTCGCGGGTCCGGAGGCGGCCAACAACGCGGCGGCCGCGGGCGTGCTGGTTCCCCTTCTGACGCTCGGCCTGCCGACGACGGCGACGGCGGCGATCATCCTCTCCGCGTTCCAGTCGTACGGCATCCAGCCGGGGCCGCTTCTGTTCCAGAACCAGTCAACGCTCGTGTGGGCTCTCATCGCGAGCCTCTACATCGGCAACATCATGCTCCTGGTGCTCAACCTGCCGCTGGTCGGCATCTGGGTGAAGGTCCTGCAGATACCGAGGCCGTACCTGTATGCGGGCATCCTGCTGTTTGCAGCCCTCGGGGCCTACGCGACGAAGTTCAACCACCTGGATGTGCTGATCCTGTTGGCTGTCGGTGTCGTCGGGTTCCTGATGCGACGCTTCGGCTATCCGGTGGCGCCGATGGTGATCGGGGGCATCCTGGGGCCCATGGCCGAGACCCAGTTGCGCAAGACGCTGGCGATCAGCCAGGGCGATCTGAGTGCGCTGGTGACGAGTCCCTTCGCGGCCGCGGCATACGCGATCCTTCTCGTTCTGCTGTTGCTCGGGCTGTGGTTGAAGCGACGTCAGGCCCGCGTGGAGAGCCGTCTCGCGGAGCAGCTCGCCGGTGCCGGCTCGGGGCGGGAATAGCCCTGCTTTGCTTCGCGTTACAGCCGGTACATTCACAAGCACCGCACAGGCTGGATTGCGTAGAGTTCATGAACTGAAACAGGTTCTCGAGCACGGTAGGCTTTTCAGTCACTGAACATAAGGGGAGGGTCCAATGGTTCTGGTTCGTCAGGAGATCGGGGACGTACTCCGAGACTTCCGCCTGCAGAAGGGCCACACCCTCCGCCAGGTCGCAGGTCGGGCAAGCGTCGCCCTGGGTTACCTCAGCGAGGTCGAGCGAGGCCAGAAGGAGGCCAGCTCTGAGATTCTCGCGTCGGTGGCTGACGCCCTCGACACCCCCATCTCGGTGATCATGCATGAGGTCGGAGATCGCATGGCGATCATCGAAGGCCTCAACGTCATCCCCGACACGGTTCCCGAGAACTTCGGTTCCGCATTCGGCAAGCGCGATTTCGAGGGCTTCGGTTCCTCTGAGGTCGCTGCGGGGCTCGCGGTCCGCTGATCGCCGCCTGCTGATCGGCCCTCTGCTGATCGGCATCTGGTCGCATCGGCCGAATAATGACACTGCTTCACCGGATGCCCGGCTCGCAAGAGCCGGGCATCCGTCGTCTGGGAGGCCTCGCCTCGGAGGGGGTTGTGCGCGTGCTGCGAGCCGCGGGTGATGCCGTAGCGTTGTGGAATGCGGATGCGAGGGGCCCGGTGAGCAGACGATGAGGCTGAGCGAGTTCTGGATCGCGATGCGCGACGAGTTCGGCGCCTACGGCAGCACGCTCGCGCACGACCTCGTGCTGGCGGAGGTGGGCGGGGTGAGCGCAGAGCAGGCGCTGGCGGCGGGTGCCGCCCCCCGTGATGTGTGGCTCGCCATCTGCAGGGCGTCCGATGTTCCGCCGGAACGCTGGCACGGCATGGGGCGCCTCAACAAGGCCTGATTCGGCCGCTCTGCGGGTCACGCTGTCGTGTGCCGCCGTCCGCTGTTGCCGACTGTCGGTGCGACACGCCGGGTGGATTTTCTACCGGTTCTTCGAACATGTGTTCGGATGCGAGTAGGCTCCTCACCAGCGGAGTTCACCGGCTCCCTGTCCACAGAACGCACCTTCCGCATCATGTATGTCGGAGGTGCCGCCTAACGTCAGGGGTGCTGGCGATCAGCCGTCACAACCAGCCTTGCCGTACCCGACGAGACCTTGCACCACCGGTCGAGTCGCAGGCGGCAGCCGATAGGCGCAACATCCGAGGTTCCCGGCCCGAAGCCGGAGCCCATGACGAACAGGAGCACGACAATGGCATCAGCAGCAGACCGCGAGAAGGCCCTCGACACGGCCCTCGCCCAGATCGACCGGCAGTTCGGCAAGGGTTCCGTCATGCGCCTCGGCAGCGACGAGCGTGCGCCTGTCGCCGTGATCCCCACCGGCTCCATCGCCCTTGACGTCGCACTCGGTATCGGGGGGCTCCCGCGTGGCCGCATCGTCGAGATCTACGGTCCAGAGTCCTCTGGTAAGACCACGCTCACGCTGCACGCCATCGCGAACGCCCAGCGGGCGGGCGGCATCGCCGCCTTCATCGACGCCGAGCACGCCCTCGACCCCGAGTATGCCAAGTCTCTGGGGGTCGACATCGACGCCCTGCTGGTCTCTCAGCCCGACACCGGTGAGCAGGCCCTCGAGATCGCCGACATGCTGGTGCGCTCGGGGTCCATCGACCTCATCGTCATCGACTCCGTCGCCGCTCTCGTGCCTCGGGCCGAGATCGAGGGCGAGATGGGTGACACCCATGTCGGCCTCCAGGCGCGGCTCATGTCGCAGGCTCTGCGCAAGCTCACCGGTGGCCTCAGCTCGACCAACACGACGATGATCTTCATCAACCAGCTCCGCGAGAAGATCGGTGTGTTCTTCGGCAGCCCCGAGACGACCGCCGGCGGTAAGGCGCTCAAGTTCTATGCGTCGGTCCGCCTCGACATCCGCCGTATCGAGACCCTCAAGGACGGCACGGATGCGGTGGGCAACCGCACCCGCGTCAAGGTCGTGAAGAACAAGATGGCCCCGCCGTTCAAGCAGGCCGAATTCGACATCCTCTACGGCATCGGAATCTCCCGCGAGGGCAGCCTGATCGACTTCGGTGTCGAGCACGAGATCGTTCGCAAGTCGGGCGCGTGGTACACCTACGACGGCGACCAGCTCGGCCAGGGCAAGGAGAACTCGCGTCGCTACCTGACCGAGAACCCGGATGTCGCCAAGGAGATCGAAGACAAGATCCTCATCAAGCTCGGCATCGGTCAAGATCTGAAGGCCGTCGCACCGGCCGAGGTCGCCGTCGAGCCGATCGCGCCGAAGCTTGCGAGCCGCAGCAAGGCAGCGAGCTAGCAGTCATCATGTCCGTCCACCGGATTCCCTCGAAGGCCAGCTCATCGGGCGAGTCTCGCGACGATCGTCTGGCGCCCGTCATCTATCTGCCGGGCGCCAGACCCGCCGCCGCTACCGAAGACGCGCTCCTCCCCGAGGGGGCAGAAGAAGCGGCTGCAGTGTCACAGGCTGATGCCCCGGCAGCGGGTGGCTCGGCGGCACCGGCGAGCAGCCGTCGGGGCCCGGAGCGTCAGGCGCGGCGGGCCGAGAACGTCAGCCTTGCCGGCCTCACCCGCCGCAATATGTCGCGCTGGGAGATCGAGGGTCTGCTGCGTTCCCGAGAGATCGACGAGCAGCTGATCGAGGCCGAGGTGGCACGGCTTGAGTCGGTCGGGCTCATCGATGACGCAGCCCTTGCAGAGACCCTGGTGCGTACCCAGCACGAACGCAAGGGGCTCGGCAGGCAGGGCATCGTCTCGGAGCTCAGGCGTCGACACATTGATCAGCAACTGATCGATGAGGCCCTCGAGCAGTTGGAGGCGGGAGACGAGAGAGAGCGCGCGCGTGAACTCGCCGAGAAGCGGGCGTCGCAGTTGCGTTCCTACGATGCCGCCACCGCCGAGCGCCGCCTCACGGCGTTCCTCACGCGCAAGGGCTACTCCTCGTCGATCGTCCGGGAGGCCGTTGCCGGCGCGCTCAAGGGCGGCAGCCGCTCCGGGGGAGTGCGCTTCGAATGACTGTCACCACCGGGTAGGTTCTTCCTATGCGTGAGCTCCAGTCCCAGATCATCGCCGAACTCCACTCCGTGCCGGAGATCGACCCCGGCGAGGAGCTTGAGCGCCGCCTGAGTTTTCTCACGGACTACCTTGCGGCGACGGGGGCACGCGGACTGGTGCTCGGCATCAGCGGCGGGCAGGATTCGTCTCTTGCGGGCAGAATCTGCCAGCTCGCGGCCGAGCGGGTGAGAGCATCCGGTGGCGAAGCAGAGTTCATCGCGGTACGCCTGCCCTACGCGGTACAGCGTGACGAAGATGATGCGCAGCTTGCGCTCGAATTCATTCGGGCCGACCGCGAGCTCACCTTCAATGTGCAGCGCGGGGTCGACGGCTTCGAGGCGGAATACCTCGACGGCGTGGGCACCGAGATGCAGGATTTCACGAAGGGCAACGTCAAGGCCAGGGCACGCATGATCGCCCAGTACGCGATCGCGGGCCAGTCTGGTCTGCTCGTCGTCGGCACCGACCATGCCGCGGAGGCCGTGACCGGCTTCTTCACCAAGTTCGGAGACGGCGGTGCAGATGTGCTTCCGCTCTCCGGCCTCACCAAGCGTCAGGGCCGGCAGTTGCTTCAGCATCTGGGAGCCCCCGAACGCCTGTTCCTCAAGGTGCCCACGGCCGATCTGCTCGACGGGACCCCCGGCCAGAGCGATGAGGCCAACCTGGGGCTGGCCTACGACGACATCGATGACTTTCTTGAGGGCCGCGAGGTCGCGCAGGGGGTGGCGCAGGCGATCGAGCAGCGCTTCCTGGCCACCCGGCACAAACGCGCTCTGCCGGTCTCGCCGTTCGACGGCTGGTGGCGCTGAGGCCGCGCCGGGCAGCACCGCAGAACGCCTCTCTGGCCCGGCAGAGTTAGGCTTTACCCCATCATGACCACGCTCGCCCCCGCCGATTCAGCCGCCCCGACCTCCGCCGTTCCGCGCAGCTATGAGGTGCGCACCTACGGCTGTCAGATGAATGTCCACGACTCCGAGCGGCTCAGCGGCTCGCTCGAGGCTGCGGGCTATGTGCGCGCGACCGAGGGGCAGGCCGATGTCGTCGTCATCAACACCTGCGCCGTGCGCGAGAACGCCGACAACAAGCTGTACGGCAATCTGGGAATGCTCGCCTCGATCAAGCGTGAGCACGAGGGGATGCAGATCGCGGTCGGCGGATGCCTCGCCCAGAAGGACAAGAGCACCATCCTCGAGAAGGCGCCCTGGGTCGATGTCGTGTTCGGCACGCACAACATGGGCTCGCTCCCGACCCTGCTCGAACGTGCCCGCCACAACGGTGAGGCCCAACTCGAGATCCTCGAATCGCTCGAGGTCTTCCCCTCCACGCTGCCGACCCGCCGGGAGTCCACGCACAGCGGCTGGGTGTCCATCTCGGTGGGCTGCAACAACACCTGCACCTTCTGCATCGTGCCGGCGCTGCGCGGCAAGGAGAAGGATCGCCGGCCGGGCGACATCCTCGCCGAGGTTCAGGCGCTCGTCGACGACGGAGCCATCGAGGTGACTCTGCTCGGCCAGAACGTCAACTCCTATGGTGTCGAGTTCGGCGACCGCCACGCCTTCGGCAAGTTGCTGCGTGCCGCCGGCGAGATTCGCCGCCTCGAGCGCATCCGCTTCACAAGCCCGCATCCGGCGGCCTTCACCGACGATGTCATCGAGGCGATGGCGGAGACGCCCGCGGTCATGCCGCAGCTTCACATGCCCCTGCAGTCGGGTTCGGACCGCATCCTGAAGGCGATGCGCCGCAGCTACCGCTCTGAACGCTTCCTCGGCATCCTCGATCGCGTTCGCGAGCGCATCCCGAACGCGGCGATCTCGACGGACATCATCGTCGGCTTCCCCGGCGAGACGGAGGAGGACTTCCAGGAGACCCTCCGCGTGGTGGAGAGGGCGCGTTTCGCCTCTGCCTTCACCTTCCAGTATTCGATCCGTGAGGGCACGCCGGCGGCGACGATGGACGAGCAGGTGCCGAAGGCGGTCGTTCAGGAACGCTACGAGCGGCTCACCGCCCTGCAGGATCGAATCTCCTGGGAGGAGAACCGGGCGCTCGTCGGCACGACCGTGAACGTCATGGTCTCCGCCGAGGGCAGCAAGGATGCCCAGACGCATCGCCTCTCGGGGCGCGCGGAGGACAGTCGCTTGGTCCACTTCGATGTGCCGACGGGTGCCGAGGTGCCGCGTCCGGGCGATGTCGTCACGGTCACCGTCTCTGAGGCGAAGCCTTTCTATCTGATCGCCGACACCGCTGTGGGCGGAGGTTTCGCTGTCCGACGCACAACGGCGGGCGATGCCTGGGATCGCGCCGAGGCGGCCTCCTGCGGCGTCCCGGCCACCTCTGCTGGGTCCTCCGCACCGGCACGGGTCTCGCTCGGCCTCCCAACGCTGCGCGTGGCCACGACGCCGATCTACGATTCGTCCGACGGCCTGCGCTAGGTGGTGCTTCCCCTCATCGTCCTTGTCGGCGCGACCGGCACGGGCAAGACGGCGCTCTCCCTGGAGCTGGCGGCGCGGCTGGCGAGCGCCGGCAGGCCGACCGAGATCGTCAATGCGGATGCGATGCAGCTGTACAGGGGCATGGATATCGGTACGGCCAAGCTTCCGATCGCCGAGCGCCGCGGCATCCCGCACCACATGTTCGACGTGCTCGATGTCACCGACGAGGCGAGCGTCGCCGACTACCAGGTGCAGGCTCGCGCGGTGATCGGCGACATCCTGGCGCGTGGCGCTGTTCCGATCATGGTGGGCGGCTCCGGTCTCTATGTCTCTTCGGTGATCTACGACTTCCGATTCCCGGGCACGGATGCTGCGGTGCGGGCCAGACTCGAGGCGGAGCTCGCCGAGGTGGGTCCCGGCATCCTGTTCCAGCGTCTGCGGCAGCTGGATCCGGCCGCAGCGGAGTCCATCGGGCCGCACAACGCTCGCCGCATCGTGCGTGCGCTCGAGGTCGTCGAGCTCACGGGGGAGCCGTTCGGCTCCGGGTTGCCGGATGAGGGCGCCACCTGGCATGCCGACACCCGGGTCATAGGGGTGCGCGCCGAGAGGGCCGAGCTGGTGGCCCGACTCGACGAGCGGGTCGAGGGGATGTGGCGCGACGGGCTGCTTGATGAGGTGCGGATGCTCCGGGAGCGCGGGATCGAGCGCGGCGTCACCGCGAGCCGCGCCATCGGTTACGCGCAGGCGATCGGCGAGCTCAGGGGCGAGCTGAGCCAGGGGCAGGCGATCGAGCTGACCCAGGCGCTCACCCGCAAGTATGCGCGTCGGCAGGTGAGCTGGTTCCGGCGGTACGCGGCGACGACGTGGTTCGACCATGATGCCCCTGCGCTGATCGAGGATGCGTTCGCGCTCAGCGTGCGGTGACGTCCGCCTGCCGAACTATCCTTGGATGATGCCAGAGATTCACTTCACCAAGGGCCACGGCACGGGCAACGACTTCGTGCTGTTCTCCGACCCCGACGGCGAGGTGGAGCTGAGCCCGAAGCAGCTTGCGGCGATCGCCGATCGGCATTTCGGCGTCGGCGCCGATGGCATCATCAGGGCGGTCCGCTCTCGTAGTCTTCCGGAGGGTGCTGCGGCCCTTGCCGAGGATGACGGCGCGGAGTGGTTCATGGATTACCACAACTCCGACGGCTCCCCGTCGGAGATGTGTGGCAACGGCATCCGCGTCTTCGCCGAGTACCTCACGACGAACGGTCTCGTCGATCTGGGGCCCAACGACACGCTCACTGTCGGCACCCGCGCGGGCGTGCGCGATCTGCAGCGCAACCAGCGCGGCTTCCAGGTCGATCTCGGGCGCTGGTCGCTCGATGGGGGTGAGCCCCTCGTGCGGGCGAAGAACCTCCCGGTGGCGAGGCCCGGGCTCGGCATCAACGTCGGCAATCCGCATGTGGTCGTGGCGCTGTCGTCGCTCGATGAGCTCGCCGAGCTCGACCTCGGCTATATCCCCGTGCTCGAACCCGTGCCTGAGGCCGGCGCCAATGTCGAGTTCGTCGTTCCAAGCGATCCGCTCGTCGTCGATGGTGTCGGCAACATCACCATGAGGGTGCACGAGCGCGGCAGCGGTGAGACGCTCTCCTGCGGCACCGGTGCTGTCGCGGCTGCCCTCGCGACGCGTCACTGGGCGGGGGCGGGCGCGCCGAACAACTGGCGGGTCGAGGTTCCGGGCGGAACGCTCGGCGTGCGCATGTGGCCTGCCGAAGACGGAGAGCACGTCTCCCTGAGTGGGCCTGCGACGCTCGTGTTCGAGGGCGATCTCAGCCTGTAGGCATCCTGAGCGGCGAGGTCAGCGCCTGCGGACGCGCAGAACGCGGTAGCCCTTGTTGGTGGCTGCCCGTGACACGGAGAAGTCGGATGCGAGGGCGCCGTCGAGCCAGCGGTGCAGCGAGTCAGAGCCCAGATTTCGCTGCACGACGAGCCAGGCGTCCGTCGATGGCTGCAGTCGGGGCAGCCAGTGCGTGAGCATGTCGTGCAGCACGTCCTTGCCGACGCGGATCGGCGGATTGGAGCGGATGGTCATGAAGTCCACGTCGTCGGGAACATCCTCGGGCAGCACGGCGTTGATGTTGGTGAGGCCGAGAGCCTCGGCGTTGCGGCGGGTCAGATCGAGCGAGCGCTCGTTGACATCGACCGCCCAGACGGTGGCGTGGGGCGATTCGATCGCCATGGTCAGCGCGATGGGCCCCCATCCGCAGCCGAGATCAAGGAGATTCCCTCCGGGAGGAACGGGTGGCATGTTCGACAGCAGCACCTGTGTTCCGGCGTCGAGCCGCTCGGGGCTGAAGACGCCGCCGGCGGTGGTCAGTGCATAGGGCTGGCCCGCGAGTGTGACGGTGATCTGGCGAAGTTTGAGCTCACTCTCGGGAAGTGAAGAGAAGTAGTGCTCATTGGCCATGCAGAGAAACTTACCCAATACCAAGGAACTAGGGTTAACCCAATGACTGAAGTTAAAGCAGAAGACGCGAATGACGACGACGTCATCGAGCGCATCCTGTCGAGCGCATCTCAGCGTCCCGCCGGCTACACGATCTTCTCGAGCGGCCGCGCGCAGGCGTTGCAGTCCGACGGTGCCGTCGTCTCCGTCGATTCGGATGGCGACCAGCTCGATCGCGATGACCGCGAGGCGCTGCGTCGTGTCGCCGGGCTGTCGACCGAGCTGGAGGACGTCACCGAGGTCGAGTATCGCCAGCTCCGTCTGGAGCAGGTCGTGCTCATCGGCATCTATTCGCAGGGCAATGCGCAGGAGGCGGAGAACTCCATGCGCGAGCTGTTCGCGCTGGCGGAGACGGCGGGCGCTGTCGTTCTCGACGGCCTGCTGCAGAAGCGGGCCACTCCCGATCCGAGCACTTATTTCGGCAAGGGCAAGGCACAGGAGCTGCGCGGGGTGGTTGCGGCCGTGGGCGCCGACACGGTCATCGTCGACGGCGAGCTCGCCCCGAGCCAGCGTCGCGCGCTCGAGGATGTCATCAATGTGAAGGTCATCGACCGCACGGCGGTCATCCTCGACATCTTCAGCCAGCATGCGAAGAGCCGTGAGGGCAAGGCGCAGGTGGAGCTCGCTCAGCTCGAGTATCTCCTCCCGAGGCTGCGTGGTTGGGGTGAGTCGATGTCGCGCCAGGCCGGTGGTCAGGTCGGCGGTGCCGGCGCGGGTATGGGCAGCCGTGGCCCCGGTGAGACGAAGATCGAGCTCGATCGGCGTCACATCCACACCCGGATGTCCAAGCTGCGCAAGCAGATCAAGGAGTTCAAGCCGGCCCGCGAGACGAAGCGTGCCAATCGCAATCGCTTCGAGGTGTCGAGCGTGGCCATCACCGGCTACACGAATGCGGGCAAGTCGAGTCTTCTCAATCGCATCACGAGCGCCGGTGTTCTCGTCGAGAACGCGCTGTTCGCGACGCTTGATGCGACGGTGCGCAAGACCGTCACGGCGGACGGGCGCGGGTACACCCTCGTCGACACCGTCGGGTTCGTGCGCAATCTGCCGCATCAGCTCGTCGAGGCGTTCCGTTCGACCCTCGAGGAGGTGGCGGAGTCGGATGTCATTGTGCATGTCGTCGACGCCTCACACCCCGATCCGGCGAGCCAGCTGGCGACGGTGCGTGACGTCATCGGTGAGGTGGGCGCACGCGACATCCCCGAGATCGTGGCCTTCAACAAGGCAGACCTCGCAGACGAGGATCAGCGGATGCTGCTCCGTGGTCTGCAGCCGGATGGCATCTTCGTCTCGGCGCGTTCGGGTGAGGGTGTCGAGGAGCTGCTCCGGAGGATCGAGGAGCTTCTTCCGGCGCCGTCGGTCGAGGTTGAGCTTCTGGTGCCCTATGACCGTGGCGACATCGTGGCGTCACTCCATGGCCGCGGCATCATCACGTCGACGGACTACGAGGAGGCGGGAACCCGGGTTCACGCACTCGTGCGTGAGCAGGATGTTGCGACGTACAGCGAGTTCGTCGCCGCAGGGGCGTCCTAGACGAAACGGCGTCTCAGACGGAACGCAGTACGGCGACGACCTTGCCGAGAATCTGGGCGTAGTCGCCGAGGATCGGCTCGAAGTTGCTGTTGCGCGGCAGCAGCCAGGTGTGCCCATCGCGCTGGCGGAACACCTTGACGGTGGCCTCCTCGTCGAGCATCGCCGCGACGATCTCGCCGTTCTCGGCCGTCTTCTGCTGACGCACGACGACCCAGTCGCCGTCGCAGATCGCGGCGTCGATCATTGATTCGCCGACGACCTTGAGCATGAAGAGTTCGCCCTTGCCGACGAGCTGGCGGGGGAGCGGGAAGATCTCTTCGACCTGCTGTTCGGCCGTGATGGGGATTCCGGCGGCGATACGCCCCACGAGTGGCACCATCGCTGCGTCACCGATGGGTGCAGCCTGCGCGTACTCCTCACCGTCCGGCTCTCCGCGCTCGGACTGGGGGAGATCGATGAGGATCTCGATGGCGCGCGGGCGGTTGGGGTCGCGACGGATGTAGCCGCTGAGCTCGAGCTGGCCGAGCTGGTGGGTGACGCTGGAGAGGGAGGCGAGCCCGACGGCGTCGCCGATCTCGCGCATGCTCGGCGGGTAGCCACGCGACGACACGGTGCGCTGGATGAATTCCAGGATCGACAGCTGCTTCTCACTCAGGCTCTTACGCCTTCGTGTCGACGGTTTCTCGTCCATCTTCTGCTCCTGTCGCACCGAATGTCGGTGGCTCCTGATTGTGTGTGTCTCGCGACAGTCGAAACTGTATCCGCCTTCGTTCCCGGAGGCAAACACCTGTTCGAGTGTGTCGCGGCTTCACTGACACAGAGTTTCGAATCGGGCCTTGCATTTTCGAACAATCGAATATATGTTCGGAACAGAGCTTCGCATCCGATGTTCCCGGCCGAACATCGGATGCGGCTCTACCCCTTTCGATTCACCCTCCTTCCGGAGGGCGGGTTTCAAGAAAGAGAAGAGGCATCACATGAGCACCTCAGCAGTCGACATGGATTTCACCGGGGTCGCCCCGGCATCGTTCGAGGCTTCGGAGACCGCCGCGCCCCGCGCCGCCGCTTCGCACCTTCGGATCACGCAGCGAGGTCGCCGCGTGCTCATGACGCTCGCCGCACTCCCGCTCGTCGTGATCGCACTCTTCGTTGCTCTCAACGGCGGCATGGCGACGGCCACGGATGCATCGGGGCCAGCCGAGCTGAGCTACGTCACGGTCTCGGGTGGTGATTCGCTCTGGGGCATCGCCGAGGAGATCGCTCCCGGTGAGGATCCCCGCGAGGTCATCGCCCAGCTTCTCCGCTTCAACACCCTCAAGGGTTCGGATGTCGTTCCCGGCCAGCAGCTCGCCGTGCCGACCATGTACGTCAACGGCTGAATGAGGTCTGCCGGGCTGAAATAGGATTGAGCGGTGGCTTCCCTTTCAGACCTTCCCCTTCGTGACAGCCTTCGCGGCAAGAGTCCGTACGGCGCTCCGCAGATCAATGTGCGCTATGCGCTGAACGTCAACGAGAACACGCACCCGATCCCCGAGCCGGTCGCGCATGACATCGTCACGTCGTTGGCTCGGGCCATTCTGTCGGTCAATCGCTATCCTGATCGCGAGTTCACGGAGCTTCGTGAACGGCTCGCCGGTTATGTCGGCCACGGGCTGACGGCCGAGAACATCTGGGCTGCCAATGGGTCGAACGAGATCCTCCAGCAGCTTCTGCTGGCCTTCGGCGGTCCGGGGCGCAAGGTGCTCGGTTTTCCGCCGAGCTATTCGATGCACTCGATCATCGCCGAGATCACCGACACGCAGTGGGTGATGGGGGAGCGGGATGCCGGCTACGAGATCTCCCCGCAGACCGTCGTAGAGTCGATCCGTCGCACCCAGCCCGATGTCGTCTTTCTCTGCTCGCCCAACAACCCGACGGGCACGCACCTCTCGCTCGAGACGATCGCCGCCGCCTACGACGCGTGCGACGGGATCGTTGTCGTCGATGAGGCCTACGCCGAGTTCGCCCCCGATGGCGCGCCGTCGGCCCTCGATCTGCTCGAGGGCCGGGAGCGTCTGGTCGTTTCGCGCACCATGAGCAAGGCGTTCGCGTTCGCGGGCGCCCGGGTGGGCTATCTGGCGGCCGATCCGGTCATCGCCGACGCCCTTCGTCTTGTGCGGCTTCCATACCACCTGTCGGCGCTCACCCAGGCGGCGGCTGTCGCTGCACTCGAGCACACGCCCGAGATGTTGGCCATGGTCGATGACATCCGCACCCAGCGCGACCGCCTCGTGGTCGAGTTGGCTGCCCTTGGCTACACGCCGCTGCCCAGCGCATCCAACTTCGTGCTGTTCGGCGGTGTCGATGACCCGAAGGGGCTGTTCGAGGCTCTCCTCGAGCGCGACATCCTGATTCGCGATGTCGGCATCCCGCACCACCTGCGCGTGACGGCGGGAACGGAGGCGGAGACGAGTGCCTTCCTGGCCGCCCTCGCTGATCTCACCACTCGGTAGACTCGACCTCAGGGGCCCAGGCCCCGCGCCTTCTCGCGTTCGGGTTCTCCGTGCGCCCAGACCAGTGACCTAAGGATCCGGCATGTCAGAGCTCGGCAGTTCGACCCAGAGCAGGACGGCCCGGCTGTCCCGCGAGACCAGCGAGTCCAGCATCGAGCTCTCGGTGAACCTCGATGGCACGGGCACCTCGAACGTGTCCACGTCGGTGCCGTTCTTCGATCACATGCTGACCGCCTTCTCCAAGCACTCGCTCATCGATCTCGATGTGCGTGCGACAGGCGACACCGAGATCGACGTGCACCACACGGTGGAAGACATCGGTATCGTCCTCGGCAAGGCGATCGCTCAGGCGCTCGGCGACAAGGCGGGTATCTCGCGCTATGGTGACGCCCACGTCCCGCTCGACGAGGCGCTCGTCCGCGCAGTTGTTGATGTCTCTGGCCGCCCGTACCTGGTGCACAGCGGTGAGCCGGCGGGCTTCGAGTTCCACCTCATCGGTGGCCACTTCACCGGTTCGATGGTGCGTCATGTCTTCGAGGCGATCACGTTCCATGCCGGGCTCACGGTGCACATCACGGTGCTCGGCGGTCGCGACCCGCATCACATCGCGGAGGCGGAGTTCAAGGCTTTCGCCCGTGCCATGCGCACGGCGGTCCAGCGCGACTCCCGCGTGTCCGGCATCCCGTCGACGAAGGGCGCTCTCTGATGTCGGGGGCTCTCCTGTGACGCGCAAGTCGGTCGTCGTCCTTGACTACGGCAGCGGCAACGTCCACTCCGCGGTCAAGGCGCTCGAACTTGCGGGCGCAGACGTCGAGTTGACCGCCGATCGGCGCAGGGTGGCCGAGGCGGACGGCCTCCTGGTTCCCGGGGTCGGCGCGTTCTCGGCGGTCATGGAGGCGCTTCGCGCTGTCGGCGGTCCTGAACTCATCGAGCGGCGCCTTGCCGGCGGTCGACCGGTGATGGGCATCTGCGTCGGAATGCAGGTTCTGTTCGAGCACGGTGTCGAACGCGGGCAGGGTACGGAGGGTCTCGGCGAGTGGCCGGGCACCGTGAGCCTGCTCGATGCCCCCGTCGTGCCGCACATGGGCTGGAACACTGTGCAGCCGGATGCCGGTTCCGTGCTGTTCGAGGGAGTCGAAGACGAGCGCTTCTACTTCGTGCACTCCTACGCCGCGCATGAGTGGACGCTCGACATCGTGCCGCCGTTTCCTCCTGCCCTTCTGACCTGGTCCGAGCATGGCGAGCGCTTCCTCGCGGCGGTCGAGAACGGCCCGCTGTCGGCGACCCAGTTCCACCCGGAGAAGTCGGGGGCACCGGGCATTCGCGTGCTCTCGAACTGGATCGGCAGCCTCTGATTCTCTGCCGTGTCCAAACGCGGGTAGTATCTGTTTCTTGTTCAGCGCGTTCGCGCCCTCACCTGTATGCGTCCCCGGCGATCAGCCGAGAAAGCCCTTCATGAGCGAGTTCAACAAGACCCCCGGTCTCACCCTTTTTCCGGCGGTCGATGTTTCGGATGGCAAGGCGGTGCGGCTGACCCGCGGGGAGGCCGGCAGCGAGACCAGCTATGGCGACCCTGTGGCGGCCGCTGAGGAGTGGGCTGCGCAGGGCGCCGAGTGGATCCACCTGGTGGACCTCGATGCCGCGTTCGGCCGGGGCAACAACCACGGTGTCATCAAGAAGGTGATCCGTCAGGTGCGCGGCGTCGTCAACATTGAACTCTCTGGCGGCATCCGCGACGACGAGTCGCTCGAGGCGGCCCTGGCGACGGGGGCGAAGCGTCTCAACCTGGGCACAGCAGCCCTCGAGAACCCGGAGTGGGCGGCCCATGTGATCGCCGAGTACGGTGAGGCGATCGCGGTCGGCCTCGATGTGCGCGGCACGACGCTCGCGACGCGGGGATGGACGAAGGATGCGGGTGATCTCTGGTCGGTCATGGATCGACTGGAGGAGGCTGGCTGTGCGCGCTACGTCGTCACTGATGTGACGAAGGATGGCACGATGCAGGGCCCGAACGTCGAGCTGCTGCGGCAGGTGCTCGACCACACGCCGCGCCCGGTGATCGCCTCCGGTGGCATCTCGAACCTTGACGATCTGGTTGCCCTGCGCGAGCTTGTGCCGCTCGGGCTGGAGGGCGCGATCGTCGGCAAGGCGCTCTACAACAAGGCCTTCACGCTGGCCGAGGCGTTGGACGTCGCCAGCGACTGATGCACGACGGCGATTCGAAGCACGATGGCGTTCCGGTCTCGACGAGGCTGGCGGATTCCGCGGGGCGTCCGTGGGCCGGGCGGCATTTCGAGGAGGTCGATCCGGCGGTCGCCGAGGATGACGGCTCCGCGCCCGAGGGGCTGAGTTCGGCGCTGGACCGCTTCAGGGCTGGCCAGACGGATGCTGTCGAGGTCGTCGACGCTCTGCGCGAGTGCCGGCTGCTGGTGCCGCTGGTGGCGCAGCTGGGGGAGTCCGGCGTCAATGAGCACGGCGTCGTGGTTGACAAGAGCGCGGAGCTGTCGATCGTGACGGTGGCGGGGCCGGATGGCCGCAATGTGATGCCTGTGTTCGGCTCGGTCGAGGCGATGCAGCGCTGGAATCCGATGGCACGGCCTGTCCCCGTCGATGCGGTGCGCGTGGCGTTGGCTGCTGCCGATGAGGGCACCGATCTGGTGGTGCTCGACCCGACGTCTCCTTCGGAGTTCGTGGTGCGCCGACCCGCGCTCTGGGCGATCGCGCAGTCGCTGCCGTGGGTGCCGAGCCATTCTGATCCAGAGGTTGTCGCCGAGTTCGAGGCGTCGATCGCATCCGAGCCGCTTGTCGCGCAGCTCGTTCTGTCGCAGGGAGATCCGGATGCCCGTCTGCTGGGCCCCGAGCTCGTGGTGACGCTCACTCTGGCCCCGGGCCTCGATCAGGCCACCCTCGACGCGCTTCTGGCTCGGGTCCAGCAGCGCTGGGCCTCCAGCACCACGATCGCGGAACGCGTCGACTCCCTGGCGGTCAAACTCCGCCCAACCCCCGCGGGTTGAGGACCGAGGAGCGATCGTCCCCCGCGGGTTGAGGAGGCCGAGGAACGAGGCCGTCTCGAAACCTGACCTGCGAGCAACCCACCTACCGGTTCAGACGACCGAGCCTGTGAGCTTCTCTCCTGGCCCTTTGCCCGGCGCATCCGGAATGGATGATGCTTCGCGGAAGGCGAGTTGCACCGAGCGCAGGCCGTCGCGCAGCGGTCGCGCGTGTGAGTCGGAGAGGTCGGGTGCCGCCGCGGTGATGAGGCCGGCGAGGGCGTTGATGAGTTTGCGTGCTTCGTCGAGGTCGAGTTCGTTCTCGGGGTCGTCGGCGAGGCCGCATTTGACTGCGGCGGCGCTGAGCAGGTGCACGGCTACCGTGTTGATGATTTCGATGGCCGGTACTTCGCTGATATCGCGGGCCGCATCCGTCTCGGGTGACTCCGCGGGGGAGTCGGTGAATACGTGATTGTGCTCGGTATCGCTCATGAAGCTTTCCTCTGATAGACTCGTCCGGGCTCTGGGACCTGTGATGGTTCCAGATACGAAAGTGGAGATTCTCCCACCCGCGCTTGACCGCCTGTGTTGTTGTTTGGCACTTAAAGGTTACCGGGTTGTTGGCACCCCGCCGACGCGCACGCGAGTGTGCTGAGGTAGTTTCAAGGGCGCCGTGCCGGGTGTCCCGATTCTCTGATCGGGGTTGCTTCCGGTGCGATTTCTCTCCTCTCGTCGCCACGGCATCCGCCGAAGGCCAGGCAGGTAGTGCTTCATTGCGAAGCGACGATCTATAGAGGAGCACCGCATCAGCGATCCCAGAACGAATGACCGAATCCGTGTTCCCGAGGTTCGTCTCGTTGGCCCCGGGGGCGAGCAGGTTGGCGTCGTCCGTATCGAAGAGGCGATCCGTCTTGCCCAAGAGGCCGACCTGGATTTGGTTGAGGTTGCTCCCAATTCCAAGCCGCCTGTCGCAAAGATCATGGATTTCGGCAAGTTCAAGTACGAAACCGCGCAGAAGGCCAAGGAGGCCAAGCGCAATCAGACGAACACGATCCTCAAGGAGGTTCGTTTCCGTCTCAAGATCGACAAGCACGACTACGAGACCAAGCGCAAGCGCGCTGAGGGCTTCCTCAAGCAGGGCGACAAGGTCAAGGCCATGATCCTGTTCCGCGGTCGTGAGCAGTCGCGCCCCGAGCAGGGCGTTCGCCTGCTGCAGCGTTTTGCGGAGGATGTCGCGGAGTTCGGTTCGGTCGAGTCGACCCCTATGATCGATGGCCGCAACATGGTCATGGTCATCGGGCCGCTTCGCACGAAGGCGGAGGCCAAGGCGGAGTCGGATGCCCGTAAGACGGCGGCGAAGTCGTCTTCCAGCGCCGAGCCGGGTGCAGAGCAGCCGGCAGAGTCCCCGGCCGAGTAGCGGCCACAACAGTCTTGCGTCCGCGGGGGCGCCAAGCAGTACGACAGTGAACAAGGAGAGAAATGCCTAAGCAGAAGAGCCACTCAGGGGCTAAGAAGCGTTTCAAGGTCACCGGAAGCGGCAAGGTCATGAAGCAGCAGGCGGGTATGCGCCACAACCTCGAGGTGAAGTCGGGCCAGCGTAAGCGCCGTCTGAACTCCGACCAGGTGCTGGCACCGCAGGACGCGAAGGTCATCAAGCGCCTTCTCGGCAAAGCCGGCCGCTGAGCCGCTGAAGAACTCTGAAACGTTAAGGAAGTAGAAGCAAAATGGCAAGAGTAAAGCGGGCTGTCAACGCCCACAAGAAGCGTCGGGTCATCCTCGAGCGTGCCAGCGGTTACCGCGGCCAGCGTTCGCGTCTCTACCGCAAGGCGAAGGAGCAGGTCACCCACTCGCTCGTCTACGCGTACCGTGACCGTCGTGCCCGCAAGGGTGACTTCCGTCGCCTCTGGATCCAGCGCATCAACGCCGCGTCGCGTGCGAACGGCCTCACCTACAACCGCTTCATCCAGGGTCTGAACCTGGCTGGCGTGCAGGTCGACCGTCGCATCCTGGCCGACCTGGCCGTGACCGACCCGAAGACGTTCGCGGCTATTGTCGCGACCGCCAAGGCCGCGCTGCCTGCCGACACTTCGGCGCCCAAGGTGTCTGCCTAAGTAGCTCCTGACGGCCTAGACTTGGGCCATGCTTGACAACCCGCGCTCACCTCGTGTGCGCGGCGTCGCGAAACTTCGCAAGAGAGACGCCCGGTCCCAGACCGGGCTCTTTCTTTTGGAGGGCCCGCAGGCGGTGAGTGAGGCTCTGGCGTTTCGCCCTGAGCTGGTCATCGAGTTGTTTGCGACGCCGACGGCTTTGGAGCGGTATCCGGATCTCGCGCAGGCTGCCGTCGAGGCGGGCGTCGATGTCGAGTTCGTCACCGAGCATGTGCTTGAGGCGATGGCAGACACGGTGACGCCTCAGGGTGTTGTCGCGGTCTGTCATCAGTTCCCGGTCTCGGTGAAGGAGATGCTGGCCCCTCGCGGGGATGGTGCTGGCCCCAGGCTGATCGTGATCCTCGAGGAGGTTCGTGATCCCGGCAATGCGGGAACGATCATCCGGGCTGCGGATGCTGCGGGGGCCGACGGCGTGATCTTCAGCGGCCGCACGGTCGATGTCTACAACCCCAAGGTGGTGCGCTCGACGACGGGCTCGCTGTTCCATGTTCCGGTGGCGGTCGGTGCGGAGTTGTCTTCGCTGAGGGAGCGGGTGAGTGCGGCGGGCCTGCAGGTGCTCGCCGCTGACATCAAGGGTGATGATCTGCTGGCTGCGCGCACGTCTGGTCTGCTGGATGCGCCGACGGCGTGGCTGTTCGGCAATGAGGCCCGCGGGCTGAGTGACGAGCATCTGGCTCTGGCTGATCGTGCGATCACGGTGCCCATCTACGGGCATGCGGAGTCGATGAATCTGGCGACGGCGGCATCCGTCTGCCTGTATGAGAGCGCGTTCGCCCACCGTTCTGCGTAGTCTCGCGGCGGTCACGAATCGATAACACGCCACCCGTTCGGGTGCCTTGTGAAATGCGCAGGCAACATTCGCCCACTAGGTTTGATCCATGACCCCGAACGATGATGTTGCGGAGACTCAGCTCCCGCATTTTGAGACGCGGAGCAACCCCATCCAGGCGGCACGGGGTGAGCCCCTCGTCGTCATGGAAAATGTCGAGAAGTTCTATGGCGATTTTCAGGCGCTCAAGAACATCAACCTCACCGTGAACAAGGGCGAGGTCGTCGTGGTGATCGGCCCGTCGGGTTCAGGCAAGTCGACGCTCTGCCGCACGATCAATCGCCTCGAGACGATCACGTCCGGTGAGATCCGCATCGACGGCAAGAAACTGCCCGAGGAGGGCAAGCAGCTCGCCGCTCTGCGGGCGGATGTCGGCATGGTCTTCCAGTCCTTCAACCTTTTTGCGCACAAGACGATCCTGCAGAATGTGACGCTCGGTCCGATCAAGGTCCGCGGGCGTTCCAAGGCAGATGCCCAGAAGGATGCCCGTGCGCTGCTCGATCGGGTCGGTATCGGCGTGCAGGCCGACAAGATGCCGTCGCAGCTCTCTGGTGGGCAGCAGCAGCGTGTGGCGATCGCCCGCGCTCTGGCGATGAAGCCGAAGGTCATGCTCTTTGATGAGCCGACGAGTGCGCTCGACCCGGAGATGATCAATGAGGTGCTCGACGTCATGGTGCAGCTCGCCTCCGAGGGCATGACGATGATCGTGGTCACGCACGAGATGGGCTTCGCCCGTAAGGCGGCCGACCGGGTCGTCTTCATGGCGGATGGCGAGATCGTCGAGGAGTCGGACCCGGAGTCCTTCTTCACGAACCCCCAGTCTCCGAGAGCGAAGGACTTCCTCTCGAAGATCCTCGACCACTGACCAGTGGGCGAGTAACACAGCAACAAGGAGGAATCATGCGACTCAACAAGGGTCTGATGATGGGCGCGGTGGCCTTGGTCGGCGTGCTCGCACTTGCCGGCTGTTCCGACAGCGGAACACCTGGCACGGATGCCCCGGATGTCAACACCGGCGCAGAGTTCGAGGCTGGCACGACGATGGCGAAGGTCAGCGATGCGGGCGCCATCACCATTGGCACGAAGTTCGACCAGCCACTCTTCGGGCTGACGGGACCGTCCGGGCCGGAGGGTTTCGATGTCGAGATCGGCAAGATGATCGCGGCTGAGCTCGGCATCGCGCCTGAGGGAATCAAGTGGGTTGAGACTGTCTCGGCCAACCGCGAGCCCTTCATCGAGAGCGGCCAGGTTGACCTCGTGATCGCGACCTACACGATCAATGACACTCGCAAGGAGGTCGTTGACTTCGCCGGACCGTACTACGAGGCCGGTCAGGACTTCCTCGTGCTTGCGGGCAACCCTGACGGTATTGAGAACGTCGACAGTTTCAAGAACGACCCGAACCTCGCGGTCTGCACGGTCACCGGTTCGACGTCGCTGAAGAACATCAGCGAGTACACCTCGAACGTCCTCCAGGCGGAGACCTATTCCGCGTGCCTGGAGCCGCTGCGCAACGGTGAGGTTTCGGCTGTCACGACCGACAACGTGATCCTCGCGGGTCTCGCAGACCAGAACGAGGGCGAGTTCGAGGTTCTGGATCAGACGTTCACGGCCGAGCCCTACGGCATCGGTCTGAAGAAGGGTGACGACGCGTTCCGCACGTTCATCAACGACACGCTCGAGGCCTCTTACGAGGATGGCCGCTGGGCAAAGGCTTGGGAGTCGACCGCGGGCAAGGTTCTTGCCACGCCGACGCCCCCGGCTGTCGACCGCTACTGATCAACTGTGGTGGGTGGCCCCTCTTGGGGCCACCCACCCGGTAGTCGAAAAACCATGATGCGAAGGAGGATCGGCCTGTGGACGCAATAGTCCAGTTTCTGCCGGAGTTCGGCGAGGCCTTTCTCGTCACCTTGAGCCTGCTGGCCTTTGCGGGGCTGGGCGCGCTCGTGATCGGAGCGGTGATCGCGGCGATGCGGATCTCGCCTGTGGCGTCGTTTCGTGCCTTCGCAACCGCCTACACCGAGCTGTTTCGCAACATCCCGCTCACGCTCACCCTGTTCTTCTGCGCTTCTGTGCTCCCATACCTCCAGTTCAACCCGGGGTACTACCCGCTTGCGCTCATCGGTCTCACGGCCTACACCTCGCCTTTCGTGGCTGAGGCCCTCCGCTCCGGAATCAACGGCGTTGCGGTCGGGCAGGCCGAGGCGGCGCGTAGCATCGGGCTTCCCTTCGGGCAGGTGTTGACGCTCGTCGTCATGCCCCAGGCATTCCGGATGGTGATTCCTCCGCTCATCAACGTCTTCATCGCCTTGACGAAGAACACGTCGGTCGCCGGCGCTTTCTTCGTGGTTGAGATCTTCGCTGTGGCACGGACCGCCGCGAATGAGAGGGGCGATGCCGTCATCCCGATCCTGCTCGCGGCGGCCGTGCTCTATCTTGTGATCACGATTCCGCTCGGCTTTACCGCGGGTCGTATCGAGAAGAAGTTGGCGGTGCTCCGATGACCTCAGTCCTCTATGACGCTCCGGGGCCGCGCGCCCGTCGTCGGTCTCTCATCATCTCGATCGTCGGCGTGATCGCGATCGTCGGTGGGCTTGTTGCTCTCGTGATGGGGCTGGCTGCTCCGCGAGTTCTCCCCAATGGTGCCGAGTCGCCCGGGCTGCTTGATGGCAGTCGCTGGGACATCTTCCTCGATGTGCAGATCTGGCGCCTCATCGGCGAGGGTCTGTTGGCGACGCTTCGGATGGCGGGGGTTGCGGCGGTGTTCGCGATCATCGTCGGGATCCTGTTCTCGTTCGGGCGTTCTGCCAACTCGCGGTGGATCCGACTGCCCTCGACCGTCCTGCTCGAGTTCTTCCGCGGGATGCCCGTGCTGCTGATGATCCTCTTCATCCTGCTCGTGCTGGGGGTTGAGCCTTTCTGGGCCGGGACCTCGGCCCTCGCCATCTACAACGGGGCGATCATCGGAGAGGCCCTCCGTGCGGGAATCCAGGCCCTCCCGGCGGGGCAACGCGAGAGTGGACTCGCGTTGGGGCTGACGAGACTGCGCACGCGGTTCATCATCGAGTTCCCTCAGGCGTTCCGCCAGATGTTGCCGATCATCATCGCGCAGCTCGTGGTCCTCCTCAAGGACACGGCGCTCGCCTACATCGTCGGCTACCCGGAGTTGCTGCGCACGACGACGACCTACATCGCGAACTATGTCGGCAACCGCTACATGTTCTCGCTCTTCTTCGTGGCTCTCGCGATCTATCTGGTGATGAACCTGATCCTCTCCTGGGTCGCGCGATTCGTCGCGCGCAGGAGCGGCCCGAAGCTCGGCAAGACCGGCCCGGAGACGCCGACGGTGCTCGATGGGCCCGATGGGGTGAAGGCTGCCGCAGAATCCAGCTGGGGCAGCGGGCACCCGAACTAACTCGACTAAACTTGACCCTTGTGTCAGAGCCCCTCATCACAGAAGACAGCGTCGCCGAGGCGGTGGATGCCGCGCTTGCGGCGATCTCCGCTGCTGACGACACCGCAGGCCTGAGGGCGGTGCGCTCGGCGCACCTCGCCGAGGGCTCTCCGCTCGCGACGCTGAACGCGTCGCTGCGCAGCGTCCCGAACGAGCAGAAGGCTGCTCTCGGCAAGCTCGTCGGCCAGGCGCGCGGGCGCGTGAATCAGGCCTTCGCCGCCGCAGAGGAGGAGGTCTCGGCTGCGGAGGAGACCGCGAGGCTCGCCGCAGAATCGGTCGATGTCACGGCCGTCGCGACGCGCTGGACTGCCGGAGCACGGCATCCGCTCACCCTTCTCATGGAGGAGATGGCTGACATCTTCGTCGGCATGGGCTGGGAGGTGGCGGAGGGGCCGGAGCTCGAGAACGAGTGGTTCAACTTCGACGCCCTGAACTTCGATGAGGACCACCCGGCGCGGGCCACGCAGGACACCTTCTTCGTAGACCCCGTCGACTCGCATCTGCTGCTGCGCACGCACACCTCACCCGTGCAGATCCGTTCGCTCCTCGACCGGCCGCTCCCCGTGTACATCGTGGCGCCGGGCCGCGTCTACCGCAGTGACGAGCTCGACGCGACGCACACCCCCGTCTTCAACCAGATCGAGGGCATCGCGATCGATCGGGGTCTCACGATGGCGCACCTGCGCGGCACGCTCGAGCATCTTGCGCGGGCCATGTTCGGCGAGGAGGCGAAGATTCGCCTGCGCCCCAACTACTTTCCGTTCACCGAGCCGAGCGCCGAGATGGACGTGTGGCAGCCGAACGCCAAGGGCGGCGCCCGCTGGGTCGAGTGGGGCGGATGCGGCATGGTCAATCGCAACCTGCTGCGAGCGGCCGGCATCGACCCCGAGGAGTATCAGGGATTCGCCTTCGGCATGGGCATCGAGCGCACGCTCCAGTTCCGCAACGAGATGAATGACATGCGTGACATGGTCGAGGGCGACATCCGCTTCTCGCAGCAGTTTGGAATGGTGGTCTGATGCGCGTCCCCATCTCGTGGCTTCGCGAGTTCGTCGACGTCCCCGCCGATGCCACGGCAGAGAGCATCCAGGCGGTCCTTGTGCGTGTCGGGCTCGAAGAGGAGGCCATTCACGCGTCTGAGCTGAGCGGGCCCATCGTCGTCGGGACAGTTCTGGAGTTCGTCGACGAGCCGCAGTCGAACGGCAAGACGATCCGCTGGTGTCAGGTCGATGTGGGGGAGGCGGAGCCTCGCGGGATCGTCTGCGGCGCACACAACTTCCTCGTCGGCGACAAGGTCGTCGTGTCCCTTCCCGGTGCTGTGCTGCCCGGGCCGTTCCCCATCTCGGCCCGTAAGACCTATGGGCATGTCAGTGACGGCATGATCGCCTCCGCCCGCGAGCTGGGCCTCGGCGACGAGCATGACGGCATCCTGCGCCTCACCGAGATCGGCCTCGACCCGGAGCCCGGCACCGACGCGATCGCGCTGCTCGGCCTCGACGACTACTCGGTCGAGGTCAATGTGACCCCGGATCGCGGCTACGCGTTCTCCATCCGCGGTATCGCACGCGAGTACGCGAACTCCTCAGGGGCGGCGCTCCGCGACCCCGCGTTCGACCCCGCCCTTGCTGAACTCGTGCAGGCTCCGCACAGCGGATTCCCCGTCACGATCGACGACGGGGCTCCTGTGCGCGGTGTTGTCGGGGCATCCGTCTTCGTCACGAGGGTCGTGCGCGGCATAGACGCGACGCGGCCGACGCCCGCCTGGATGGCGACCCGTCTACGCCTCGCGGGCATCCGCTCGCTCTCGCTGCCGGTCGATGTGACCAACTACGTCATGTTCGAGCTCGGTCAGCCCATCCACGGATACGACCTCGACAGGCTCAGCGGCGGCATCACGGTGCGCCGCGCCTCGGAGGGCGAGCAGCTCGTCACGCTCGACGCCCAGAAGCGCAAGCTCAACAGCGAGGATCTTCTCATCGCTGATGAGTCCGGCCCGATCGGCCTTGCCGGTGTCATGGGTGGCGCGACGACCGAGATCACGGATGCGACGACGAATGTGCTCATCGAGGCGGCGAACTTCTCGCCGGTCTCCATCGCGCGCACCGCCCGACGCCACAAGCTGCCGAGCGAGGCGTCCAAGCGCTTCGAGCGCGGCGTCGACCCGCTCGTGGCGGAGGCTGCCGCGGCCCGTGTCGCGCAGCTGCTCGTGGAGCTCGCCGGCGGAACGCTCGACGAGCTGGGGTCCAGCCTGGTGACGCCGCCCACCCCGCAGCCGATCGTGCTGCGCCATGGTTTCGTGAATTCACTGATGGGTGCGGACTACACCGACGAGGAGGCTCGCTTCGCCCTCGAGGCCATCGGCGCCTCCGTGCGCACCGTCGACGGGGGTCTCGAGGTCACGCCGCCGAGCTGGCGCCCCGACCTCACCGATGAGCCGACGCTCGTCGAGGAGGTCGCCCGCATCATCGGTTACGACCGCATCCCCTCTGTTCTGCCCGTCGCGCCTCCGGGGCGTGGTCTGGCTCGTGCGCAGAAGCTGCGCCGTGCGGCGGCGAACATGCTCGCGGCCAACGGCCTCACCGAGGTGCAGTCGTACCCGTTCGTGTCCGCTGCATCCCATGCGCGCTTCTCGGGCGATGCGCCCGCGATCAGGCTCGCCAACGCGCTCGACGCGGAGGCGCCGCTGATGCGCCGCACGCTCCTGCCGGGTCTCATTGACACGGCGCGCCGCAACCTGTCGCGCGGGCTCACCGAGCTTGCCCTCTTCGAGGTGGGAACGGTGTTCCTGCCTCGCCGTGGCGTCGTCTACGGCAGCGGCCCGCTGCCGGTGGGCAACGAGCATCCGGGGGAGGGGCGACTGGCCGAACTCGACGAGAGCATCCCGCCGCAGCCGTGGCATGTCGGGGCGCTGTTCCTTGGTGACAGGGTCTCCCGCCAGCCGGGCCAGGCTGCGGTTCCGTCGTCGCTCGCCGACGCCATCTCTGCGGCCCAGCAGCTCGCAGCATCCGTTGCCGTTGAACTCCGAGTGGAGCAGGGCAACCACCCGGCGCTCCACCCGGGCCGCACGGCCGAGTTCTATGCCGGCGACGCGGTCGTCGGCACAGCAGGGGAGTTGCTGCCGTCGCTCGCCGACGATCTCGACCTGCCGCGCATGGTCGCGGTGCTCGAGCTGGATCTCGATGCGCTCATCGAGCATGGCCGCCGCGAGGTGGTCGCGATTCCGCTCTCCTCCTATCCGGCCGCAACGCAGGATCTCTCCACGGTCGTGTCGGCGGATGTTCCGGCCGACGACGTTCTCGCAGCGGTCCGCCAGGGCGCGGGCGAGCTGCTGGAGCACATCCACCTCGTCGACGACTACCGCGGCTCCGGTGTTCCGGAGGGCAGCAGGTCGCTGACCTTCGCCCTGCGGTTCAGGGCGCCGGATCGCACCCTGACCGCAGCCGAGGCATCCGAGGCGAAGCTTGCGGGGCTGGCCGTCGCTGCCGAGCGTTTCGGTGCGACGCTGCGCGAGTAGTCCGAACAGTGGTCGCGTGTCGGTTCTCCGTTCTCGGGGCTCCGACACGCGGCCGTTCTGATTCGCCGCGACATCGCGGGAGGCTATACAGTGTTCCCGTGGACATCACCCGCGGTTCTGTGCTCGGCGAGCGTCGCCTTGAGCTGTTCCGCGTGCGCCGACTCTCGGCGACGTCGCCTCGCTGATCCATCAGTGTCGCCGCGTCGCCGCCTCTGCCCGTTCCATCCCATTCCTGATTTAAGGTAGAGACATGTCTTTTTCCGTTGCCGTTGCCGGAGCAAGCGGCTACGCGGGTGGCGAGATCCTTCGGATCTTGGCCGGCCACCCCGAGATCACCATCTCAACAGTCACAGCCCATTCGAATGCGGGTCAGCCTCTGACGGCGGTGCAACCGCATCTGCGCTCGCTCTCGGGCCTCACGCTCGTCGAGACGGTCCCCGAGAATCTCGCGGGCCACGACGTCGTCTTCGTCGCCCTGCCGCACGGCAAATCCGGTGAGCTGACCTCCCATCTGGGTGATGACACGATCGTCATCGACTGCGGTGCCGACCACAGGCTCACGAGCGAGGCCGACTGGGAGCGGTTCTACGGCGGCGAATTCTTCGGTGCCTGGGAGTACGGCATGCCCGAGCTGCTGCTCGCCGACGGCGGCATGCAGCGGCAGAATCTTGTGGGCGCTCGTCGCATCGCGGTGCCGGGCTGCAACGTGACGGCGGTGACATTGGGTCTGGCCCCGGGCATCCGCACCGGCCTGATCAGGGCGGATGATCTGGTCGCGGTCCTCGCGGTCGGCACGTCTGGGGCGGGCAAGAGCCTGAAGCCTCACCTGCTGGCCAGCGAGATCCACGGTTCGGCGGCGCCGTATGCCGTGGGCGGCACACACCGGCACATCCCTGAGATCCAGCAGAATCTCGCAGTGGCGGGGGGCCGCGACATCCGCGTCTCCTTCACTCCCGTGCTCGTGCCGATGTCGCGGGGAATCCTCGCCACCTCGACGGCTGTGCTCGAGCCCGGCGTGACGGCTGCCCAGGTCCGTGCGGCCTGGGAGGAGGCCTATGCGGGCGAGCCTTTCGTCCAGCTGCTGCCTGAGGGGTCATTCCCGAAGACGGCCGATGTGCTGGGCGCCAACACGGCACTCGTGGGTCTCGCCGTCGACGAGGCGGCCGGCCGCCTCGTCGTGATCAGCGCGATCGACAATCTCGTCAAGGGCACTGCGGGAGCGGCGGTGCAGTCGATGAACATCGCGCTCGGACTGCCCGAGAGTATGGGGCTCGTACAGGACGGGGTGGCGCCATGAGCGTGACAGCGGCATCAGGTTTCGAGGCGGCCGGCGTCGAGGCCGGGCTCAAGAATTCGGGCGGGCTCGATCTCGCCCTCGTCGTCAATCGCGGGCCGCTGCAGGCTGCGGCCGCGGTGTTCACCTCCAACAGGGCGAAGGCCAATCCGATCCTGTGGTCGCAGCAGGTGATCGCCGATGGCACGGTGTCCGCGGTCGTGCTCAACTCGGGCGGCGCGAACTGCTTCACCGGTTCTCAGGGCTTCCAGACGACGCACGCCACGGCGGAGCAGGTCGCCGCAGAATTGAGCGTCTCGGCGGGTGACGTTCTCGTCTGCTCGACCGGCCTCATCGGCGAGCAGCTTGACCGTGACCGCGTGCTGGCCGGCGTCTCGGCGGCGGCGGGCGCGCTCAGCGCGAATGGTGGGGCGGATGCCTCCCGGGCGATCATGACCACCGACACCAGGCCCAAGACGGCGGTGGTCAACACGGGCGGCTGGACCATCGGCGGCATGGCCAAGGGTGCCGGAATGCTCGCACCGGGCCTCGCCACCATGCTCGTCGTCATCACGACGGATGCGGTTCTCGAACCTGCCGAGCTCGATGCGGCCCTGCGCTCGGCGACGAGGGTCAGCTTCGACAGGCTCGATTCGGATGGCTGCATGTCGACGAACGACCATGTCACGCTCATGGCATCCGGGGCATCCGGTATCCGGCCGGAGGTGAACGAGTTCACAGAGTCTCTCACCGAGCTGTGCACGAACCTCGCGATGCAGTTGATGTCGGATGCCGAGGGCGCCAGCCACGACATCACGATCGAGGTCGTCGGGGCCGAGACGGAGGAGGACGCCGTCGAGGTGGGCCGCTCGGTCGCCCGCAACAACCTCTTCAAGGCGGCCGTGTTCGGTAACGACCCCAACTGGGGCCGTGTGCTGTCTGCGATCGGCACCACTGCGGCGGCCTTCGACCCCTATGAGGTCGATGTGAGCATGAACGGTGTGAGGGTCTGCCATGCGGGCGAGCCCGACCAGCCCCGCGAGCTGGTGGACCTTACGCCGCGCGCCGTGCATCTGGCCATCGATCTGAAGGTGGGCGCGGCGGCCGCGACGATCTTCACCAACGACCTCACGCACGATTATGTGCATGAGAACAGCGCGTACTCCAGCTGATGGCCACGTCACAGGAGCCCCAGGAGCTGAATGCGCTGCGCGCGGCCACGCTCATCGAGTCTCTGCCCTGGCTGAAACGGTTCCGGGGGCGTGTGATCGTCGTGAAGTTCGGCGGCAACGCGATGGTCGACGACGATCTCAAGCGGGCATTCGCTGAGGACATGGTCTACCTGCACCATGTGGGCATCCGCCCTGTCGTGGTGCACGGCGGTGGGCCGCAGATCTCGGCGGAGCTGAAGCGCCGTGGCATCCACAGCGAATTCCGTGGTGGCCTGCGCGTGACGAGCCCGGAGGCGATCGACGTCGTGCGTGAGGTGCTCACGACGCAGGTGAGCCACGAGCTGGTCCAGCTGATCGACGAGCATGCCTCCGGCGGGGAATCGCTGGCGCAGGCGCTCTCGGGAGAGACCGAGGGCATGTTCCGCGGTCGGCGCCGGGGCACGGTCGTCGACGGCGAGGAGGTCGACCTGGGTCTTGTCGGCGAGGTCGTCGGAGTCGATCCGGCCATCCTGCATGGTCTGCTCGATGCCGGTCGCATCCCCGTGGTCTCGTCGGTCGCGCCGGATGGCGATGTGCCGGGTCAGCTGCTCAATGTGAATGCCGACTCGGCCGCTGCCGCGGTCGCTGTTGCGCTGGGTGCGGCCAAGCTCGTGGTGCTCACCGACGTCACGGGTCTCTACGCCGACTGGCCCGACCGTGACTCGCTCGTTTCCCGAATCACCGTCTCGGAGCTTGAGGAGCTGCTTCCGTCACTGGAGTCGGGGATGATCCCCAAGATCGGTGCCTGCCTCGAGGCCGTCAACGGCGGGGTCGACAAGGCCGCCATCATCGACGGGCGGATCCCGCATTCGATCCTGCTCGAGATCTTCAGGGGCACCGGTATCGGCACGGAGGTCGTGCCGGATGCCTCACTCCTCGAACCATCACCATCCGTTTCAGTACCAGACGCAAAGGCACAGTAGTGGAAGATCAGAAGTGGGTCAGCAGATTCGGTGAGGCCATGATGGGCTCCCATGCGACGCCGTTGGCGATGCTCGAGCGCGGCGAGGGCTGCCACGTCTGGGGCGTCGACGGTAAGCGATACCTCGACTTCCTTGCGGGCATTGCGGTGAACTCGCTCGGCCATGCACATCCGGCGATCGTCGACGCCGTGACGAGCCAGATCTCCACCCTCGCGCACGTGTCGAACTACTTCGCCACGCCTCCGCAGCTCGAGCTGGCCGAGAAGCTGCGCCGCATCACCGGCGCGGGTGCCGCCGGCCGGGTGTACTTCGGCAATTCGGGCGCGGAGGCCATGGAGGCGGCATTCAAGCTGGCGCGTCTCAACAACGACGGCGGACGCCGCACCCGCATCATCGCCCTCACGAACTCCTTCCACGGCAGAACCATGGGGGCGCTGTCTCTGACGGGCAAGGCGGCCATCCGTGATCCCTTCGTGCCGCTGTTGAGTGGCGTCGAGCACATCGAGGCGACGGTCGAGGCACTCGAGGCGACGATCGACGACACCGTTGCTGCTGTCGTGTTCGAGCCGATCAAGGGCGAGGCCGGCGTCGTCGACCTGCCAGAGGGCTTCGTCGTGCGCGCCCGCGAGCTGACGCAGGAGCATGGTGCGCTGCTGATCCTCGACGAGATCCAGACGGGTGTCGGCCGCACCGGCACCTGGTTCACATACCAGCAGTTCGGCATTACCCCGGATGCGGTGGCCATTGCGAAGGGGATCGCCGGCGGTCTCCCGCTCAGCGCCCTCGTGACCTTCGGTGGCGCATCCGATCTCTTCCACAGGGGCAGCCATGGCAGCACCTTCGGTGGCAATCCGCTCGTGACGGCTGCAGCCAACGCGGTGATCGCTGAGATCGAGCGTGCCGATCTCATCGACAACGCTGTTCTGCGTGGCAATCAGTTGCGCGAGATCATCACCTCGATGGAGTCGCCGCTGGTCGCGGAGGTGCGCGGTCGCGGCCTGCTCATCGGCGTCGGTCTCACGGAGCCCGTCGCGGGCAGGGTTGCTGCCGCTGCGTTGGAGGCCGGCCTGATCGTGAATGCCGCGAACGAGTCCAGCATCCGCATCGCGCCGCCTCTGATCGTGGGCGAGCAGGAGCTCACCGAGTTCGAGGCGCTCTTCCAGAAGGCGCTGGAGGCGGTCGTATGACCCGGCATTTCCTTCGGGACGACGACATCAACCAGGCGGAGCAGTCCGAGATCCTCGAGCTCGCACTGGCCCTGAAGAAGGACCGTTTCCAGACGCGTCCGCTTGAGGGCCCGCAGACGGTGGCGGTCATCTTCGACAAGTCGTCAACGCGCACCCGCGTCTCCTTCGCGGTGGGCATCGCCGATCTCGGCGGTGTCCCGCTCATCATCAGCACTGCGAGCAGTCAGCTCGGGGGCAAGGAGACCGCCTCCGACACGGCTCGGGTGATGGAGCGTCTGGTCGCTGCGATCGTGTGGCGCACCTATGCCCAGTCGGGGCTCGAGGAGATGGCTGCGGGCACGAGGGTGCCGGTGGTCAACGCGCTCTCCGACGATTTCCATCCCTGCCAGCTGCTCGCCGATCTGCTCACCATTCGCGAGCACAGGGGTGAGCTCGCCGGTCAGACGGTGACGTTCCTGGGTGACGGCGCCTGCAACATGGCACAGTCGTATCTGCTTGCCGGTGCGACAGCGGGGATGCACGTCCGCGTCGCGTCGCCGATCGGCTACGCGCCGGCCGATGCCGTTGTCGCGGATGCGGATGCGATCGCCGCGAAGACGGGAGGCTCGGTGACGCTCTTCACCGACCCGAACGAGGCCGTCGCCGGAAGCGACGTGGTTGTGACGGACACCTGGGTGTCGATGGGCAAGGAGGCCGAGAAGGCGGAGCGCGTCTCCTCGCTCGGCGCTTACCGGGTCGATGCCGAGCTGATGTCACTCGCCAAGCCGGATGCACTGTTCATGCACTGCCTCCCCGCTGATCGCGGCTATGAGGTGACCGCCGATGTGATCGACGGCCCGCAGAGTGTCATCTGGGACGAGTCGGAGAACAGGTTGCACGCGCAGAAGGCGCTGCTCGTCTGGCTCTTGGAGAGATCGGATGCGCTGGCCGAGTTGCGTGCTGGCGCGGGGAGTGTGGTCGTCGATGGCTGAGCGGCAGGCAGGGTCCGGGCACGCCGGAGGCACCAATGAGGGTTCGCTCTGGGGCGCCCGCTTCAGCGGCGGTCCGTCACCCGAGCTCGCACGGCTGAGCAGGTCGACGCATTTCGACTGGCAGCTGGCTTCCTACGATCTGGCCGGTTCGCGGGCGCATGCCAAGGCGCTCGCCGCTGCGGGTTATCTCGACGCAGACGAGTTGCCTCGGATGCTCGACGCCCTGGCCGCGCTCGGCGCGGCTGTCGAGTCCGGCGAGATCATTGCGGAGGAGTCCGATGAGGATGTCCACGGTGCGCTGGAGCGGCACCTGATCGCGATCGCGGGGCCTGAGCTGGGCGGCAAGCTGCGCGCCGGTCGCAGCCGCAACGATCAGATCGCCACGCTCATCCGCCTCTATCTTCTCGACCACGGGCGCGCGATCTCGCATCTGCTGGTGCAGTTGGTCGATGCGATCGCTGCGCAGGCGGATGCGCATCCGGCCGCGGTCATGCCGGGTCGTACCCATCTGCAGCACGCCCAGCCGGTTCTGCTGGCCCATCATCTGCTGGCCCACGCGTGGCCGCTCGTGCGTGATCTGGAGCGCCTGCGTGACTGGTCCGTGCGGGCGTCGGCGTCGCCGTATGGTTCTGGCGCGCTTGCGGGCAGCTCGCTGCGTCTCGACCCGGCCCTCGTGGCATCCGAGCTGGGTCTCGCAGGGCCGTCGGAGAATTCGATCGACGCGACGGCGAGCCGTGACGTGGTCGCAGAGTTCGCGTTCATCCTGTCGATGGTCGGGGTGAATCTGTCGCGTTTCGCGGAGGAGATCATCCTCTGGAACACCCGCGAGTTCGATTTCGTCACGCTCGATGACGGTTATTCGACGGGGTCGTCGATCATGCCGCAGAAGAAGAACCCTGACATCGCCGAGCTGGCGCGGGGCAAGGCGGGGCGCCTGATCGGCAATCTTTCTGGGCTTCTGGCGACGTTGAAGGGTCTTCCGCTCGCTTACAACCGCGACCTGCAGGAGGACAAGGAGCCGGTCTTCGATTCGGTGGTGACGCTGGAGGTGCTCCTCCCCGCGTTCACCGGAATGGTGGCGACGCTGCGCTTCAACACGGAGCGGATGGCGGAGCTGGCCCCGCAGGGTTTCTCCTTGGCGACGGATGTTGCGGAGTGGCTGGTGAAGCAGCGGGTGCCGTTCCGTGAGGCGCACGAGATCAGCGGCGCGCTGGTCGCCTTCTGTGAGCGGCATGGGATGGAGCTGCATGAGCCGAGCGATGAGGAGTATGCCGCGATCGACGCCCGGCTGACGGGTGGCGTGCGCGCTGTTCTCTCGGTGGAGGGAGCGATCTCGAGCCGGGATGGCGTCGGCGGCACTGCTCCGGTGCGCGTCGCCGAGCAGCTCGCCCAGCTCACGGAGCGCATCCGTGCACTGGCCCCCTCCGCGGGCTGAGCGGCACCCCTCCGCGGGTTGAGCAGGCCGCCCGCGGCCGTATCGAAACCAAGGAGCCCCAAAGTGTTCGACCGCGAAGCTCTCTCCCTCCCCGCGGTAGAGGTCGCCCCGCTCCTGCTGGGTTCCTTGCTGAGCGTCGATTCTCCTGAGGGCAGGGTGGTGCTGCGCATCTCCGAGGTGGAGGCGTATCACGGCGCGCAGGATCCGGGTTCGCACGCGTTTCGTGGCCGCACGGCACGTAACGCGGTGATGTTCGGCGAGGCGGGGCATCTGTACACGTATTTCACCTACGGCATGCACACGTGCGCGAATGTGGTCTGCGCGACGGAGGGCACGGCATCCGGATGTCTGCTGCGCGCCGGCGAGATCGTTGAGGGTGTCGAGGTGGCCAGGTCTCGTCGTGCAAGTTCGCGCGTGGATGCGGATCTCGCCCGCGGGCCGGGGCGCCTGTGTGTGGCGCTGGGCATCACGTTGGCCGATGGGGGAGCGGATCTCGCGTCGTCGCGTGTGCGGCTCGAGCTTGCACGCCAGCCGTCGCCTTACGAGACGAGCGCACGCACGGGCGTGTCCGGCGCAGGTGGCACGGATGATTTCCCGTGGCGCTTCTTGATTCCGGGCGACCCCACGGTGTCGCCTTACAAGCGGCATGTGCCGAAGCGGAGGAATACATCGCTGGGATGAGCTGACTGCATCTCCTGGCCGATGTGCGGCGTTCCTCCTGTGGCGAGGCTGGTGGCATGAACATTTCTGCCTCCGAATCAACACCTCTTCTCACTGCGTCTCGAATCAGCGTTCGCTATGCCGAGACGCCCGCCCTCGATGGGGTGAGTCTCGCTGTCCAGCCGGGGGAGTCTGTCGCCATCATGGGGCCGTCGGGGTCAGGCAAGACGAGCCTGCTGCATGTGCTCGCCGGCATCATCACGCCGACGAGCGGGGAGGTGACCGTCGCGACCGGCCCGATCCCCGTGAACGTGAGCGCATTGGGGGAGGCCGAGCGGTCTCGTCTTCGGCGTGAGGAGTTCGGTTTCGTGTTCCAGCAGGGGCTCCTGATTCCCGAGTTGACAGTTGTGGAGAATGCCGCGTTGCCATTGCTGCTCGCGGGGCAGCCTCGGGCTGCCGCGGAGGCGCAGGCCACGAGCTGGCTTGCCGCTCTCGGGCTTGCGGGTCTGGAGCGCCGCCGTATCGGCGAGCTCTCCGGCGGTCAGGCGCAGCGTGTGGCGATCGCTCGCGCGCAGGTGACGGGCGCCACGATCGTCTTCGCCGATGAGCCGACCGGCGCTCTTGATTCCGTCACTTCTTTCGAGGTGATGACGGCGCTGCTCGGTGTTGCCGCTGATGGCAGTCGCGCATTGGTCGTGGTGACCCATGACGAGCAGGTGGCGGCCCGCTGTTCGCGCATCATCCGCCTCAGGGACGGCCGGATCGAGCACGTGTCTGATGCGAGTGCAGTGACGACGGATGCGGCGGCCCGTTCATGAGCGCCCTCACCGTGAATTCCCCGGCGCCTCTGCCTCGGGTGAGGCGTCCTGCCCCGATCGCGCGGATCACCTGGATGCTCGCCCGCCCGAGCGCCGATTCCGCTGCGACCCTCGCCCTGCCGGTTGTTGCTTTCGCTGTGACGACGGCGCTTCTGCTGATCGTCGCGGGTGGTGGTGTCATGTTCTGGTCGTGGCCGCCCGCCGACTTCACTGGCACGTACCGTCTCCTCAGCGCGCTGGCGCTCGCGCTTCTCGTGGTCCCGCTTCTGGGTCTGAGCGGTGCTGCCGCTCGTCTTTCGGCTCGTCGGCGTGACGACCGGCTGGCCACGCTCCGATTGCTGGGCGCGACGGCCGCCCATGTCGTGCGCATCACCGTTCTGGAGTCGGTGCTCGTGGCTGCGGTCGGCGCGGTCGTGGGCGTTGCCCTCTACCTGCTCGCGAGCCCTCTTGTCGGGTTGATTCATTTCGGCGGGGAGGCGATCGGGGCGGGTTCTCTGATGCTTCCGCCGTGGGTGGTGGCTCTTGTGGTGGTCGCCGTTGTGTCGCTTGCTGCGGTCAGCGCGGCGATCGGGCTGCGCAAGGTGGTCATCTCGCCGCTCGGTGTGCGCATGAAGCAGACGGCGCCGCGCTTGAGTTGGTTGCGTGGGCTCATCGGCGGGGTCGTCATCACGGTGGCCGTTGTGGTGCTCACGAGCCTCGGGGTGCTTCCCAGCTATGCCGCCGTTGTTCTTGCGATCGGCATTGCATTCGCGATCGGGGTGGGGGTGCTGGGTCTGATCGGTCCGTGGGTGATCTGGCTTGTCGCGAAGGTGCAGGTCTCCCGTGCCCGCACAGCGACTCGCCTCATTGCTGCCCGCACGATTCTGGAGGCACCGCTGGCGGCATGGAGGCAGGTGAGCGGTCTCGCGATGACGAGTTTTGTCGCGGTGGTCGCGGGCACGGGTATCGCCTTCCTTGACACGCTCGGAGATTCGGGTGGCCCGGATGAGGTTGTATTCTTCGGCGATGTTCGCACGGGCGTGCTGATCACTCTTGTCGCGTCGTTCCTCATGGTGGCCTGTTCTGTGGGGGTGAATCAGGCGGCCGCCATTCTCGACCGACGAGATCTGTACGTCAACCTCGATCGGGTCGGTACTCCTCGTTCGGTGTTGGAGGGTGCGAGGGCGAGGGCGATCATGGTTCCGCTGTGCTGGGTGTCGCTCGGCTCGGCTGGGCTGGGTGCCCTGCTCGTGTTCCCGCTCGCAGGGTGGACGCTGATCACGGCTCCGTTGTCGCTCGTGGTCATTGCTGCGGCGTTCGCGCTGGGCATCGGTCTCGTCGCCTGTGCGGTGATGGTGACCCGATCCGTGACGACGCGCGTGCTGAGGCATCCCGAGCGGGCCTGACGATGGTCGCGGCCGGGAGTGGCAGGCTTCCGGTCGCGCCGCTGGGGCGACTGATCCTCCGGTAGCCTTGAATCCGTGCCGATCCCTGTCTCAGACGCCCTCTCCGCCCAGCGCAACGATGCCTCGTTCCCCGATGTCTGGGAGGAGCTGCTGTGGCGTGGCCTGGTCCATGTGTCGACGGATGCGGAGGCGCTGAAGGCGCTTCTCGCGGGGCCGCCGATCACCTACTACTGCGGCTTCGATCCGACGGCCCCGAGCCTCCATCTCGGCAATCTGGTGCAGCTGCTCCTCTTGCGTCGCATCCAGCTGGCGGGTCACCGTCCGTTGGCTCTGGTGGGCGGGTCGACGGGACTCATCGGCGATCCCAAGCCGACGGCGGAGCGCACCCTCAACACTCCTGACGTCGTCGCCGAGTGGGTCGGATACCTGCAGGGGCAGGTCTCGAGGTTCCTCAGCTTCGAGGGTGACAATGCTGCCCGGCTGGTGAACAACCTCGACTGGACTGCGCCGCTGTCGGCGATCGATTTCCTTCGCGAGGTGGGCAAGCACTTCCGTGTCGGTTCCATGCTCAAGAAGGATGCCGTCAGTGCGAGGCTCAACTCCTCCGAGGGCATCAGCTACACAGAGTTCAGCTACCAGGTGTTGCAGGGCATGGATTTCCTCGAGCTGTTCCGGCAGTACGGATGCGTGTTGCAGACGGGCGGTTCCGATCAGTGGGGCAATCTCACGAGTGGCGGCGATCTCATCCACAAGGCCGAGGGTGTGAGCGTGCACGCGATCGGCACGCCTTTGATCACGAATTCGGATGGCACGAAGTTCGGCAAGAGCGAGGGCAATGCCGTCTGGCTTGATCCCGCGCTGACGAGCCCGTACGCGATGTACCAGTTCTGGCTGAACACCGACGACGCTGATGTCGTCGACCGGCTCAAGATCTTCACCTTCCTCGGGCGCGAGCGCATCGAGGAGCTCGCCGAGCTGGTCGAGAAGGAGCCGTTCCGGCGTGAGGCGCAGCGCACTCTCGCTTTCGAGGTGACGGCGCTCGTGCACGGTGTCGAGGCGACGGAGGCTGCGATCGCGGCCGCGCAGGCGCTCTTCGGTCAGGGCGATCTCTTCTCGCTCGATGAGGCGACGCTTGCGGCGGCCATCGCCGAGTTGCCGTCTGCCACGGCGTCGGCCGGGGTGACGGTGGCCCAGTTGCTTGTGGATTCGAAGCTGACGTCGAGCCTGGGGGAGTCGCGGCGGGCGATCGAGCAGGGCGGCGTCTACCTCAACAATGTGAAGGTGACGGATGCGACGGCGGAGGCGAGCGAGGCCCTTCTGTTCTCGCGTTACGCCGTGCTGCGCAGGGGCAAGAAGACCCTTGCGGGGATCGTCGCGGCTTAGACTGTGCTTCGCCCGCGTTGATATCGTGGGCGGAACTATCGAGGGGACCGAGTGGAAGACCAAGCACCAGGAGCCGAGTCGGGTGATCTGAACCAGGCTCCGGCCGGTGGCGAGTTGCGGCGTGATCGTCGCGCACTGAGGGAGTCGGCCCGCAGGTCGGGTTCGCTTTTCGGGCGCTCGAGGGATCGCGGAGCCGCAGCGTCTGAGTCCGGTCAGGATTCCGGCGCTCAGGAGCCGACCGCTCAGCAGCCTGCTGCCCCCGAGCCGGCCACTCAGCAGCCGCCTGTCTTCTCGCAGCCGTTCGCTGCGCCGGTTGCTCCCGGTTCGGCGTTCCCAGAGCCTTCGCTGCCGACCGTCCCTCCGGCAGCTCCTGCGGTTCCGCCGGATTCCGCTCCGACCCTCTCGTCTCTGTTCGAGCCGTCGCCGTTCGAGCCTCCTGTTGTTGACGAACCTTTTGCCGAGCCGCGGCAGCCTGATCGTTTCCGTTCGGCGACGGAGGAGTTCGCGGACTTCGGCCTCGATTTCGCTGAGGCGTCCGAGCCTCCGCCCGCGGCGCCCCCCACGGAGGTTCCGCCCGCTCCGCCCGCTTCCGCCGGGTTCTTCCCGCCTCCGCCCGCGGTTCCTGAAGCTGCAGCGTTCACTGCTCGGCCCGCTCCGCATCCGGATTCTGCATTCCCTGAGACGGCGGCGTTCACCGAGCAGGAGTCGGCTTCGTCAGGTCAGACTTTCGATGAGCCCATCGCCGCTCCGGGCCCGGCGTTCTTCTCTGAGCCGACGACTGAGGCTGGGGCGGTCCCTCGTCCGCAGACCTCGTTGCCGGAGGTCTCCGATCTGGGGGAGGCTCCCGCGCCTGACCGCGCAGCCCCCGACTGGTCGGCTCTCGGTCGGGTCACTCCTGAGAACCCATTCGATGATCGCGACTACGTCGTTCCGGCCGATGAGTCTGGTTCTCCGCTCGGGTCGGCGCCGCTTCCTCCGGGGTTGCAGCCGGATGCGCTGGGTCGGTTCTCTTCACAGGAGGGCGCGGGTGCGCGCTCGCATCCTCGGCTCGGTGTGATCCGTCCGGAGTTGCCGACGCCGGAACCCGGCCTCGCGGTGCTCGACACGGTGGCGCTGGTCGCTGCCGTGCTGCTACCCCCGATCGGTGTCGTGCTCGGTTTCGTCGCTTCGGCGAGGGGGCGGATATATCGGGGCTGGGCTTCGGGCATCGCCCGCGCGGCGATCGCGGTCGGTGTGGTGATGACGCTGGTCTTCGCGGTCGCAGGTGCGTTCCTCTGGGCTGAGGAGCAGAAGCGTGCGGATGAGCGTGCCGCGGCTGCCGAGGTTGCGGCCGCCCACGATTCGGTCGTTCAGGCGAGTGCTGAGTTCTGTGCGGGCCTGGCGGGGTATCCGTCGATCTTCGCGGAGGGTGACCCCGACTTCGGGTGGCCTTCGCTCGAGGACCCGAACGGTTATCTCCCGGCGATAGCCAACTACAGCGCTGTCTGGCAGGGCTTGGTTCCGGTGGCCCCTGAGGGCATATCCGCCCAGGTTCAGTCGTTCAGCACCCGTGTCGACGGCATCGTGGGCTTGGCCCAGAGTCTGCAGACGGCGAACCGCAGCGGGGATGTCCTCGGGGTGCACAGCTCCGATGACATCACGTCGATCGCGGCCTATGTCGGCGACTACTGCGAGTAGCCCTGACGTACTCCGATGCAGGCTCTAAATCGGGGTTCTGCTCAGGACACGCCCGGGATGACAAGTCGTTTTGCCTCGGAGGGCCTCGTGTCCGTAGAGTACTGATTCGTCACCCCGTGAGGGCGGGCCGGCCAAGTGCCGGAAGCCCCGAAGGGGTGGCGGATCTGGGTGAAAGCCCGTCTCAGACGATGACCGTCACGCAGGAGCTCGCTCTTGCAGTGCGACGCGTTCGAGATTAGGATGAAAGACCCACTCTCAGTTCGGTGTATTCCGAGTGAATCGGAGCAATCCGAGGGTGTTGTTCTGCGTCCAACTGACGTTGTGGATCTGGCTGAAGCCGGTTCGCGAAGATGTCGAGTTGGTTTGACAGGCTCACTGAAAGTGGTAGGGTAGAGAAGTTGCCCCGAAGGCCGAATCGCAAGATGAGGCGCGGGAGCGTCCGATCCTTGAGAACTCAACAGCGTGCACTATGTCAAATGCCAAAAACCTCGGCATCGAATCTTTTGGTTTGATGTGGAGATTCCTTTGGAAAAACATTTAAACAACAAAGCAAGTCAGTAATGATTTGTTCTTGTCAGTTTCAAACTTGTGTCTTGTCTGCCTATTTCCGGTGGTGGGACACACTAGATGTGCCGTTCGGCTTAGGTCGTTCGTGCTATCAAACATTTACGGAGAGTTTGATCCTGGCTCAGGATGAACGCTGGCGGCGTGCTTAACACATGCAAGTCGAACGATGAAGGCTGGAGCTTGCTCTGGCTGGATTAGTGGCGAACGGGTGAGTAACACGTGAGTAACCTGCCCCAGACTCTGGGATAAGCACTGGAAACGGTGTCTAATACCGGATACGATCCTCGGCCGCATGGTCAGGGGGTGGAAAGAATTTCGGTCTGGGATGGACTCGCGGCCTATCAGGTAGTTGGTGAGGTAACGGCTCACCAAGCCGACGACGGGTAGCCGGCCTGAGAGGGTGACCGGCCACACTGGGACTGAGACACGGCCCAGACTCCTACGGGAGGCAGCAGTGGGGAATATTGCACAATGGGCGCAAGCCTGATGCAGCAACGCCGCGTGAGGGACGACGGCCTTCGGGTTGTAAACCTCTTTTAGTAGGGAAGAAGCGAAAGTGACGGTACCTGCAGAAAAAGCACCGGCTAACTACGTGCCAGCAGCCGCGGTAATACGTAGGGTGCAAGCGTTATCCGGAATTATTGGGCGTAAAGAGCTCGTAGGCGGTTTGTCGCGTCTGCTGTGAAATCTGGGGGCTCAACCCCCAGCCTGCAGTGGGTACGGGCAGACTAGAGTGCGGTAGGGGAGATTGGAATTCCTGGTGTAGCGGTGGAATGCGCAGATATCAGGAGGAACACCGATGGCGAAGGCAGATCTCTGGGCCGTAACTGACGCTGAGGAGCGAAAGCATGGGTAGCGAACAGGATTAGATACCCTGGTAGTCCATGCCGTAAACGTTGGGAACTAGATGTAGGGTCCATTCCACGGATTCTGTGTCGCAGCTAACGCATTAAGTTCCCCGCCTGGGGAGTACGGCCGCAAGGCTAAAACTCAAAGGAATTGACGGGGGCCCGCACAAGCGGCGGAGCATGCGGATTAATTCGATGCAACGCGAAGAACCTTACCAAGGCTTGACATATACGAGAACGGGCCAGAAATGGTCAACTCTTTGGACACTCGTAAACAGGTGGTGCATGGTTGTCGTCAGCTCGTGTCGTGAGATGTTGGGTTAAGTCCCGCAACGAGCGCAACCCTCGTTCTATGTTGCCAGCACGTAATGGTGGGAACTCATAGGAGACTGCCGGGGTCAACTCGGAGGAAGGTGGGGATGACGTCAAATCATCATGCCCCTTATGTCTTGGGCTTCACGCATGCTACAATGGCCGGTACAAAGGGCAGCGATACCGTAAGGTGGAGCGAATCCCAAAAAGCCGGTCTCAGTTCGGATTGAGGTCTGCAACTCGACCTCATGAAGTCGGAGTCGCTAGTAATCGCAGATCAGCAACGCTGCGGTGAATACGTTCCCGGGCCTTGTACACACCGCCCGTCAAGTCATGAAAGTCGGTAACACCCGAAGCCAGTGGCCCAACCGTAAGGGGGGAGCTGTCGAAGGTGGGATCGGTAATTAGGACTAAGTCGTAACAAGGTAGCCGTACCGGAAGGTGCGGCTGGATCACCTCCTTTCTAAGGAGCATGTGCAGCTCGGATCTGTATACAGTCCGATTACAGCTGCCAAGTCATTTCGGAGACACATGTTCTCCGGTGACGCTCATGGGTGGAACATTGACATGGTGACCAGATCGAAGGCTCTGGGTTTAGTACGTCGGCACTTGTGTCGGAAGGAACGATTCGGGGTGTGAGGGCTGGTCTGTTGCACGCTGTTGGGTCCTGAGGGACCGGATCGGTCGGGGAAGGGTTACCTTTTCTGGTCGTATCGAACTCCTCTGGACCTCTGTCGGACTGGCGTTTTTGCCAGGATGAGGGGGTACCGCCCGTATTTTGAGAACTACACAGTGGACGCGAGCATCTTAGACAGTGCGTCATGGATTCCAGACTTGTTCTGGGAGAGATGATGTGGTGTCTATTCAAAGATCAGCAATTTATTTTGCTGGTTCTTTGTGCAAATTTTGTCATCAAGTTTTTAAGTGCAAACGGTGAATGCCTTGGCTTCTGGAGCCGAAGAAGGACGTAGAAATCTGCGATAAGCCTCGGGGAGCTGATAATCGAGCTGTGATCCGAGGATTTCCGAATGGGGAAACCCCGCCAGGCGTAGCAATACGACCTGGTGACTCCCGCCTGAATATATAGGGCGGGTAGAGGGAACGTGGGGAAGTGAAACATCTCAGTACCCACAGGAAGAGAAAACAACAGTGATTCCGTGAGTAGTGGCGAGCGAAATCGGAAGAGGCCAAACCGATCATGTGTGATAGCCGGCAGGCGTTGCATGGTCGGGGTTGCGGGACTTTTCAGCAGTGACTGCCGTTGCTGCAGCGTTACAGAGGAATATAGACGAACAGGTTTGAAAGCCTGGCCATAGCGGGTGCCAGCCCCGTAGTCGAAATGTTTTGTTCTGACGCGAGAAGTATCCCAAGTATCACGGGGCCCGAGAAATCCCGTGTGAATCTGCCAGGACCACCTGGTAAGCCTAAATACTCCCAGAAGACCGATAGCGGACAAGTACCGTGAGGGAAAGGTGAAAAGTACCCCGGGAGGGGAGTGAAATAGTACCTGAAACCGTTTGCATACAAACCGTTGGAGCCTCCTTTGTAGGGGTGACAGCGTGCCTTTTGAAGAATGAGCCTGCGAGTTAGCGATATGTGGCGAGGTTAACCCGAGTGGGGAAGCCGTAGCGAAAGCGAGTCTGAATAGGGCGATTCAGTCGCATGTCCTAGACCCGAAGCGAAGTGATCTATCCATGGCCAGGTTGAAGCGCGTGTAAGAGCGCGTGGAGGACCGAACCCACTTCAGTTGAAAATGGAGGGGATGAGCTGTGGATAGGGGTGAAAGGCCAATCAAACTTCGTGATAGCTGGTTCTCTCCGAAATGCATTTAGGTGCAGCGTTGCGTGTTTCTTGCCGGAGGTAGAGCTACTGGATGGCCGATGGGCCCTACAAGGTTACTGACGTCAGCCAAACTCCGAATGCCGGTAAGTGAGAGCGCAGCAGTGAGACGGTGGGGGATAAGCTTCATCGTCGAGAGGGAAACAACCCAGACTACCAACTAAGGTCCCCAAGCGTGTGCTAAGTGGAAAAGGATGTGGAGTTGCAGAGACAACCAGGAGGTTGGCTTAGAAGCAGCCACCCTTGAAAGAGTGCGTAATAGCTCACTGGTCAAGTGATTCCGCGCCGACAATGTAACGGGGCTCAAGCACACCACCGAAGTTGTAGATTTCGTATATTAGGTAAGCCTTCGTGGTTCAGCCGTACGGAGTGGTAGGAGAGCGTCGTGTGGGCAGTGAAGCGGCGGTGTAAACCAGCCGTGGAGCCTACACGAGTGAGAATGCAGGCATGAGTAGCGAAAGACGGGTGAGAAACCCGTCCTCCGAAAGAACAAGGGTTCCAGGGCCAGGTTAATCCGCCCTGGGTAAGTCGGGACCTAAGGCGAGGCCGACAGGCGTAGTCGATGGACAACGGGTTGATATTCCCGTACTGACGAAGAACCGCCCGAGCTAATCCAGTAGTGCTAAGAGTCCTAACCCGTATCCAGTTGATCCCTTCGGGGTGAGACGGTGCGGTCTAACGCTCGACCCCGTTCTGGTGCGGCTAGCGTATTAACAGGTGTGACGCAGGAAGGTAGCTGAGCCGGGCGATGGTTGTCCCGGTCTAAGGATGTAGGCCGAGAGATAGGCAAATCCGTCTCTCATATAAGGCTGAGACCCGATGGGTAGCCCGTAGGGGCGAAATCAGTGATCCTATGCTGCCAAGAAAAGCATCGACGCGAGGTTCTAGTCACCCGTACCCCAAACCGACTCAGGTGTTCAGGTAGAGAATACTAAGGAGATCGAGAGAATCGTGGTTAAGGAACTCGGCAAAATGCCCCCGTAACTTCGGGAGAAGGGGGGCCTGAGGCGTGAACGGATTTACTCCGGGAGCGCTGTAGGGCCGCAGAGACCAGTGGGAAGCGACTGTTTACTAAAAACACAGGTCCGTGCCAAGTCGCAAGACGATGTATACGGACTGACGCCTGCCCGGTGCTGGAAGGTTAAGAGGAACGGTTAGCACGCAAGTGCGAAGCTGAGAATTTAAGCCCCAGTAAACGGCGGTGGTAACTATAACCATCCTAAGGTAGCGAAATTCCTTGTCGGGTAAGTTCCGACCTGCACGAATGGCGTAACGACTTCCCAGCTGTCTCAACCGCGAACTCGGCGAAATTGCACTACGAGTAAAGATGCTCGTTACGCGCAGAAGGACGGAAAGACCCCGTGACCTTTACTACAGCTTGGTATTGGTGTTCGGTGTGGCTTGTGTAGGATAGGTGGGAGACTGTGAAGCTGGCACGCTAGTGTTGGTGGAGTCATTGTTGAAATACCACTCTGGTCATATTGGATATCTAACTACGAACCGTGATCCGGTTCTGGGACAGTGCCTGGTGGGTAGTTTAACTGGGGCGGTTGCCTCCTAAAAAGTAACGGAGGCGCCCAAAGGTTCCCTCAACCTGGTTGGCAATCAGGTGTCGAGTGTAAGTGCACAAGGGAGCTTGACTGTGAGACTGACAAGTCGAGCAGGGACGAAAGTCGGGACTAGTGATCCGGCAGTGGCTTGTGGAAGCGCTGTCGCTCAACGGATAAAAGGTACCTCGGGGATAACAGGCTGATCTTGCCCAAGAGTCCATATCGACGGCATGGTTTGGCACCTCGATGTCGGCTCGTCGCATCCTGGGGCTGGAGTAGGTCCCAAGGGTTGGGCTGTTCGCCCATTAAAGCGGTACGCGAGCTGGGTTTAGAACGTCGTGAGACAGTTCGGTCCCTATCCTCTGCGCGCGCAGGAAATTTGAGAAGATCTATCCCTAGTACGAGAGGACCGGGATGGACGAACCTCTGGTGTGTCAGTTGTTCCGCCAGGAGCACCGCTGATTAGCTACGTTCGGAATGGATAACCGCTGAAAGCATCTAAGCGGGAAGCCAGCTTCAAGATGAGATTTCCATGACTTAGGTCGAGAGGCTCCCAGCTAGACTACTGGGTTGATAGGCGGGATGTGGAAGTGCGGACTAACGACGCATGGAGCTGACCCGTACTAATAAGCCGATAACTTGATAACACCTTATTCCTTTTGGAATACGAACGATTTGCGTTGCTTGCGTCCACTTTGTGGTTCCCGATTTACGGTCGGGAACTGCGTCCAGCTAACACCTGGTCGACCCCATGTTGTGGGGGAGGCGGGTGGATTCTGGCCACAGATTCGATACATAAATCAATAGTGTTTCGGCGGCCATAGCGAGAGGGAAACGCCCGGTTACATTCCGAACCCGGAAGCTAAGACTCTCTGCGCCGATGGTACTGCAGGGGGGACCCTGTGGGAGAGTAGGACACCGCCGGACTCCTTTTGTTGATGGCCACCCTGGGTAACCCCAGGGTGGCCATCACACTTTAACGAGCAGAAACACGCACACAACTACACACGGCAGCCGGAGGCGACGGCCACAACCGGCATCGCAGGCGGTCCATCGGCGCTGCAGCCGGCCATACCGCAGGACATCAGGGAGCAATCGTGAGCGAGCAGTCAGACCAGGACGTGCGTCCGGAAGACAAGCAACCAAACGACGGACGGGCATCCGAACCATCACGCAACGACCCCGACGCCGAACGCCGCCCCAGAAGCAACGGCCGCGACGGTGACGCGCCCGACGCACGGAGCTCGAAGCCGCGGCACGGCGAAGGCGGATCCGCCGCCGGCCGCGACCGCAACGGAAGCAGCCACGGAGGCGGAGCCCGCGAGCGAGGCGACCACGCGCGCGGCGACTACGTCTCCGGCCCGCGCGGATACGGTGCCGGAGCATCCGGTGGCGACCGCGGCGCAAGCCGCCCCGCAAGAAGCGGCGACGCCCGCGACGGGGGAGCACCTCGACGCCCCGGAGCATCCGGCAGCGACCGCCCGCGTCGCGGTGACGACAAGCGCGGCACAGAACGTCGCAGCTTCGACGCGCGAGGCACCGACCGGCGCGACAGTGGCCCGCGCGGAAACGACCGCGGCAGCAACGACCGTCGCAGCAACGACCGTGGGGGAAACGACCGTCGCAGTAATGATCGCGGCGGCGTTGAGCACAGGATGACCGAGGCCGAACTGGAGCAGTACGCACTGCGGTCCGTGCGGAACCGGCACGACGACCCGATCGTCCCCGACGACGTGAAGCCGGGCGACCTCGACCGGGTTGCCCGTGCTCAGCTCAAGACGCTCGCCAAGGAGAACGCCGAAGCGGTTGCACTGCACATGGTCATGGCGGCCCGACTCATCGAAAGCGACCCCGAACTCGCGCACCGGCACGCGACATCCGCCGCCCGTCGCGCCGGACGCATCGCAGTCGTCCGCGAGACCCTCGCCATCACGGCCTACGCGGTCGGCGACTTCGCGCTCACGCTGCGCGAGCTGCGCACCTACCGCCGCATCTCCGGGCGCAACGACCAGCTGCCCATGATGGTCGACTCCGAGCGCGGCCTCGGACGCCCGGACCGCGCACTCGAACTCGGACGTTCCGTGCCGCGCAGCGAGCTCCCCGTCGACGTACAGGTCGAGCTGGCCATTGCCATGTCCGGCGCGCGACTCGACCTGGGACAGCTCGACGCCGCACTCGGCGAGCTCGAGATCCCGCAGCTCGACCCCGATCGCGCATTCTCGTGGAGCCCGGCGCTGTTCTCCGCCTACGCGACCGTGCTCGAAGACCTGGGGCGCGCATCCGAGGCCGAAGAATGGAACGCCAGGGCCGACCGCGCAGCGGACGCCCTCGACGGCACCACAGCAGACAGTGAGGACGATGACATTGTTGAGGTTTTCGAAGAGGAACTCGAAGACGAAGCCGGCGACGCAGCAGGTGACGAGCCAGCAGCAGACGACGGCTCTGGCTCCGACCAGCCCGACGCCTGACGCGGCGCCTGAGGCGACGCAGGAGCTGCCCCCGCTGCACGGCGTCGGGCTCATCCTCGCCGACCTCGACGGCGTGGTCTACAAGGGTGCGAACGCCATCCCGCACGCCGTCGACAGCCTGAACCGCGCGGATGCCCGGGTCGGCTACATCACCAACAACGCCTCGCGCACCGCAGTCTCGGTCGCCGAGCACCTCTCCGGGCTGGGCCTGCAGGCGCGGGAAGACGATGTGGTGACGTCGTCCCAGGCGGCTGTGCGGTTGCTGCGCGGGCTCGTCGACGAGGGCTCCGAGATCCTCGTCGTCGGCGGTGAGGGGCTCATCGTCGAGGTTGAGCGCGCGGGCTTCTCCGCGGTCTTCCGGTCGACCGCCGACACCGCTGCCGTCATCCAGGGCTTCGCCCCGCAGGTCGGCTGGGAGATGCTCGCCGAGGCGGCATTCTCCCTGCAGGGGGAGCACGCCGAGCGGCCCTGGGTCGCGACCAACAACGACTGGACGATCCCCGTCGCCCGTGGCATCGCGCCCGGCAACGGCACCCTCGTCTCCGCCGTGCACACCGCCGTCGGGCGCCTCCCCGTCGTGGCGGGCAAACCCGAGGTGGCGATCTTCGAATCGGCGATCGAACGCTTCGGGTCGGGCGACACGCTGTTCATCGGCGACCGCCTCGACACCGACATCCTGGGGGCGAACAGGGCGGGCATCCGTTCAGCGCATGTTCTCACCGGAGTCGACGGTGCCAAACAGCTGCTCGCGGCCGACAAGACGATGCGGCCCACGTTCATCCTCGGCGACCTGCGCGGGCTGTTCGAGTCGTACCCGGCCGTGCGCCACGGTCAGGACGGGCTTGTGGAGGTCGGTGATGCGGCCGTCAGCATGCGGGGCAACCGCGTCGAGCTGGTGCGACCCGGGGCCGAGACCGACGGTGTGCGCCTCGACCTGGTGAGGGCCGCGTCTGCCGCGATCTGGGCATCCGGGCTCGCCATCTACGGCATCGACGTGAACGAAGCGCTGCTCGACGAGTTGGGCATTGCCCGCCCGTGAGACTGTGCGCGGAGAGCGGTGCCGCGCCCAGAACCGGAAGCCGGATGTGGTGGAATGGTCGGCATGAGTGAACAGGATGCCGGGGGCCGGGCCGCAGAGGACCTGCCTGCGGAGGAGCAGGACCGCGCCGCCAACGACAGCTCCGACGACGGACTGCTCTCACGCCTGCGGGTGATCGAGGATCAGCCGCTCGAGCGTCGCGCGGAAGCGTTCTCCCAGCTCCACGACGAGCTGCAGTCACAGCTCGAAGCGGCCGACCCGTCGAGCCAGCGTGGTTGACGGAGAAGCCCCAGAGACAGAGACGGGCCAGGCTGGCACCCAACGCCTCGACGCCGCGCTCGCAGCTCGCGGCCTCGCCCGCTCGCGCACGCACGCGGCACGGCTGATCGCCGACGGACTCGTGACCGTTGATGGTGCGCAATCGGTGAAATCGTCGACGAGGGTCGGTGCCGACAGTGTGATCGTGGTCGCCGAGAACGACCACTACGTGAGCAGGGCGGCGCACAAACTCGTGGCGGCGCTCGACGGCTTCGGAGTCGCCGTCGAAGGGCGGGCCGCGCTCGACGTGGGCGCATCGACGGGAGGCTTCACGCAGGTGCTGCTGGAACGCGGGGCCGCCTCGGTTGTGGCCCTCGATGTCGGCCATGACCAGCTCGTCGACTCCATCGCATCCGATGCCCGCGTCACCGTGATCGAAGGCTTCAACGCGCGCGACATGACCCCCGAGACGCTCGCGGCGGCGGCCGGCCGCACGGTGCATGCCGATCTCGTCGTCGCCGATCTGTCGTTCATCTCGCTGACCATGGTGCTGCCGGCGATCGCGTCGACGGTCGGCACGGACGCCGACTTCGTGGTGCTGGTGAAACCGCAGTTCGAGGTGGGACGCACAGGAATCCGCGAGGGCATCGTGCACGATGCGGCGCTGCGGGCGGATGCCGTCGCCGGAGTCATGTGGGCAGCCTGGGACCTCGGCCTGCCCACGGCCGGTGTCATCTCCTCACCAATCCTCGGCGGCGCCGGGAATCACGAGTATCTGCTGTGGTTGAGCACCACGGCCGGTGGCAATCCGACAGAATGGTTGGACAGGGTCTCGGCGCTGTGCCGTTAGCGGCATGTCAGCCGCGGGCCCACCCGGCAGGACCTCGCCCCATCATCCTGTTCTTCACAGATCCGAAGGAGCCGCTCGAGTGATTTCCTCTTCCGACGCCGCGCAGCGATTCATCCTCGTGGTGTCGCACACGGGGCGCGAGGAATCGCTGGCCGCGGCCGCGACCGTGTGCCGCAAGCTCCTCGCCGAGGGCATCATTCCTGTCGCGGCCCTCGACGAGCACGGCGACATCCTCCGACATGATCCCGATCTCGGCGACTTGGATATGCCCGGCGGTGGGCGAACAGGCCTGTGCGTATTGGGTGGCGACGACGGCATCGACATCGGCGAACTCGAACTGGCGATCGTTCTCGGCGGCGACGGCACGATCCTGCGCGCTGCAGAACTGACGCGCGGATCATCCGCCCCCATCCTCGGCGTCAACCTCGGGCATGTGGGCTTCCTCGCCGAGAGCGAGCGCGACGGTCTCGACGAGACGGTGCGCAGGGCGGTGAGCCGCGACTACCTGGTCGAGGAGCGTATGACGCTCGACGTGCGGGTGAAGGTCGGCGGCGAGATCGTGTACGAGACCTGGGCTCTGAACGAGGCGACCGTCGAGAAGGCGAGCCGTGAGCGGATGCTCGAGGTCATCGTCGAGGTCGACAAGCGCCCGCTCTCATCATTCGGATGCGATGGCATCGTGATGTCGACGCCGACGGGGTCGACCGCCTACTCCTTCTCGGGCGGCGGGCCGATCGTCTGGCCGGAGCTCGACGCGATGCTGCTGGTGCCGCTGAGCGCGCATGCGCTGTTCGCGCGCCCGCTCGTGGTCGGCCCCGACTCGGTGTTCGCCGTGGAGGTGCTCGACCGCACGCAGGGCACGGGCGTGCTCTGGTGCGATGGGCGCCGCACCTGGGATCTGCCCCCGGGAGCGCGCGTCGTGGTGCGCCGCTCGACTGTTCCGGTCCGCCTTGCGCGGCTGCACCAGGGGCCGTTCACCGACCGGCTGGTGGGCAAGTTCAAGCTGCCCGTGACCGGATGGCGAGGGCCCGAGGAAAGCGACGCCGGAAAGGCAATGCAGCAGTGATCGAAGAGATCTCCATCCGCAACCTCGGGGTGATCGGTGAAGCGAGGTTGCCTCTCGGCGCCGGCTTCACCGCGGTCACCGGCGAGACGGGCGCGGGCAAGACCATGGTCGTGACGGCTCTGGGGTTGCTGTTGGGAGTCCGCTCCGACAGCGCCGTCGTGCGGCTGGGAAGCCAGGGCGCAGACGTGGAGGGGCACTGGATCGTGCCCGAGCGCGGCCCGGTGGCCGAGAGGGTGCGCGAGGCCGGCGGTGAGCTCGACCCCGTCGGCACGAAGGATCGCGACGGAGAAGACGAGGCGCAACTCATCCTGGGCCGCACGATCTCGCCCGAGGGGCGCAGTCGCGCCGTCGTTGGTGGGCGCTCCGCCCCAGTCGGGGTGCTCGGCGAGCTGGGGGAGAGGCTCGTGGTGGTGCACGGCCAGTCCGACCAGCTCCGCCTGCGCTCCGCAGCGGCGCAGCGCGAGGCTCTGGACCGCTTTGCCGGCGCCGGGTTCGCCGCGCTGCTGGGCGACTATCAGGCCGTCTACCGGCGCTGGCAGAAGGATCAGGGCGAACTCGATGTGCTCGTCGCCGAACGCGACAGGCGTGCGCAGGAGGCCGAAGAGCTGCGATCGTCGATGGATGAGATCGAGCGGGTCGCGCCCCAGCCCGGCGAGGATGTCGAACTCGACGAGCGCATCGCGCGGCTCACCAATCTCGAAGATCTGCGTCTCGCGGCGGCGGCCGCCCATGAGGCGATCTCGCACGAGCTGTCGTCAGGCGAGGTCGGCGATGCCCCGGATGCCGTCACCCTGCTCGACGCAGCCCGCCGGCAGTTGGAGCGAGTCGTAGCCCACGACGCGGCGCTCGCCCCGATCGTGGAGGCCGTGGAATCGGCATCCTTCGCCGTCGCCGACGTCGCGACCCAACTCGCCGGCTATCTGGGAGGCCTGGACGCCGAGGGCGCGGCCGAGCTCGAACAGCTGCAGCAGAGGCGGGCGGAGCTCTCAGCGCTCGTGCGCAGATACGGGCCGGGACTCGACGATGTGATCGAGTACCTCGACTCCGGCAGCGGGCGCCTGTTCGAACTCGACAACGACGGCGATCGCATCGTCGCGCTGGGGGAGTCGGTGGAGGCCGACCGGGTCACCGTGACAGAACTCGCGGCGCAGCTGCACGAAGGACGGAGCCGCGCTGCAGAGAAGCTCGGTGCCGCATTGAGTGAGGAACTCGCAGCCCTCGCGATGCCGGATGCCCGGCTCGTCGTCGAGGTCGGTGAACGTGCCGAGTTCGGCATGAGCGGTCGGGACCAGGTGTCGATCCTGCTGCAACCGCATCCGGGATCCGAGCCCAGGCCGCTCGGCAAGGGCGCATCCGGGGGCGAGCTGTCGCGTGTCATGCTCGCCATCGAGGTGGTGCTGGCCGGCAGCGACCCGGTGCCCACCTTCATCTTCGACGAGGTCGATGCGGGCGTCGGCGGGGCATCCGCCATCGAGATCGGGCGCAGGCTCGCGCGGCTGGCGGAGACGTCGCAGGTCATCGTCGTCACACATCTCGCCCAGGTCGCCGCTTTCGCGAGCAACCACCTCAGCGTGGTCAAGGACAGCGACGGCGAGGTCACGGCGAGCAGCGTGCGTCAGCTCGACGGTGAGGAGCGCACGGCCGAGATGGCCAGGCTGCTCTCGGGCCTTCCCGACTCGGAGAGCGGCCTCGCCCACGCGCGTGAACTGCTCGAGCTCGCCGCAGCGGGGTAGCGTTCGGAATCCGCGCGAGCGATTTGCGCGGCGACCGTCGGGAATATCCGGTGACGGTGATACGCTGTAAACCCGTGGTGGATAATTCAAATGCGGGCATAACAAAGCACATCTTCGTCACCGGCGGCGTCGTCTCATCCTTGGGAAAAGGACTCACGGCGGCAAGTCTCGGTAACCTGCTGACGGCTCGCGGTCTCCGCGTCGTCATGCAGAAGCTCGATCCCTATCTGAATGTGGATCCGGGCACGATGAACCCCTTCCAGCACGGCGAGGTCTTCGTGACCGACGACGGTGCCGAGACGGACCTCGACATCGGGCACTACGAACGATTCCTCGACATCAACCTGGGCCAGTCGGCCAATGTGACGACGGGCCAGATCTACTCGCAGGTGATCGCGCGCGAACGCCGCGGCGAGTACCTCGGCGACACGGTGCAGGTCATCCCGCACATCACCGACGAGATCAAGCGCCGCATGCGCCTGCAGGCGGCCGAGCCCGTCGACGGCAGCGCCCGCCCCGATGTGATCATCACCGAGATCGGCGGAACCGTCGGCGACATCGAGTCGCTGCCGTTCATCGAAGCCGCCCGGCAGGTGCGCCACGAGCTGGGGCGTTCGAACTGCTTCTTCGTGCATGTCTCGCTCGTGCCCTACCTGAGCGCGGCGGGCGAGCAGAAGACCAAGCCCACCCAGCACTCCGTCGCCGCACTGCGGTCCATCGGAATCCAGCCGGATGCGATCGTGCTGCGCAGTGACCGGCCCGTACCCGAGTCGATGAACCGCAAGATCGCACTCATGTGCGACGTGGACCCTGAGGCGGTCGTGAACTGCCCGGACGCATCCAGCATCTACGACATCCCGACGATCCTGCATGACCAGGGGCTCGACGCGTACATCATCGACCACTTCGGACTCGAGACCGACGACGTCGACTGGTCGGGCTGGAGCGAACTGCTCGACGTGGTGCACAACCCGAAGCACGAGGTCACGATCGGTCTCGTCGGCAAGTACATCGACCTGCCCGACGCCTACCTCTCCGTGACGGAGGCGCTCAAGGCCGGCGGCTTCGCGAACCACGCCAGGGTGAAGATCCAGTGGGTTCCCTCTGACGAGTGCGAGACGCCCGAGGGTGCGGCCCGCATGCTCGCGGATCTCGACGGCATCTGCGTTCCCGGCGGCTTCGGCGTGCGGGGCATCGAGGGCAAGCTGGGGGCGCTGCACTTCGCACGCGAGAACGGCATCCCCGTGCTCGGCCTGTGCCTCGGCCTGCAGTGCATGGTCGTCGAATACGCCCGCAACATGGCGGGCCTGGCGGAGGCATCCTCCTCCGAGTTCGACCCCGAGACCGCATACCCGGTGATCGCGACGATGGCAGAGCAGGTCGACATCATCGCCGGCGGCGACCTGGGCGGAACCATGCGCCTCGGCCTGTACGAGGCCTCCCTCGCCGAAGGCTCGATCGTGGCTGAGCTGTACGAGGCCCCCAGTATCTCTGAGCGTCACCGCCACCGCTACGAGGTCAACAACGCGTACCGTGAGCAGATCGCGGATGCGGGCCTCGTCTTCTCCGGAACCTCACCCGACGGAAACCTCGTCGAATTCGTCGAGCTGCCGCGCGACGTGCACCCGTTCTATGTGGGCACGCAGGCGCATCCGGAGCTGCGCTCGCGGCCGAACCGCGCGCATCCGCTGTTCCGGGGCCTCGTGGCGGCCGCGCTGGAGCGTCAGCGTTCCAGCAGGCTGTTCGAGGTCGCAGAGCCGGCCGGAGTCTAGAGTGCCGGAGGCGCCCCTCTCCGACCTGCCGGCGCCGCAGCGGGTCATCGAATCGGAGGTCGTCTTCGACGGCCACGTGTGGGATGTGCGCCGCGAGCGTTTCGCATACGGCGACGGCGAGATCGTTCGCGAATTCGTCGACCACACGGGAGCCGTGGCCATACTGGCCCAGGACGATGACGGCCGGGTGCTGGTGATCAGGCAGTACCGGCATCCGATCGCCACCCGAGACTGGGAGCTGCCCGCGGGGCTGCTCGACGTGCCGGGGGAGGACCCGCTTGAGGCTGCCAAGCGCGAACTGGCAGAAGAGGCCGACCTCGAGGCCCGCGACTGGCGCCTGCTCACCGAGTTCTTCACCTCGCCCGGCGGCAGCAACGAACTTCTGCGCGTGTACCTCGCCACAGGAGTGACGCGGCTGCCCACCGCGTTCGACCGCAGCGAGGAGGAGGCCGACATCGAGCTGCGCTGGGTGCTGCTCGATGACCTGCTGGAGGCGATCTCGCAGCATCGCGTGCGCAACGGCATCCTCGTGACGGCCGCGCTGGCTCTCCGCGTCGCAGGCTGAGGCCCACTATGCCGCCACTCGCCTTCGAGGATCTGGTGGAGCGCTACCTGCGCCACCTGGCCATCGAGCGAGGGCGTGCCATCAACACGATCACTGCGTACCGGCGCGACCTGCGGGTGTATCTCGACTTCGTGCAGGCTCGCGGCATCCACGGCCTCGACGAGGTCACGCCGGCGGACGTCTCCGCGTTCTCGCAGTCGCTGCGCGAGCGGGCGGATGCACCGTTGAGTGCGTCGTCGACGGCCCGGATGCTGTCATCGGTGCGCGGCCTGCACCGCTTCTGCCTCGAGGAGGGTCTCACGCAGACGGATGCGGCGGCCGACACGAAACCACCGAAGCAGCCGTCGAGGCTGCCGAAAGCGATCACGGTCGAGCAGGTCGAGAGCATCCTGAACGCCGCCGCCGGTGATGACGTCGTGTCCCTGCGGGACCGCGCGCTGCTGGAGCTGCTGTACGCGACGGGGGCCAGAGTCTCAGAGGCGGTGACGCTCAACGTCGACGACGTCATCGCCGGTGACGACGGAGACGGGGATGCGGTTCGCCTGTTCGGCAAGGGAGGCAAGCAGCGCGTGGTTCCGCTGGGGAGCTACGCGCGCTCGGCCATCGACGCCTACCTGGTGCGGGGGCGCCCCGTGCTCTCGGCGCGCGGCAGGGCGACCCCGGGGTTGTTCCTGGGGGTGCGCGGGGCGCGGCTGTCGCGTCAGAACGCGTGGCTCGTCATCCGGGCACGGGCCGAGCAGGCCGGCATGACCGTCGACGTCTCGCCTCACACGCTGAGACACTCCTTCGCGACGCACCTTCTCGAGGGGGGCGCCGATGTCCGCGTCGTACAGGAACTGTTGGGCCACGCATCCGTTTCGACCACGCAGTTGTACACCCTGGTGACGGCAGACACCCTGCGGGATATGTACACATCGGCACATCCTCGCGCCCGTTGAGAGGCTGAGTTAGAGGAACCCCTCAAGCCGTCCCCCTTAAGGGGGGCAGCTTTTTGCCCCCTTGACCCCTGTGCCCCAAAGGGGGGTAATTAAGCCACGTCGCTCTGGTCCGGTGGCGTCCCAACCACAGGGTCGTGGCATGCGAAAGTCTCGAGGAGGCGAATCGCAGTGTTTCACTCAGCACGAGCAGGAGGCGCCCGCTCCGGGCTGACGCTCGTCGCGACCACATCGCTTGCTCTGATTCTCGTGGCGCCGACTGCCGTCTCAGAAGCCGAGACTTCCGCATCCGATGACGCCCCCGGCGTCGTTCTACTCGTCAACAAGAGCGTCCCCGGCTTCGGCCCGGCACTCCCGGTGGATCCGATCTCGCCCACGGGCTCGGAGGGGAACATCGCGGTCATCTCGACACTGGGAGTTGCCGAACCGGAAGCCGAAGCGGCAGAGCACGAGGGAGAGGTCGGTGCTGGGAGCGCGGTGCTCCCCATCGATCCGCCGCTCGCCGAGCGGCTCACGGCCGAGGGACACACGGTGACACTCGTCGATCTCGGTATCGCGCTGCCCGCCGCACCTGCGACGCTGGCGACGATTCCCGCCGAGGTGCTCTCGCTCCCGGGCGATGCGGCGGACGGCGACGGCGGCGGGGCATCCATGACGCGGATGTCCACGGTCGTGACGATTCCCCTCAGTGGCAGCTATTCGTTCGCCATCGAAGGTGGGGGTGATGCCCGACTCACGGTGGACGGCATCGACGTCTCGCCGGGGTTCGCACCGGCGGCGATCAGTGCGGCCGTTGAGGTCATGGGTGCCGCGACAACGGCTCTGCTCGTGATCGACGGGGCGCTTCCGGTCGATCACACGCAACTCATCGCCGCGATCACGGACGTGCAGCCCCGCACCATCGTCGTGCTCGACGCCCGCTCAGACCCGAGACTCGTCGACTGGGTCGACGCTCCCGCAGCAATACTTCATGTTCCCCCCGAAAGCACCGACGCCCTCTCCGTCATCGACGGCACTGCGCAGCCCAGCTCCACGCTCGACGCTCCCATCCTTCGCCCGGCGGAGGAGCCCGGGGATGTCGACGGAGACGGGGCTGTTGTCGAGCAGGAGCTCATATTCGCCGAGGGGCATGGGCTCTTCTACCCGGACGACGCCGAGACGGAGAGCGGCGTTCCCGCGGAGGAGCCGAACGAGGCTCCCGAGGAGTCGCCAGGGGAGCAGCAGGAGCCCGCTGAGGAGACCACGGCCGCAGCTCATCGTGCTCGCCGCCCTCGTGCTGCTCGTGCTGGCGCTCGTGCGCTTGCGGGGCTGGCAGCGGAGACGCCACGAGGGGGCGCTCGCACGTGCCCGTGCGTAGGGCGCCCGAGCCGCAGCATCCGCTTCTGTGCAGCCTGCACCGTGAGCTGACGACCTCCAACCTTCAACCAACGGTCGAGGCGAGCTGTCACGCGCCCTCGCGTTGCGCGCCGGGTGCGGCCGAGAGGCTCGATAGAATCGGGAGCTGCGGCGGTCCGAGCATCCGATTGGGCCTGCGCGTCTACTGTGAGGATGAGGCGGATGACGGTACAGCGGAACAAGTCGGCCGAACTCGAGGGAATCGAGTTGCGACAGACCGAGACCCGACCGAACGGCCCCACCGGGCGCCCGCTGCGCAGCTTCGACGAGCCGGCCCCGCTGAAGGGCCACGGCCCTGCGCGCATCATCGCCCTCTGCAACCAGAAGGGCGGCGTGGGCAAGACGACCACGACCATCAGCGTCGGGGCGGCACTCGCCGACTACGGGCGCCGCGTGCTCGCCATCGACTTCGACCCGCAGGGGGCGCTCTCGGCGGGTCTCGGCGTGCAGACCCACGACGTTCCGAACATCTATGACCTGCTGCTCGGCTCCATCAAGGACCCGCATGAGGCCATCCAGAGCACCTCGACGCCGGGGCTCGACGTCATTCCCGCGAACATCGACCTCTCGGCTGCCGAGGTGCACCTCGTCAACGAGGTCGCGCGCGAGCAGATCCTGGCGAGCGTGCTGCGCAAGGTGAAGGACGAGTACGACGTCATCCTCATCGACTGCCAGCCCTCGCTCGGCCTGCTCACGGTGAACGCCCTCACCGCCAGTCACGGTGTCCTCATCCCGCTCGAATGCGAGTTCTTCGCCCTGCGCGGCGTCGCGCTGCTCATCGAGACGATCGAGAAGGTCAAGGACCGGCTGAACCCGGCGATCGGGCTCGACGGCATCTTGGCGACCATGTACGACTCGCGCACGCTGCACTCGCGTGAGGTGCTCGAGCGGGTCGTCGAGACCTTCGGCGAGAAGGTGTTCGAGACCGTCATCGGTCGTACCGTGAAGTTTCCGGATGCCTCGGTCGCCGCAGCGCCGATCACCTCCTTCGCCCCCGAGCATCCGGCTGCGGAGGCGTACCGTCAGCTCGCCCGTGAGTTGATCTCCCGTGGCGCAGTCGCCTGAGCTGGTCGCCGACGGCACCGAGACCGGGGCGGCCTCAGAGGGTGGCTTCAGTGTCAGCCTCGGCGTCTTCGACGGCCCATTCGATCTGCTGCTGAGCCTCATCGGCAAGCACGAACTCGACATCACCGAGGTGTCGCTGAGCCTCGTCACGAGCGAGTTCATCGCCTACATCCGCGGGCTCGACACGGCAGACAACCTCAACGAGGCGAGCGAGTTCCTCGTCGTCGCGGCCACGCTGCTCGACCTGAAGGTCGTCGGCCTGCTGCCCCAGGGCGAACTCGTCGACGCCGAGGACGTCGCCCTGCTGGAGGCCCGCGATCTGCTTTTCGCGCGCCTGCTGCAGTACCGTGCATTCAAGGAGGCGTCGGCCTGGTTCTCCTCGCACCTCGACGCCGAGGCGAGCAGGCACACGCGGTCGGTGCGGCTGGAGGAGAAGTACCGCAGGCAGACCCCCGAGCTGGTGTGGACCCTGTCGCTCGACGACTTCGCCGCGCTGGCTGCGCTGGCGATGGCTCCCCGGGAGCTGCCCACCGTGGGGCTGGACCATCTGCATGCACCGCTGGTGAGCATCCGGGAGCAGGCGGCCCATGTCGTGGCGCTGCTCCGCCGCGGCGAGCCGATGTCGTTCCGTCAGCTGATCGCCGGGGCCGAGCTGAAGGGCGTCGTCATCGCCCGCTTCCTGGCCGTTCTGGAGCTGTACCGGGGTGCCGCGATCTCGTTCGAGCAGATCGAGCCGCTCGGCGAGCTGACGCTGCGCTGGACGGCGGAACACTGGTCTGAGGAGAGCCTCGCGAACCTGGGGGCGGACTATGGAAACTGAAGATGAAGGCGAGACCGTGGCCGAAGGCACGACCGAGACCGTGATCGACGGGACCGAGACGGAGGCGCGCTCCGAGCCTGCCACCCCCGCGGAGCTCGAGCGGCGGCTGGAGGCGATCCTCGTGGTCGTCGACGAGCCGCAGGGCCTCGTCGCGCTGGCGACCGCGCTCGGCGCCCCCGTCGCCGCGGTGCGGCAGTCGATCGATCGTCTCGTCGCCGACTACGACGGCGAGACGGGCGGCCCGCGGCGAGGCTTCGAGCTGCGCGAGGTCGGCGGAGGCTGGCGCCTGTACGTGCGCGAGGAACACGACGAGGTCGTGCGCGACTTCGTGCTCACGCAGAGCCCCAGCAGGCTGTCTCAGGCGGCGCTCGAGACGCTCGCCGTGATCGCCTACAAGCAGCCGATCAGCCGCGGCGCCATCGCGTCGATCCGGGCCGTGAACGTCGACTCCGTCGTGCGCACCCTGCTCGGTCGCGGGCTCGTGACCGAGGCGTACACGGATGCCGAGACGGGCGCCATCCACTACGCGACGACCGAACTGCTGCTCACGCAGCTGGGGGTCAACTCGCTCGACGAGCTGCCGCCGATCTCGCCACTGTTGCCCGATGGAACGGACGGATTCGATGATGCACGCTGACGAGAACCAGGAATCGCCCGAGGGCGTGCGCCTGCAGAAGCTCATGGCTGCCGCAGGGGTCGCCTCGCGTCGGGTCTCCGAGAACCTCATCTCGGCCGGACGGGTCGCCGTCAACGGCGAGGTCGTCACCGAGCTCGGCCGGCGCGTGCTCGACACCGACGAGGTCTCGGTCGACGGCGTCGCCATCCAGCTCGACACGAGCCGCCGCTACCTCATGCTCAACAAGCCTGTCGGGATCGTCAGCTCGCTGCAGGATGAGCGCGGCCGGCCCGACCTGCGACGCTACGTCTCCCGCTATGAAGAGAGGCTGTTCAACGTGGGCCGCCTCGACGCGCAGACCTCTGGGCTGCTGATCCTCACCAACGACGGCGATCTCGCGCACGTTCTCGCGCATCCGTCGTTCGGGGTGATGAAGACCTACATCGCCAAGGTCGAGGGGCGCGTCTCGGCGCAGACCATCGGCAGGCTCACCGCCGGCGTCGAGCTGGAGGACGGCCCCATCGCGGCCGACAGGGCGCGCATCCTGGGCGCCTCGAGCGGCACCGAGACGATGGTCGAGGTGACGCTGCATTCTGGGCGCAATCGCATCGTGAGACGGATGCTCGACGCGGTCGGACATCCGGTCATCGATCTGGTGCGCAGGCAGTTCGGGCCGCTGCATCTGGGAACCCTCGCCTCCGGCGAGATCCGCGACCTCACTAAAATCGAACTGGGTCAGCTGCTGACGATCGCCCGCGAGGCGAAGCCCGGCGCTCAGGAGCAGGAACCCGAGCAGGACGACGGGGAGTGAGCACGGTGGACGAACAGCAGGTGACGGCGCGAACGGTCGGATCCGTGCGCGTCGTCGGCGCGGGGTTGCTGGGCGCGAGTGTCGCGCTCGGGCTCATGGCGAAGGGCGTCGATGTGATCGTGCACGACGCGTCGCCCTCGAATCTGCGGCTCGCCATCGACTACGGGGCGGGGCGTGCCGCGCACGCCACAGACTCGCCGGCGCTCATCGTGGTGGCGGTGCCGCCGGATCTCACGGCCGAGGTCGTGGCGCAGGAACTGAAGGCCTACCCCGACGCGCTCGTCACGGATGTCGCCAGCGTCAAGGTCGCGCCGCTCGCCGAACTGCGGGTCGTCGGTGCCGACGTCTCCCGCTACATCGGATCGCATCCGCTCGCCGGACGTGAGCGTGGGGGAGCGATCTCGGCCCGCGCCGATCTGTTCATCGGCCGGCCCTGGGTGATCACCGCGCATGCGGGCATCCCGGCGGCGCAGATCGCCGTGATCGAGCATCTCGTGCTCGACCTGGGCGCCGTGCCCGTCGCCATGTCTGCCGAAGACCACGACCGGGCGGTCGCCCTCGTCTCGCACGCGCCGCAGGCGATCTCGACCCTGCTCGCCCGTCGCCTCGTCGATGCGAACCCCGGCTCGCTGGAGCTCGCCGGGCAGGGGCTGCGCGACACCACCCGCATCGCGGCCAGCGCGCCCGAACTGTGGGTGCAGATCATGGGCGCCAACTCGCAGTACATCATCGAGGTGCTGCGCGACTTCCGCACCGACCTCGACGTCATGATCCACGCGCTCAGCGACCAGGAGGCCCGCGGCGCCCGCAAGTCGCTCGCGCAGATCCTCGCCGGCGGCAACAACGGCGTGTCAAGGCTGCCGGGCAAGCACGGGCAGGATCGGCGCTTCGCCCAGATCGTGGTGAAGATCGACGACCGGCCGGGGGAGCTTGCGCGACTGCTCACCGAGATCGGCGAACTGGGAGTGAACATGGAGGACCTTCGGCTGGAGCACTCGCCGGGAGCCCAGATCGGTCTCGCCGAGATCGCGGTGCTGCCCGAGGCCGAGGAGCGTCTCGTCTCGGAACTCGAGGAGCGCGGATGGAAGATCGCGGGGGCCTACCAGTGAACGACACGACAGCACAGGGGCGCACGGTCGTCGCGATCGACGGCCCCGCCGGCAGCGGCAAGTCGAGCGTGAGCAGGGCGGCAGCCCGACAGCTCGGCTTCGACTACCAGGATTCGGGCGCCGCGTACCGGGCGCTCGCCTGGTTCGTGCTCGAGCGCGGAATCGACCTCGACGACGAGGCGGCGGTCGTCGCCGCGCTCGCCGACTTCGACTACGGCATCGGCATCGACCCCGACGCCTACTTCGTGCGGGTGGGCGACGTCGACGTCGAGGCGGCCATCCGTGAACCGCGCATCTCTGCCGTCGTCAGCAGGATCGCCCGGATGCTGCCGGTGCGCGCGTACCTCGTCGAGCTGTTCCGTCACGTGATCTCGTCGAGCGAGCGACCCGGCATCATCACCGAGGGCCGCGACATCACCACCGTGGTGTCGCCGGATGCACCGGTGCGGATTCTGCTCACCGCATCCGAAGAAGCTAGAATGGCGAGGCGCTCCGCCGAGATCTCCGGGCAATCGGCCCAGGAGGTGGCGAAGCACCTCAGTTCGCGCGATGCACAGGATTCGCGCGTCGTGGACTTCATGAACGCCGCAGACGGCGTGACGACAATAGATTCAACCGATCTGGACTTCGACCAGACGATCCAGGCCGTCGTGGGCCTTGTTCGCCGCACGAGCGGCTGACGAGCGCGACGCCACCCAAAGGACCCCACCATGCGACACGACGACACGCCAGCCAACGAGACGGCCGACGACGACTTTCCCGAGCTCGACGAGCAGCTTGCCGAGCGCATCTCGTCGATCACCGACGACGATGCCGCCATCCGGGCGCGCGCGCTGCGGGCTGGCCTCGACGAGTATGACCTCGAGGCTGAGGACTTCGACATCCTCGACGCGACCGAGGGCGACCCCGACCAGGTCGTGTACCTGCCGGCGCTGCCCGTGCTCGCGATCGTCGGTCGCCCGAACGTGGGCAAGTCGGCGCTCGTGAACCGCATCCTCGGCCGCCGCGAGGCCGTCGTGGAGGACACCCCCGGCGTCACGCGTGACCGGGTCACCTACAAGGCCGAATGGAACGAACGCCGCTTCAGCCTCGTCGACACGGGCGGCTGGGAGCCCGACGCCAAGGGCATCGACGCCTCCGTCGCCGCGCAGGCCGAGGTCGCGGTCGACCTCGCCGACGCGGTGCTGTTCGTCGTCGACGCGAACGTCGGCGCCACCTCAACCGACGAGCATGTTGTGCGGATGCTCCGCCAGACGAAGAAGCCCGTCATCCTGGTCGCCAACAAGGTCGACGATGTGCGCCAGGAGGCCGAAGCCGCAGCGCTGTGGGGCCTCGGGCTGGGGGAGCCGTGGCCGGTCTCTGCCCTGCACGGGCGCGGCGTCGCCGATCTGCTCGACCACGTGCTCTCCGTGCTGCCCGAGGTCTCGGCCGTGGCGAAGGAAGAAGTGGGCGGCCCGCGCAGGGTCGCCATCATCGGCCGCCCGAATGTGGGCAAGTCGAGCCTGCTCAACAAGGCGGCGGGCGAGGAGCGCGTCGTCGTCAACGACCTCGCCGGCACCACGCGTGACCCGGTTGACGAGCAGGTGGAGATCGCGGGACGCGTGTGGCGTTTCGTCGACACCGCAGGCATCCGTCGTCGTGTGAATCTGGCGCAGGGCGCCGACTTCTACGCCTCCCTGCGCACCAGCGCGGCGCTCGAGAAGGCGGAGGTCGCCGTCGTCGTTCTCGACGTGACCGAGCCGATCAGCGTGCAGGACCTGCGGATCATCGAGCTGGTGCTCGAATCGGGTCGCGCCCTCGTGCTGGCATTCAACAAGTGGGACCTGCTCGACGATGAGCGCCGCGGGCTGCTGGAGCGCGAGATCGAACAGGACCTCGCGCATGTGTCGTGGGCGCCGCGCGTGAACATCTCCGCCAAGACGGGCCGCCACCTCGAGAAGCTGGTGCCCGCCCTCGAGACGGCACTCGACTCGTGGGACACCCGCATCCCGACCGGCAAGTTCAACGCCCTGCTCGCCGAGCTCACCGCGGAGCACCCGCACCCGCTGCGCGGCGGAAAGCAGCCGCGTATCCTGTTCGGCACCCAGGCATCCAGCCGACCGCCGACGTTCGTGCTGTTCACGACCGGGTTCCTCGACCCGCAGTACCGCCGCTTCATCACGCGGCGCCTGCGCGAGATCTTCGGCTTCGAGGGAACCCCCATCACGGTCAACATGCGGGTGCGCGAGCGTCGCAAGCGCTGAGCCCTGCCCTGAGTCCCCAGCCCCACACGGGGGTTAGCGGAGTTAGCCTCGAGAATCTAGGCTGTGCGCGTGGGACTCGACGAAACCCGATTACGCGCCGTGCTCGACGGCGTCTCGGCGCGCCCGGACATCGGGCCCGTGTCGTTCGCCCTCGCCCGCCCCGAAACGGGGTGGTCGTGGAGTTACGAGAGCGAGACGGAGCCGAAGCCGTACTTCGTGGGCTCCATCACCAACATGTACACGGCGGCGCTCGCGCTGCAGCTGAGGCAGGAGGGCCTGCTCGACCTGGACGAGCCGATCGCAGCTCACCTCGGCGCCGATCTGCTCGCCGGGCTGCACGTCTACCGTGAACATGATCGCAGCGAGGAGCTGACGGCCCGCCAGCTGCTCTCACAGACCTCCGGCCTCGCCGACTACTTCGAGCAGAGACGCGCCCACGATGGGGCTTCGGTGCGCGACGACGCGCTGCGCCGCGACCGCGGCTGGACCTTCGAGCAGGCACTCAGCACCGTGCGCACCCAGCTGCGCCCCGCATTCCCGCCGGGCACCGGACGTCGGGCGTTCTACTCGGACACGAACGCGCTGCTTCTCGGCCGCGTCATCGAGGTTCTCACAGGCCGCAGCTGGGAGCAGGCGGTGACCGAACGCATCCTGTCGCCCCTCTCGCTCGCCTCGAGCTGGCCGTTCGGTCTCGCCGACGTCGAACGCTACGACACCGTCGCCGCCATTCACAACGGGCCGGATGCGGTGCGCATCCCGCTGACGATGGCATCCGTGCGCGCACAGGGCAGCCTTGTGTCGACCGCGGATGACGGCATCGTGTTCCTGCGGGCATTCCTCGGCGGAGAGCTGTTCGACCGCGGGCAGCTCGACGAGATGACGGGGGAGTGGCGCCGCATCGCCTTCCCGCTGAGTTACGGGCTCGGGCTGATGCGCTTCTCGATGCCGCGACTGCTGTCGCCGGGGGCAGCGCCGCGCGAATTCTTCGGCCACGGCGGCTCCACCGGATCGGTGCTGTTCCACGCCCCAGAGTCGGGACTGTTCATCTCTGGCACGGTCAACCAGCTGAAGAACAAGACGCTCGCCTACCGGCTCATGGCGCGACTGGCGGCACTGGCCGTCGAGTGACGACCGGGGCCATCGAGTGACGACGCGGGGGAATGCCCGCCGCGGTAGCGCTGTTGGGCCGGATGATGACTGACTCACTGCCTGACGTGCCCGTACCCGCCGCATCCGACGCCCGCCTGGCACTGTCGGTGCTCGACCTCATTCCCGTGCGCAGCACGCAGACGACAGCGGATGCGGTGGCCGCGTCGATCGAACTGGCTCGCCGCGCCGACGAGCTCGGCTTCACCCGGTACTGGGTCGCCGAGCACCACAACATGCGGGCCGTCGCCTCGACGAACCCCGCCGTGCTCATCGGCATCCTCGCGGCGAACACCGAGCGCATCCGCATCGGATCGGGCGGCGTCATGCTGCCCAACCATTCACCGCTCATCGTTGCCGAGCAGTTCGCACTGCTGGAGGCCGCCTACCCGGGCCGCATCGACCTCGGGCTGGGGCGTGCGCCCGGCAGCGACCCCGTCATCACCTCGTTCCTGCGCACCAGCGGCACGACGAGCAACCCCGAGGACTTCCCGCAGCATGTGCAGGACATCGCGGCGCTGCTCGACGCCGACGGTGCCGCCCTCAGGCTGCCGAACGGGCAGATGTACACGCTCAGCGCGACCCCCGCGGCCACGAGCGTGGCCGACATCTGGCTGCTCGGATCGAGCGAGTTCTCCGCGCGCCTCGCCGCGCGGCTCGGCATGCCCTACGTGTTCGCGCACCACTTCTCGGGAGAGGGAACCGAACGCATCGTCGGGCTGTACCGCGACGGCTTCGAAGCATCCGAGACCCTGAAAGAGCCGCGCACGTTCCTCACCCTCAACGTTTCCGTCGCCGAGACCGCAGCAGAAGCGCACGCCGCCGCACTGCCGCAACTGCAGCAGATGGCGAGACTGCGCAGCGGCCAGCCACTCGGACCACTCGCCACCATCGAAGAGGCCGCCGCGACCGAACTGCCGCCAGCGCAGCAGCAACTCGTCGACTCCATGCTGGAGCGCTGGGTCATCGACGAGCCTGTGAACGCGGCCGCACGCATCCGCACGCTCGCGACGACACTCGGCGTCGACGAGGTCATGGTTGTGCCCGGGCTTTCGGCGCACAACAACGACGACCCCCGCACCGCACCGGCACGTGTGAGAGCGCTCGAGCTGCTCGCGGCGGAACTGCTGTAACGGACGTGAGCTGGGTCTCGAGACGATCGCCGTAGACGGCGATCCCTCGACCCGCGAGGTGTGGACGGCAACCCTCGACCCGCGAGGCCGCTGATCGAGGTGGTGCCCTCTGGGGCGCCAGTCTCGAGATCTGCCGCCGAGTTACTCCCGATTGCGATCGGACCGGCCACCGGCCACCGCATCGTGAGAGAGTGGATGCATGACGCAGCCGCCGACTTTCAGGCCCCGTGATTCGGGCGACGCCTGGGTTGAGGGGCCGAACGGTGACCGCTATTGGGGTCTGTTCGGCGCGGCCGGGTTGCTGGTCATCGATCGGGAGCGCGGCATCCTGCTGCAGCACCGGGCCGAGTGGAGTCACTTCGGCGGCACCTGGGGGTTGCCGGGTGGGGCGCGCCACGAGCACGAGTCGGCACTGGAGGCGGCGCTGCGCGAGGCGGGCGAGGAGGCGGCCGTTCCGGAGGATGCAGTGCGGCCACTGTTCGAGAGCGTTCTCGATCTGGGCTACTGGTCGTACACGACCGTCGCTGTGGAGGTGACGCGCCCGTTCGAGCCGCAGATCACCGACCCGGAGAGTCTCGACCTGCAGTGGATCGCGCTCGACCGCGTACTTGACCTGCCACTGCACCCGCGTTTCGAGGAGTCGTGGCCGCAGCTGAGGTCGAGGCTGTAACAGAACGGTTGGCGCGCAACGCTCGCTGAACACGCTGCGGTTGAACGCTACAAGCATCGAAGGAGATGTCAATGGCAGGGCAGGCTTTCATCTTTGACGCGCTGCGAACCCCGCGCGGTAAGAACAGGGGCGGTGCGCTGCACGGCACAAAGCCGGTCGATCTGGCGGCAGGGCTGCTGCGCGAGCTGGTGCCTCGCAACCCCGGGCTCGACACCGGACGTATCGATGATGTGATCTTCGGTGTTGTGTCGCCGGTGGGGGAGCAGGGCGGAGACATCGCGCGCACGGCAGCGCTGGTGGCGGGGCTGCCGCAGGAGGTGCCGGGCGTGCAGGTGAACCGTTTCTGCGCATCCGGTCTCGAGGCGGTGAACCTGGCTGCGGCGAGGGTTGCCGGCGGAGGCGATTCGTTGATCGTTGCCGGCGGGGTGGAGTCGATGTCGCGCGTGCCGATCGGTTCGGACGGGGGAGCAATCGGGCAGGACCCGACGACCGCCTATGACGGCTATTTCGTGCCGCAGGGCATCGGTGCCGACCTGATCGCCACGCTGGAAGGCTTCAGCCGCGCGGATGTCGACGCCTTCGCCGTCGGGTCGCAGGAGAAGGCGGATGCCGCGTGGCGTGCCGGCCGCTTCGACCGTTCGATCGTGCCCGTGGTCGACATGAACGGCCTGCCCGTGCTGGCTCACGACGAGCATCGCAGGCCGGGCGCGACGGTCGAGTCGCTCTCTGGGTTGTCGCCGGCCTTCGCCGGCATGGGGGAGCAGTTTGGTTTCGACGCGGTCGCCCTGCAGAAGTACCACTGGGTGGAGCGCATCGACCACGTTCACACGGCGGCGAACTCGTCGGGGATCGTCGACGGTGCGGCGATCATGCTCATCGGCGATGAGGACGCGGGGCGGCGGATGGGCGTGGCCCCGCGGGCGCGAATCGTCGCCCAGGCTGTGGTGGGTAGTGAGCCAACCATCATGCTGACGGGCCCGACGCCCGCAACACGCAAAGTGCTTGAGCGTGCGGGGCTCACAGTCGACGACATCGACCTGTTCGAGCTGAATGAGGCGTTCGCGGCTGTTGTGCTGAAGTGGATGCGCGACCTGGACATCCCCCCGGAGAAGGTCAACGTGAACGGCGGGGCGATTGCGATGGGTCACCCACTGGGGGCGACCGGTGCGATCATCCTGGGCACCCTGCTTGACGAGTTGGAGCTGCGCGGCCTGCGGTATGGCCTCGCAACGCTCTGTATCGGCTCGGGTATGGGCATCGCAACGATCATCGAGAGGGTGTGACCATGATCCGCTGGGAGCAGCATGACGACGGCGTCGTGATTCTGACGATGGACGACCCGAACGCATCCATCAACACCATCAACGAGACGTACATCTCGTCGATGGGGCACACACTCGACCGGCTCGAGGCGGAGCGCGACTCGATCGCCGGCGTTGTGCTGCTGAGTGCCAAGAAGACGTTCAGCGCGGGCGCCGATCTGCAGATGCTGCGGGATGCCGGGCCGCATGATGCTGAGCGCATCCACGATTTCATCTCCCGCGTGAAGGCGCAGTTCCGGCGGCTCGAGACCCTGGGCAGACCTGTCGTCGCGGCCATGTCGGGCACTGCGTTGGGGGGCGGCCTCGAGTTGGCGCTGGCGACCCACCGGCGCATCGCAGTGGATGCGCCGCGTAGCCGCTTCGGGCTGCCGGAGGTCACGCTGGGCCTGTTCCCTGGTGCCGGCGGCATCACCCGGCTGGTGCGCATGCTCGGTGTGCAACGCGCCCTCACCGACATTGTTCTGCCGGGCACCCGTTTCGGTGCGCGCGATGCGCTCGCCGCGGGACTGATCGACGAGCTGGTTGCGGATGCGGAGGCTCTGGTGCCCGCCGCGAAGCAATGGATCGCCTCGAACCCGTCACCGGTGAAGCCGTGGGATGAGAAAGGTTTTCGGCTGCCGGGCGGTGAGCCGGCGTCGATGGGCGCGACGCTGACAGCGATGCCGGCGATGCTGCGCCGCCAGCTGAAGGGGGCGCCGATGCCGGCGCCGAGGGCCGCCCTCGCAGCAGCGGTGGAGGGATCCTTCGTCGATGTGGACACGGCTCTGCTGGTGGAGACACGCTATTTCGTGAGCCTCGTCATCGGGCCGGTGGCGAAGAACATGACCGGCGCATTCTTCTTCGACATGCAACAGATCATGGCGGGCGCCAGCCGGCCCGCTCAGGTGCCGAAGTGGTCAACCTCGCGCGTGGGCGTGCTCGGCGCCGGCATGATGGGCGCCGGCATCGCCTACGCCGCCGCGAAGGCGGGGGCGGATGTTGTGCTGAGAGACGTGACGCTGGAGGCGGCCGAGCACGGTAGGGCGCACGCGGCAGCGTTGGAGCAGCGCGCCATCGAACGGGGCCGCACCTCGCCGGAGCGGTCTGCGCAGCTGATGGATCGCATCCGCCCGACCGCGTCTGTCGACGATCTGGCCGACGTGGACATCGTGGTCGAGGCCGTGTTCGAGGGTGTTGACGTGAAGCAGCAGGTGTTCCGCGAGGTGGAGCCTGTCGTGGGGCCGGATGCGCTGCTCGGCTCGAACACGTCGACGTTGCCGATCACGCAGCTGGCGGAGGCGGTGTCGCGGCCGGCAGATTTCATCGGCATCCATTTCTTCTCGCCCGTGCACCGGATGCCGTTGGTGGAGATTGTGCGCGGCGAGCAGACCTCTGATGTGACGCTGGCGAGGGCGTTCGACTTCGTGCTGCAGCTGGGCAAGACGCCGATCGTGGTGAATGATTCGCGCGGCTTCTTCACCTCGCGGGTGATCATGCGCTACCTGACGGAGGCGGTCGCGGCGGTGGGCGAGGGTGTCGCGCCGTCGAGTGTGGAGCAGGCGGCGCTGCAGGCCGGCTACCCGTCGGGGCCGCTGCAGCTGGTGGACGAGTTGACGTTGACGCTGGCGCGCACGATCAATGACCGGCCGGAGCATGCTTCGGCGGTGGTGCTCGATCGCATGATCGACGAGTTCGACCGCCGCGGGCGCTCGTCTGGCGCTGGTTTCTACGACTATGTGGAAGGGCGCAGGGTGGGCCTGTGGCCGGGGCTGCGGCAGGCCTTCGGCGCGGTGGAGCCGCCGGCGAGGGGTCGGGCGGAGGCGGTACCGGTGGATGCGACGGCGTTCCGCGACCTGCAGCATCGGATGCTGTTCGCGGAGGCGATCGAGTCGGTGCGCTGCCTGGACGAGGGTGTGCTGTCGTCGGTGGCGGATGCGAATGTGGGCTCGCTGCTGGGCATCGGTTTTCCGTTGTGGACGGGCGGTGTGCTGCAGTTCATCGACCAGTTCGAGGGCGGCCTGCCCGGTTTTGTGGCGCGGGCGCGCGAGCTGGAGGCGCTGTTCGGTGAGCAGTTCACACCGCCAGCGTCGCTGCTGCGGCGTGCGGAGGCGGGGGAGTCGTTCCGGTAGGAGGCGCTGGCCTGCTCAGTAGCGGTTCGCCATGGCGGAGAGCACGAGCTTTTCGATCTTGGCTCTGACGGTCGGGTCGTTCTCCCACTGCACGAGGCGGCCGAGGTCGGCGACGATGCTGAGCCCGGCGAACACCAGGAACTGGGCTTCGGGGGAGGAGAGTTCTGGCCGCACCTGCCAGAGGGTGCGCACCCACTGGCTGATGAAGTGGCGCTGCAGTTCGAGCATCTTCTCCTGGTTGTCGTCGACCAGGTTGCGGGCGTCGTTGAGGAACACCGACATCATCTCGGTGTCGGCGAAGGAGTGGCGCACGTAGCCGCGGCTGAGCGCGGCGAGGATGTCGCCGGGCATGTCGCTGCTGGTGAGCGCGTTCTGCATTGTGGCGTCGAGCACCCGGTAGCTTTCGAGGCAGGCGTCGCGCAGCAGGTCCGAGGTGGTGGGGAAGTGCTGGGTGACCTGCTGCGGGATGATGCCGATCGCGTTCGCGATGTCGTCGATGGTGACCGCGTTGAAGCCGTGGACGTGGAACAGCTGGATGGCGGTGGCGAGGATGGTGCCGCGCGGGCTGGTGTCGGGCTGCCAGCGGCGGGTGGGCGCCTGCGCGAGGGGGTGGTGCTGCTCACCGTGCGGCATGCCGGGTGTTGCATCCGGTCGGTCTGCCGGGTCGCTTTCGAGGATGCGCATGGCCGACACGGTGAGCAGGGTCATCATCTTTGCTGCGGGCAGCGTTGTGGGGTGGATGGTGATGCTGGCGATGGCGCTGAGCGCTGCGGCGCTCATCAGTTCGGCGTCGCCGTCGCTGAGGCAGGGTCGCAGGCGTTGCAGCGGTTCGCGCACGGTGCGGCGCAGATCGGCGAGTCGGTTGCGCAGTTCCTGCAGGTGCGCGGGGCGGAGGTAGCGGCTCTCGCCGCGGTAGAAGCCGCCGGATGCGCGAGAGCTGATGCTGCTGCGGGCGACCGCCTCGATGACGGCCAGCAGGGCGGCGCGGGCCTGGCGGGCATCCGTTGTGGGGTTGCTGGCGCTCTGCGCTGCCCGCAGCTGGGTGTCGGCGGCGCCGAGCACGACCTGGTGGAAGAGTTCGTACTTGTCGGGGAACAGCGCGAGGATGCTGCGGCTGTCGACCCCTGATTCGGAGCAGATCTCTTCGATGCTGGTGTGGTGGTATCCGCGCGCGGCGAAGGCTTCGGTGGCGGCTGCGAGAATCCGTTCTCGTTGTCCACCGGTCGGCGACGTTACGCCGATGGTTGTCGGGTCCGACATCGTGGTGTCCCTTCCGTGATGTCTTGTCTCCAAGCAAACCACGAACCGTGTCCCCCTAAAAGAGGACTTTGTACCCCAAAGTGCGGGCAGACAGCTCGGGCGACCCTATCCCCGCGCAGCTCGCTATGTTGCGTCGATGTGCGGATGCGATTCGCGGATGCTCAGGCCGGCCGGTGTCTTCGGTGGCCGCCAAAACACGGTAAGCTGTTCCGGTTGCCACTGGTCCTGCGGGGCCGGCGGCGACAAGCCACGGGCTGTGGCGCAGCTTGGTAGCGCACTTGACTGGGGGTTAAGTGGTTTACCACTCTTCGGTCGGCCCGAACAACTGAAAAACAATGCCACGGGCTGTGGCGCAGCTTGGTAGCGCACTTGACTGGGGGTCAAGGGGTCGCAGGTTCAAATCCTGTCAGCCCGACAGAAAATCCCTGATGAGAAGCAATTTTCATCAGGGATTTGTTGTTTCTGAACGTCGTTTTCTCTGGTCCCCCTCTGGTCCCCCCGGACAGGTTGGCGTGGTCGACCCGTGGATGACAGAATCCGTCGCGATGCCCTGTCTGTGGATAAGGGGACCAAAAGGGGACCAGAACGGTGAATACCGGCGACGGAGCGGGTCACAGCCCGCGTCCCGTGCCCTGCCGCGGTCGTCGCGATGGGTTCCGAGGAGTGTCTCTGCTGAGGAAGGCGTTGGCTTGTTCTGCGGCGGAGGCGAGGTGGCGGTCATCGGGGTGGAGGTAGCCGCGAGTGGTCTCGATTGAGGCGTGTCCGAGGATCTCTTGGAGGACATGGAGGGGGACTCCGGCGTCGGCGAGCCAGGTGGCGCCGGTGTGTCGGAGACCGTGTCGTGTGAGATTGGGCAGGCCGAGGTCAGCAACAACCTGGTCCCAGCTGGTGGCGTCGCGAACGGTGGCTGTCGTAAGGAAACCGCCACGCGGACCGACGAGGAGTGGTGCGTCTGATTGCTTGAACGCGCAGAGTCGTTTCAGGACTGGCCGGAGTGGGTCGAGAATCGGCACGCGACGCTCTTTGCGGCTTTTGGTTGGCTTGGTGATGAGGCCGCCCCTGCCGGGAAAGACCTGTCGTCTGATGATGACGAGGTTCTTTGTGAAGTCCACGTCTCCGACTTGAAGCCCGGAGACTTCGGAAGAACGAGCTGCCAGTAGAGCGGCGAGCATCACGAAGTCTGAATAGGACTGATGGACAGTGCCGCAGGCGGAGGCGAGCTGGTTCAGTTTCTGCAGATCAGGGATCGCGTGCGCGCGCGGGGCAGCATCTTCGGCGGGTTGGATTCGGAAGGCGTTTCTGTGGAGACTCCGCTTCGCCCGGTGTTTGGCGGGATTGATTGTGATCAGGCCGTCGCGAACGGCTTCGTCGAGTACCCGCACGAGTGGGGCGATGGTGTTCTTAATCGTCGATGCGCCGTACTGCTTCTCCCAGTCGTCGATCGTGCGGTCGATCATTCCCGCGGTGATCTGAGTGACGGGCAGATGGCCAAGCGCCGGGAGCACTCGGAGCCGAAGACCGTACCGGTAGTTGTCTCCGGTGGAGGTCATATCGAGGCCGCGTGCCCATCGATCCTCGATCGAGGTAAAGAACTCCAGGAGCGTCATCGAGACGTCCATTCCCTTGACCGAAGAGTTCCGGAGCGTTTCGAAGAATGCGCGTGCGGTTGCCTCGTCTTTTACGATTTCGGTACGGATCACGCGTTGCTTGGTGAGCGGATCGGTCCAGCGTGCCCGCGCTCGAATTCCGTAGGAGCGTCGTTCCATGTCGGTGGAGATCCTCACCCCGATCGGTGGCACCGGTCGGGGTGAGGACTCTGGCATCGGCTCAACTGGGCGCGCCATGGTGCGGCTCCAAGTTCTGTAGCCATTGGTCGATGGCTTCGAGCCGGTATCGGGCGATACCGCCGAGCTTGATGAATGGTGGCCCGGTCTCCGCGGAGCGCCATCGAGACAATGTCGATTCGGAGACCTTCAGGTACGAGGCGACCTCTCGGCTATCCAGCAATGGTGAGACGGGCGCAGTCGCCTCGACCGCGTTGCTCATGACTCCTCCAGCGGAGGATCGCCGAGCGAACGGTAGAACTCGTCCTCAGCCGTTTGACGATGCTGAACATCATCAACGACGAATTCGACAAAGTCGGCTTCCCGGTCGGTGATCATTGACTCTTCAGAGGGAGTAGGCGGCTCCTCCCCGGGCCAGGTGGCTTGCCGTGTGGGGCGATCACGATCGAGTCGGGTCCCGGAAGTAGCTACCCAGTCCCGGAGGCGGAGGCGAGCATCCGCAAAATCGCGATGCCACCCCAGTGGTGCGGATCCGTTTTGGTTGGGGTCGTAGGCGCACAGCCAGTGCAGGTGCAGCGCTGACAGCTCCCACACGAGTTCGGGGTGACGATGCCAGTAGGGCGGGATCACTGCGGCGGGGAGTCCGTAAGTGCGGCGGAGCCAGTAGACCCAGCGATTCAGCTCCAGCCACTCAACCTCCGCGTCGTTCGCGGTGAGGAGATTCCAGTTGATCGGATGCGGTGGTTCAGCGACCAGCGATTCGTCGTCGTCATCCTCGTCGCGCCCTTCGTGTGCTTCAGCGGTGGGAACGAAGTCACTCATGATGACCGCTCCTGCTCAGATGCTGACCGCAGGAGCGGCATCTGACTGCGCTCGTGCTCGGGCGGGGGCTTCAAAAGGGGACGCATCACGACCGGTCGCCTCGCGCATGTTGCTGTCGCGATGGGGTCCGCGATCGACCTCGTATTGGGTGCGTGCGACGTCGTGACCGAAGCGGGAGACAATGAACTCCTCGGCCGCGACGCTCTGGCCGTCCTTCTCGTAGCTGTACTCGCGCACGCGTCCAGTGGCGATGAACTTGTCGCCCTTGTGGAATCGCGCGACTCCTTCTTCGGCTGCGCGCCGGAAGGCGCTCATGTCGTGGAAGGACGGGTCGAGCTGCGTGAAACTTCCGTCTGGGGTCTGCTGAGAATGCTCTATGCCGATCCGCGCGTAGAACCGCGCGGTGCCGTCCTCGGTGTAGGTCAGACGGGGCTCGGTCGCGATGAATCCTGTGATGGCTTGCTGGGTGTCGATGGACATGACGACTCCTTGATTTGTTGGGGCGGCCATCGGATGTGATGGCCGCTGCAACAGACAGGTGCGCGCTGCGCCCCAGCGCGGATCATGGCGTGGCAGGGCGTCTCAACAGCGACTCAACCGCTGCACGATCCGCTTTGAGCTGTTGACCGTCGGGGCGCTTGGGCCAGGGGTGGAGGTCAGTGACGATCGGGGGCGCCGACCGGAGCAAGATGACCCCGGTGCCAAACGGCAACGTGCGAATGCGGTCGGGCGGCAGGATCGGTACGCGACGGATGGAACGCTGGTTGGAACGCGAGCCATGGTCACCGAGCGTGACGGAGTCGGTGAACTCGTCGCGTTCGCCGATCAGCGTGGAGAGGTCTTGAAGGTCTCGTGAGTTCGAGGCGCCTCCAAGGATGATCTTCGCGATACTGGCGTCCCAGATCGCTGCCGACTTGTTCTCAGACCACTTGTCCCGCGCCTGGGCAAGGGATTGAAGCACCGGCATCGTTGTGATCCCGGTGCCGCCACCTTCTGCCATGAGTGTGGGCAGTGAGGGTAGCGGCGCAAGGTTTCCGATCTCGTCGAGCGCAAACAGTAGCGGCGGATCGAGCCGTGCGCCGGGTGATCGAGCAGCCATTCGGCGGGCGGTCTCGACAAGGTCTTCAACGAGAGCTGCGACGAGAGCTGCGCTGTTCCCGGCCCCAACGCCGGTCGCCAGAAGATACAGCGTGCCACGGTCGCGGATGAAACGCTCGGGATCGAACTGCTCGCCTTCTGCCGGGCTGACAGCATCTAGCACTCTGGGGTCGGCCAGCGCCGACAATGCGAGCGAAACACCCTGCCAGATACTGTCGCGCGTGCGCGGGTCGGCGTCGAGCGTTGCCTCCAGCGAATCCGCCCACCCCGTGGCTGCCAGCGGTGAGCCCGTCAGGATGGCGACTGCCTCCGCGGCGGCTGATGGGTCGAGGGTCCATCGGAACAGCTCAGCCGGACTTCGATGATCGAGCGCGGCCGCATGTAGGAGCGCCTGCAGAGCGATGCGGGTCTTTCCTTCCCAGAACCCTCCACCCTCGACGCCGCCAGCGGACAGCTCGGTGGCCGCTGCAAGACCAGTCGCGCGAATCATCGCGGTCAACGGGTCCTCGCAGCCCCGAATAGGCGACCACCGCAGCCCAGAGGAGACGCCTTCAGCAAGATGCTGAGGATCAAAGACGGCGACCGGACCGAACCGTTCGCGTGCGCGCATCGTTGCCGTCAAGTTGTCGGGCCGGGTCGACGTCGTCACCACTGCACCCGGCGCATCGAGAATCGCTGGGATCACAATGTGCAGGCCCTTACCTGAACGCGGCGGGCCGATGAGAAGGATCGAGTCTTCGACGCTGGCCCACACCTGCTTGCCGTGCGAGCGCCCGAGCAGGTAGCCCACGTCCGCGGGTTCTGGCTGTTCCAGTGAAGGGCGAAGCGTCGCAGCTCGGCGCAGGAGTGCCTTCGCCGACGCACTGGTTGCGACCTCGTGACTGCTGGCAGTTCCCGCGAGCCGCCGTGGATCGGTATCGACGTTGTGTGAGTGCCGACGCCAACGGACCCAAGCCCACCCGATAGCGCTGCCGAGAATGAGGAGCAGCAGTATTGCAATCGACCAGTAGAGAATTGCATTCAGACCGGGCGCCTGCAGCACCTCGGCCGGATTTGTCGGGCTGAACAGCAGGGTGACTCCGCCAGCAATCCCGACCTGAGGTTGCGCAGTGCCAGCGAGGAATGCCGCAACGGAACCCGCAGCTCGCAAGACGACGGCGACCCCGAAGACTGCGATCAACGCGATCATCAGGAAGTTGGTCAACTCATCGCCGAAACCCCGACCCTGACCGTGTGGGGTACTCACGATGGCAAAGATTCGGTGACGATGACGCCGGAGACGCGTCCGATGAGCAATATCTCCGATCGGTGATCCACGAGTTGGCTCATATCGATGACCGCACGAGCGCTCCCGTCAGCGGATCCTTCAGCACTGGAGACTGACAGCGCGACGGTGACGTCCTCGCCAGGGACGAATCCGGACCCGGTGACCTCGATCAGCTGATCCGTTGGGCGGTGCCGCGCTCGCCGCATCGTGCTGGGTGACTGAACGTCTGCGATGGCTTGCTCTCGTCGCACCGCATGGACGATGTCGGTGAACACCGAGCCATCGAACTCGTGCACCTCAACTCGGACGGTGTGGGAGCGGTGTTCGGATATCGCATCAAGAAGATCACCAAACCGTGCGCGGCTCCAAGGCGCGTCCGGCGTTGGAGGCGGGAAGTCGTTTCCGTTGCAGCTGACGTTTATGGCTCCGCGCTCGCTGACCGTGATGACTGCGAGGGGGAAAGCGATGGGCGATCCGAGTGGCGTTCCTGCAGGGCTATTGCTCATGCCACAGAGGTGCGCGGGTACCCGCGCCATTGCACAATGCACTCCAGGTACGGGCTGGACGTGACCGTCGACGGCCGGGTCTACAACTTCCGGACCGAGGATTCTCGTATTTGCTTTGATCGTTCGTCGGGGGTGCCCAGGCTGGACCGTGTGCTATTGCTGCGCGTCAAGGGAGTCAAGCACCGCCCGTGGATCGGTGACGAGTCGAGCTAGTCCGACCGGCTTCGTGAGGAACCCGTTGGGGGTTAGACTCGAAGGCTGCCTCGTCGTTCTCCGGCTGGACGAAGACTCTCACTGATCCGCGGCTTTGCGCTGCGATCGTGGACCGTCTCACCTTCGGCGGCAACATCATCGAAACCGGCAGCGACTCCTGCCGCCTCGCCCACACGAAGAACACCCACGCGTGGGACACGGGAAAGTAAGCAAACTGAGCGGACCCGGCGAGCAGTTCATCACCGGATCCGCTGTAGCGTTTAGCGTCCCCTGACCAGGCATTTTCTCGGGCGGGTCTTACGGGAATGTCCGCCTGCCGGAACCACACGCGTCGGCACCGGTGTGTCATTCCGGGGCAGGAGTCCCGGTGGGCGTCCAGCTTGCGAGTCTCGGTGGCCTGTGCTTGGCAGCCTTCGGTAAAGACGCGCTTCCAAGTAATGATCGCCTGATGCAACTGCATAGTCGCTGACGTCGTGGAAGGTGTCGGAGCGTCCAGGTCCAACGCGGTTAGGAGTCCGCACGTTCCGAGGCATGGGCCGGGAGTAGGCGCGGGATGAGTCGGACGAAGAGAACCATGGCGACGAGCTCGACGAGCGTCTGCGTGACGACGACGAGCGGGGCAAGGTCGAAGATTGCCGGCAGCGCAAGGACGAGCGGGAGGACAACCAGGGAGTTGCGCGTGGCGCCGCTGAACACGATCGCTCGACGCCCTGCAACGTCAAGTCGAGCGATCCTCCCTGCTGCAGCACCAATGGGGATCATGGCCGCGGCGAACAAAAAGAAAACCGGGATGGCCCGGAGCAACGAAGCGAGTTGTTGCCAGACGCCGCCGATTTGTGAGACGACAACTACCGCAAGGGTCAGCATCATCAGTGGCACCATCGCCCCCAGTACGATCTCCTGCAGGACCTTTCCAGCGCGGGTGCGGACTGCGAGAAACTGGGTCAGCCCGGCGGCGATGAGAGGTAGCGCGATGAGTAGTAGGAAAGCTTCGACGAACGGGGCAAGGTCGACGGCGCGGACGAACTCATTGCCGACGAACAGCCACAGGTAGACCGGGAGTAGGAGCATCTGCACGAGCATCAGTAGTGGTGCTGCGGCGAGGAGCCGGTCTCTGGCACCACCGGCGACCCCGGTGAACACGATGACGTAGTCCACGCATGGTGTCAGCAACACGAACAGCACACCGACCAGCAGGACTTGATCGTGTGCGACGATGCGCGACAGGAGGAACACGACCACCGGAACGAGGGCGAAGTTCACCACGAGCACCGTGATCAGGAAGCGCCAGTCGCGGAAAGCCTGGCCTATCTTTGCGAACGGCACTCCGAGGAATGTCGCGTAGAGCAGTGGCCCGAGCACAGGGTTGATCGCGCCCTCGGCCGGGTGCGCGACACCAGGGACCAGCAGGCCGACTCCCGCTCCGACGAGAAGGGCGATGAGGTAAAGCGCGACCTGGTATCGTTCCAGCCATTCCACCCTTGAGCGCATGTCGTTCATTCTCCAAGCTTCCAATTGGTCATTGCTCACTGTATAGTCATCAAATGCTGACTATAGCTTCTCGTATCGATGTGATGAACCGTCTCGGTCGAGCGATGGCCGATCCGACCCGCTCTCGAATCCTGATGACGCTGCTCGGCGGGTCGAGCTACCCGGCCGTGCTCTCGCGATCGTTGGATCTATCCCGGTCGAATGTCTCTAACCACCTGACCTGTCTGCGGGACTGCGGGATTGTCGTGGCAGAGCCGGAGGGCCGGCAGACGCGATACGAAATCGCCGACCCTCACTTGGCGGCCGCTCTCACCGCTCTCGTGGATGTGACGCTATCTGTTGACGAGAACGCCCCGTGCGTCGATGAATCGTGCAGCGTCCCTGGATGCTGCGGAACGGCAGTGAACGCATGAGCACATCCCTGACCGCTGAACGTCGCTCTAGGCTGCACCGTCGCGTCCGTTTCATCGTGGGGTTTACGATCACGTACAACGTGATCGAAGCCATCGTGGCGGTGTGGGCAGGTACTGTCGCATCCTCCGCGGCCCTGATCGGGTTTGGCCTTGATTCCATCGTGGAAGTGCTGTCTGCGGCCGCGATCGCATGGCAGTTCACGCGGAAAGATCCGGAGCGCTGGGAGAAAGTTACGGTGCGGGTGATCGGCCTCGCTTTCTTCGCCCTCGCCGCCTACGTCTCAATCGATGCTGTCCTGAGCCTTATTCGGGTGGAGGGGCCCGCGCACAGCCCATTCGGGCTCGGGATCACGGCACTCAGCCTGGTCATCATGCCGCTGCTTGCCTGGTTCGAGGTGCGCACCGGTCGAGAGCTGGATTCCAAGAGCGTCATGGCTGACGCTAGGCAGCTCATCCTCTGCGTCTACCTCTCAGGGGCAGTCTTCATCGGCCTCGCCCTCAACAGCCTGTTCGGTTGGTGGTGGGCCGACTCCGTTGCCGCCCTCGTCGTGGCGGTACTCGCAATCCGTGAAGGCATCGAGGCGTGGCGCGGCGATGTGGAGTCCCCGTTCGAAGTCCTCGAGGACCTCGACAACGAAGAGGTAGAGGCGACGGTTCGATGACACACAACGGCCCCTTCAACGAAGCTCCGATCGCGTGCACTCTGCCCACCATCGCCGAGGCCAAGGCGCAGGTTGAGAAGTGGCAGGCCTTCGACGCCGACTACGCGCAGTCCTCCGAACGCACCGACACACAACTCACCGTTCACTACGCGAAAGTCGAGGACTCAATCTTGCGCCTGCGAGACCTCGTCGCGGTCGAACGGCGCTGCTGCGCGTTCGTGGATTGGAGCACCGAGGAAAGCGATGAGGAATTGCGCCTAATCGCGCGCGGCACCTCCGACCAACTCGCCGCGCTCAACATCGGCCACGGCTGACGCACCGCCAAACGCTCCTGTATGTGACCCCTCGCCGCGCTTGCGGGTACACGATCTGGGTCGAATCGCGGTCTCTGGTGCATGTCCGCAACCACTGAATATGCCGCCCGCTGATCGTCCCACCAGCGATGTGGCGGGTTCTCTAGCCAATTCCGTCGGCAGCCGACTCTTCTATGACCGCCTTGACTGCTGCGCAGTAGATGCCCTACGTCCTTGGCGGAGAGGAAGCCGGCGGTAGATCTCAGTGGAAGCCACCGCGGCCATCGCGCGTTTCGTGGGTTCTTCAGGTCGTTGTCGTGAGGTGATCGATGTCTGCGGGCGGGGTTTGGCGGCGGTGGAGGAGGAGCGCAGCGATTGTGCCGAGGACGCCGACGCCCGCAAGGGCTTCGGCGGCGGCGGGAAGGCTTGTGGCGCCCAGCCATCCGGCGAGCGGGTAGGTGATGAGGAAGCAGGCGTGGGATAGCGCAAATTGGGCGGTGTAGACGAGGTTCCGGTTCGTTGGCGTGGAGGCTTCCGCGAGCAGCCTTGAGGAGGGCGTGTTGATCAGTGAGGTTCCGGCGCCGAGTATCAGCCAGACGATCAGCAGTGCCCACCACCCGGTACCTGTGTCGACGGCGATGATCGTGACACCGATCGCCGCAACAAGCCCGCTTGCCACCACGGCCGTGCCGGTAAGCATGGTGCGGGTCACTCCGATCCGCTCGACGACCCAGGGTATGTTCAACGCCACTACCAGTGAGCCGACGCCGTAAGCGCCGAGGGCGACGGCGAGGGCTGCGTCGTCGAAACCGAACACGCCCTTGGCGTAGACGACGGAGTTCACCAGAACGAGCGCGGTGCCGGCCGCGACGACGATGTTGGTGAGCATCAGAAACCGCAGGCTGGGCGAGCGGGCGAATACCCGCATCCCGGTCGATAGGCGCTGCCAGAACGAGGATGCCGGCTGATCGTGTGACAGCGCCGGGAGTCTGGTCGTCACTACTAGCGCGGCTGATGCGGCGAAGCCGACGGCAGTGCCCAGGAACAGGTTGTTGTAGCTGATCACGGTCAAGAGGACCGCGGCGAGGAGAGGGCTCAGCAATGCTTCGAGGTCGTACGCGAGGCGGGAGAGGGCCAGCGCTCGAGTGTAGTCGCGTGGTTCGGGGAGCACTGAAGGGATCAGCGACTGAAACGCGGGCGTGAATGTCGCGGATGCGGACTGCAGCACGAACACCAGCACATAGATCTGCCATGTCTCTGTCACGAACGGCAGCATCGCTGCGATCAACAGCCGGATCGCGTCGGCACTGACGAGGACGGCCTTCTTCGGGAGCCGGTCCACGACCGCGCCGATCAGCGGTGCGACGCCCACGTACGCGACCATCTTGATCGTCAACGCGGTCCCCAACACCGATCCCGCTGCCGCGCCGGCCAGATCGAACGCCAGCAAACCAAGTGCGACGGTGAGCAGCCCCGTGCCGACCAGTGCGATCACCTGCGCGGAAAACAGCGACCGGTACGTCCGGTTGCGAAGAACCTGGATCATGAGTGGTGCCGAGGGGTGTCTTCGACAGCATGTTCCGCTTGCAGAATCGCTTCGGTGACCAGGCGCTGCGCGCGCTCGTCCGTGAGCCGGTAGAACATCCGGTTGCCGTCCTGGCGAACCCGCACGATCTTCCCCCACCGCAACTTCGCGAGATGCTGCGACACGGCCGCAGGGCTGCGGTCCACGAGCTCGGCGAGAGCGCTCACCGACAGTTCCCCCTCTTGGAGGGCGAGGACGATGCGAATCCGTGTCGCATCTGCGAGCAACCGGAACACCTCCACCGCCACCTCAACGAACGGGCCATCCGACTGCAACCGATCTATATTAGTATCTGCATGCATGCTTACATACTAAGATAGGTCTTGGTTCGGATGTCCCCGTTCTCTATTGCGGTGGAGCGATGCCGGGTCACCCAGTCGGTTGCCATGGGCACGCCGTTGCGTAAGGTTCCTAGTCGAAGTCGAGTTGGAGGAGGCACCGTGATCGTCGCACCGCTAAGTATCCCGAGCCCGGATCCCTCGTGGGCGAGCTTCCAGATCGGCCCGCTCACCGTGCATGTCTATGCGCTGTGCATCATCGCCGGGATCATCACCGCGGTGCTGATCACCGACCGCCGGCTTCGCGCACGCGGAGTTGCCGCGTGGACCGTCATCGACGTCGCGTTGTGGGCGGTACCGCTGGGGATCGTCGTCGCGCGTTTCTATCACGTGTTCACCCATGTCACGGACTATTTCTATCCCGACGCGAACCTGTGGAACGTGTTCGCGATCTGGGACGGCGGCAACGCGATCTACGGGGCCCTTCTCGGCGGTGCGCTCGGCGTCTATATCGGGTGCCGTCGCGCCGGGCTCCGGTTCTGGGTCTTCGCTGACGCGCTGGCTCCCGCTCTGCTCGTTGCGCAGGCCATCGGCCGGCTCGGGAACTATTTCAACCAGGAACTTTTCGGCCTCCCCACCACGCTGCCCTGGGGATTGGAGATCCTGCCGACTGCACCGATGTTCCCCGACGGTGCACCGGCGGGCACCCTGTTTCATCCACTGTTCTTGTACGAGCTGATCTGGAACCTGCTCGGTGCGGCCCTCATCGTTGCGCTGGAGCGGCGTTTCGTTCGGGGCTGGGGGCGCAGCCTCGCGCTCTACCTGGTCTGGTACGGCCTCGGTCGCAGCGGGCTGGAAGCGATCCGCATCGATCCCACCAGTGATGCGCCCCTCGGCATCCCCGCCAACATCTGGGCATCCTTCGCCGTCGTCCTCGTCGGCATCGGCCTGCTCGTCATCCAGAGCATCCGCCACTCCGATCCGGAACTCTCGCCCTACCGCCCCGGGAGGACTCCCCCTCCTGCTGATTCCGCCGCCGGGGAGGACTCCAGCGGCGACGATCACGCACGCGAGCAGTCGCACGAACACACGGATGGCACGGGTGCGGTGTCGCCTCGCGGAGGGGTGTCCGATCCGGGAGTCCCGGGTCGCGGGCGATCCCCGGTGAGCTGAGGTCCGCACGCATGCCGTTCTGGTTGCAGATTCTTCTCAGTGTCCTCGGTGGTATCGCGCTTTTGTGGGGTGCGTTGATTGTTGCGCTGCTTGTTCACTACCGGCGAGCTGACCGCTCCATCGATTGGCGGGAAATGGCCCGTCTGGCCCCCGACGCCGTCCGGCTCATCAAACGTCTGGCCTTCGACAAGGGTGTGCCGCGCCCTACCCGGTGGTGGCTGGGTGGCCTTCTCGTCTATCTGCTGTTACCGATCGACCTGGTCCCCGACTTCATCCCGGTACTCGGATACCTCGACGACGCGATCCTCGTCGCGATCGGGTTGCGCTTCGCCATCACACACGCCGGCATGGACGCCCTTGAGCGAAACTGGCCAGGAACACCCGACGGGCTTGCCGCGCTCCTCGCGATCGCCAAAACGCGCGAGTAGCGCCAGCGGAGGTCGGCGTCGCTGCCAGCATTGGTCGGCTACCCCACGGGGATACGGCATACAACCCCCTTGCAGTCGCGCTGAGGCGCGCGAACCGTAGTAATCGTCGAACGATCAACGACGGAAGGAAACAGCCATGTCCACCACCGCAGAAATGCTGCGAACGTATCCAAAGGATCTCGGCGGTATCGACCAAGAAGCGCTCTCCACCTGCATTGACGCGTGTGTGGAGTGCGCACAGGCCTGCACCGCATGCGCCGACGCCTGCCTCAGCGAAGACATGGTCGCGGATCTCATCAAATGCATCCGCACGAACCTCGACTGCGCCGACCTGTGCGATGCAACAGCACGCATACTGTCCCGCCATACCGGCTACGACGCCAACCTCACCCGAGCAACGCTCGAGGCCTGCCGCACTGCATGCGCCAGCTGCGCCAGCGAATGCGAGCTACACGAAGACATGCACGAGCACTGCCGCATCTGTGCCGAAGCGTGCCGACGCTGCGAGCGAGCGTGCACCGAACTGCTCCAAGCCCTCTGACCACGGTTCGACACCTCCGGCCCCGGCCGAAACACCGAAACGAAAAGGAGGGCCGACCTTCATGCCGACAGACAAGAAAACCGGCACCGATCAGGGACAGCACAAGCCCCGCAAGCAGATGAACATGTACATCCGATTCGCGGCGATGATACTCACCGCGATGGTGGTGATGTACTGGGTGATGTTCGTTGGCTCCTGGGAATGGGCTCACGTCCGTTTCAGTGAAAGCCGGGTGTTCATGACGCTCACCATGGGTGGCACGATGGTGCTCATCATGCTCGGCTGGATGCTGAGCATGTACAAGAACACCAAAGCCAACATCGCCATCATCACCGCGGGCGTGCTGCTGATCGGAGGCGGCGTCGTCCTCGACCGCAGTCAGATCACTGTTGACGACACGGCCTTCATGCGCGCCATGATTCCCCACCACTCCATGGCGATCACCCGGGCCGAACGCGCTCAAATCCAGGACGTCCGCGTCTGCGAGCTCGCTGTCGAGATCAGCGAAGCGCAACGCCGCGAGATTCTCGAGATGGACTGGCTCATCCAAGACATCGAACGCAATGGCGTCGCGGCAACAGCTGAGCAAGCACAGACCCGACCCGTGCCGGTGTTCGAGGAATCAGCGGAGCGTGCATGCCCCACTGAATAGCGCTCACCATGGGACCACGACGCACCCCGCCTTTGCGCTCCCCTCACCGGACGTCCTTGAAAGATCGGGGTCACGACCAGTTGTCGGGCCTATCTCTTCCGGCCGCGACGGGTAGGGCGCGCTGCGGGCACCGTGTCCGGATCTTCCAGTTCGTGGCGGCTGCGGCGGGTGGGGGTGAAGGTGTGGATGTCGACGAGCGTGGGCGGCTGCACTGACCAAGGTGTGGGAGAGGTGACCCAGTCGATCAGATCGGCGGTGACGTCGGGGTCATTGACCTCGCCCAGCCAGACCGGCTCGGCTCCCCGGGTGCGATCTTCCTGTCCTGGGACGACGACGATGACGTTGGAGTGCTCGCACGCGTCGAGACACTTGCTGACCAACACCTCGGCCGCGCCGCCGACGCGGGTACGGATGGTCGTGAGCTGCGCGGCATGATCGACGGCGGGGTGCTTTCGCCGGCTCCCACAGTCACCGCCGCGACAGACGATGACCAGCGCGTTCTCGGAATCCAACGCGGACGCGGCCGCGGCGGGACGTTTGGGTGTCATGATCGGCCTCCGATAGACAGGGCTGGGCGGCAAGTGGTTCTCATGTCCAGGCGCTCTTACGTAGCAGTCGCAGCCCATTGAGGGCGACGATGACGGTAGATCCTTCGTGTCCGGCCACCGCGAGCGGCAACGGTAATGTGGCGATCAGGTCCCATGTCACCAGCACGGTGATGAAGGTCGCGGCGATGATCAGGTTCGCCACCACATACCGGTGCGCTTTGCGAGACAGGTTGATCACCGCCGGCACCGCCGACAGCTCGTCGCGGATGATCACCGCATCTGCAGTATCCAGGGCCAGGTCGGAGCCGTGCCGACCCATCGCGACGCCGATACTGGCCGCAGCCAGAGCGGGGGCGTCGTTGACCCCGTCGCCGACGACCATCACGGTGGCGCCGTCATCCTCGAGTCGTTTCACCGCGTCAGCCTTGTCAGCGGGGAGCAGCCGGGCGTGGACGACACGAATCCCGGTGCGTGCGGCGATGTCTGTGGCGGTGCGGTCGTTGTCCCCGGTGAGCAGGTGCACCGGCGATGCGGTGAGGGCTTCGGTTCGTGCGACCGAGGAGGCTGCGTCCGGGCGGAGTGCGTCATCGAGGGTGAGCGTTCCGACAGGTTCATTATCGACCAGGACGTCCACGATCGTGCCGACCGTGCCCGATTCGTCAACCGTCTGCACGACGCGGACCAGGCGCCCGTCGACGACCCCTTCGACCCCGTGGCCGGGGATCGCCCGAAAGTTCGTAGCAGGGGTGGTGCCCTCCGGGACGGCGCGGACGATGGCCCGCCCGATCGGGTGCTCGCTGTGCTGCTCTACAGCGGCCGCCCACGCCAGCACCGACTGGCGGGTGTGCCCGGGCCGTGCGGTGACGTCTCTCACTACGGGGGCGCCGTGGGTGAGCGTTCCGGTCTTATCGAACGCGACCAGCGAGGTCCGGCCGAGGCGTTCCATCACGGTCGCGGATTTGACCAGCACCCCGTGCCGTCCCGCGTTCGCGATCGACGCGAGCAACGGCGGCATGGTGGAGAGGACCACCGCACACGGAGATGCCACGATCATGAAGGTGATCGCGCGCAGCAGCGCCTCCCGGAAGTCGGTACCGAACATCAACGGGACGAAGAACACCAGCAGGGTCGCCGCGACCACACCGAGGGAATATCGTTGCTCGACCTTCTCGATGAACATCTGCCGTTGGGACTTCGTCTCCGAGGCCTCGGACACCATCGTCACCACCCGGGCGATGACGGACTCGCTGGCGGGGCGGGTGACCCGGACGGTGAGAGCGCCGGTGCCGTTCACGGTTCCGGAGAGCACGTCCTGCCCTTCGCCGCGTCGGACCGGCATCGACTCCCCGGTCATCGCTGCCTGGTCGACTTCGCTGACCCCGTCGACCACGATCCCGTCCGCGCCGATGCGCTCACCGGGGCGCACCAGGATCAGATCCCCGACCTCCAGAGCGGATGTCGGAACCTCCGCCAGGTCCTCACGGTCCCGGCGGCGGGTGAGGCGTGTGGCGTGTTCTGGTGCGAGCGTCAAGAGGCTGCTCACGGAGTCCGCGGTGCGCTGAGTGACGAGAGCTTCAAGGGCGCCGCTGGTGGCGAAGATGACGATCAGAAGCGCGCCATCGAACACCTGTCCGATCGCGGCGGCGGCGATCGCGGCGACGATCATCAACAGATCCACGTCGAGAACCTTGTTCCGAAGCGCCGTCAGACCCGCCCAGGCCGGCTCCCACCCGCCCGCAACGTACCCGACAAGATACAGCGTCCACCACACCGGCTCCGGGGCACCGGCCACCTGCAGCGGCCACGCGACCAGAAACAGCAACAGAGCAAGAGCCGCCCACCGCACCTCGGGCAAACGTGCCCCGGTGACGAAGATCGATGGTGGCTTCGGCAGTGCCCGGCCCCCAGGGCGCAGCCCCGGTTCGGTGAGGATGCTCATACGTCCGCGCTCTGAAGGCGCGGTTCTGCGGAGGCGGTTTCTACCGTGGCCGCCTCCGGGTGGTGGTGGCGGGGGGTGCCGCCCAGGGAGTGCTCGGCCTGGAAGATCGCATCTCGGACCAGCTGCGACGCGTGCTCATTCTCCAGCCGGTAAAACACCCGGGTCCCGTCCTGCCGGGTCGAGACGATACGCGCCAGCCGGAGCTTGGCAAGATGCTGCGACACCGACGGCGGGGCCTTATCCACCATCTCCGCCAGGTCGTTCACGGACAGCTCCCCGGCCTCACGCAACGCCAGAATCAACCGCACGCGCGTCGCATCGGCAAGCATCCCGAAGATCTCAACCGCCAGCTCGACGAAGTCGCTCTCGGGCATCCGACCACAAACCTTACTATCTGCATTCATGCGTAGATAATAACATCTTCGTTGGATCGACGGGGTACCGTCGAAGGATGACCATCAAGACGTACGTTGCGGTATTGCACGATGGACCGACACCCACCGATGCGGGGCAGCCCGTTCTGTGCCCGTTTCAGCCGGACGGCATGCCCAAGCCCGTTATCGATCACGAGGGCGTGATCTATCGCCTGAGCGACACACAGAATGCACCGGGCACATTCGACTACCTGAAGACACCGGCGCAGCCGCGCTGAAGATCCTCGGCCTTCGCGAGGGTCCGTAGTCAGCTGAGTCCCTCAACCGGCTGTGGCCTTATCGCCAGGCAACGCGAGCGGTTGCACGTGGAGAATCCTGTCCGTGAAGACGATGAACGAGCCTCGAGATCGCATGTGAGACCGTTTGGAGCCGATGAGGCGGGCGATGTCCTCAGTGGTTTTTTCGATCGTGCCGTCGGCGTCACCTTCTCCGCTGCGTCCGATGCGCGCCTGGAACCAGGGAGGGGCTTGGACGAGACCCGTCGGGATCTTGTTGCTCGTGCAGGACGCGAGCGGTGAGGTAGAGCTGGTGTGCGGTGATGACCAGAGCGAGCCAGGCAGCGCCGAGCATCCAGGCACCGAGGACGTCGGTTGCCCAGTGGTGTCCGAGGTAGATCCGATCGATGCCTGTGGTGAAGGCGAAGAGTGCGGCGGTGGCGATCGTGACGGTCTTGGCCCGGAAGGTCGTCTGACGCAGGATGAGCAGGTAGGCGATCACCCCTATGACTGTCACCGCGTTCAATGTGTGCCCGCTCGGGAAGGATGCCGAGTGTTCATACGGGGGCACCGCATCGGCGAGAGGAGGCCGGTCGCGTCCGAACAGTTGTTTTCCTACGACCGTCATGAGGAGCGACCCGCCGCCGCTGGCGACGATCAGGATCACTGGCGTCCAGGATCGGCGATGGATCGAGAGAATCGCCATCGCAGCGATGGCGATGATGGGCATGCCAACGGGACCGGCGATATGGGTGTATCCGGTGAGGATCACGTCGAGAAATGGCGATCGGAGGGAAAGAACGAAGTCGAGCAGGGGGCGGTCGAGACCGGCTACCCCATCTGCGTCGGTGATGTTGTCGTACACCTGGGCGGCAGCGACGCTAAGCACGAGAACGAGAATCAGCCCAAACGCCAGGATTAGGATCAATGCACCGTTCGGTCCGAGTCGTTCGCTGACCGTGCGCACACCATGGGCGAGGCGACGCCACACTGAGTTACTCCGCCGTGGAGAGATCCGGCTATCGTGTGCGATCTCACCGGGATCTCCGTGATCAGGCTTTTCGGCTCGAATCATGCCGGGCTCCAATCGATAAGGGCCTTAATCCTGTGATACGTTCTCACGATCGGCCAAGAGCCTGCGGCGAGGCTCCCGCAGACCAACCTCCGACCTCCGGCCGACAACCTTCCCGGATCGGCAATCGTATACCGGGTACGGCGGCTCTCTGGCAACACTGTCCTGCCGCTCCATCACATGACGACTTCACGGAGGTGCCGCGCGATCGCAGACCAGATGCAGCCGGGCGGCGTCAACGACTCGAGGGTCTGCGCCGGCGCAAATGCCGGGCGCAGACCCTCACGGTCGCAGGCGACGCAATCAGTCCGAGGTCTCCGAGTCTGCGGTGTCTTGTGCGAGAACTGTTCCGTCGCCGGCATCGATCTTGACATCGATGACGGTGCCGTCGGCGGTGGTGACCTCGATGCCGTAGACGACGAACCCGTTCTCGTTCTCGAGCTGTGCGGCGGCGGCCGTCCCGGAGACCGCCTTCAGTGCGACCGCAGTGGCCTCCTCTGGCGTGACTTTCGCGAGGCTTTCCAGGGCGGTCGACTGTGCAGCTTCGGCAGCGGAGTCATCCGCCCCTTCTGCGCCTTCCGTCCCTTCCGCAGCTTCTGCGCCTTCGGCGCCCTTGGCGCCGTCGGCTTCCTCGGTGTCGGCTGTGCCGTCGTTTGGAGCGGGGATGGTTCCGACGTAGCCGGGGTCCTGCTCGCTGTTGGTGGTATTTGCCGGGGCGCTTGCCGCGCCGGTAGTGGCGACGGCCACTCCGGTGCCGCCCAGGGCGAGTGCGGTGACGAGTGCGCCGGTGGCGATCGCCCGCTTGGCTGTTGTCTTCATGCTGTTCTCCTTCGCGGTGTCGTTCACCGCCGCAGTGGCGGTTGCGGACTGCCTTTCGTTGAAGATCGAGTGAGTTCTCGACTGTGAATACAGGCTAAGAAGAAGGCGATGAGATGAACGTGAGAGCGCCAGAATTGCCTCCGGACCGTCGCCCGTTGGCTCTGTCGGTGGACCATCCGTTCGCGGTCAGCGCGTGGCGGTCGGTATTTTGAAGGTGACCGTGCTCCCGCGCCCGGGCCAGGATTCGAGAGCGATGGAGCCGTCATGGGCCTGCATGATCTGCTTTGTCAACGCCAACCCCAATCCGTGCCCCGGGGTGGTTCGTGATGTTTCGGCACGCCAGAACCGGTCGAAAGCATGGACGAGTTCTGCGGGAGTCATTCCGATACCGTCGTCGTCAATCCGGATCACGGCTGCACCCCCGTCGCCGCGGGTGGTACTGAGGGTGACAGCGCCGCCCGGGCCGCTGAACTTCACTGCGTTGTCGAGGACGTTCCCGATCGCGCGCGAGAGGAGTTCGGCTGATCCACGCACCGGTAGCGGGGGCCCAGTGTCGACGGCGATGTGAACATCGTCGCGGCGGCCCGCAGCAGCGACGACCAGCTCCGGAAGGATCTCATTCAGATCGATCAGGGTGAAGCTGTCGGAGAGTTCCGCCTTGCTCGTGCGGGACAGTTTCAGCAGGTCCTCGGTAAGCCGGATGAGCCCACCCGTGGCCGTAAGTGCGACAGTGATCGCTTCCTGATACTCGGCGGGTGAACGGGAGCGACTCAGAGCCAGTTCGAGTTCCCCCTGGATGACGCTGAGCGGGGTGCGCATCTCGTGGGAAGCACCATCGACGAACTGCTGTTGTCGTTCGAAGCTGACCCGGATCGGTTTCAGCGCCGAACGTGCCATCAGCCAGCTGAACAGCGGGATGACGACGAGGAGGCAGGCATAGAACACGATCAGCGCAGTGCGCAGCAACGCGAATCCTTGCTCCGCGGCATTAACTGCGCCTTCGCCATCGCTCTCGGCGGCGTCGAAATCGAACGTTCCGGTGACGAACGTGTACACGCCGATCGCGAAGATCGCGAAGATCGCCAGCTGGATGACCGTGTACGCGACGGTGAGGCGGATCGTCGCACGGCGGAAGATCATTCGTCTGCCGCGATCAGATAACCGGCGCCCCGGCGAGTCTGGATGATGTCGGATTCACCGGGCGTGGACAGCTTTTGGCGAAGGTAGCGGATGTACGTTTGCACGACGTTGCTGAACCCCTCGTAGTTGCTGTCCCAGGCATGGTCGATCAGTTCGGTGGAACTGATGATCGTACCTGCGTTGCGCATCAGGTACTCCAGGACCGCATACTCCTTGGGGGTGAGGTCGATGGTACGCCCATCGCGGATCGCCGTCTGTGTGGAGGGAATCAGGGTGACGCCCTGGGCGGTGAGCACCGGCGGCTGTGCGCGCGGCGCGCGGCGCAGCAGCGCCCGGGTACGGGCCAACAACTCGACCAGGTGGAACGGTTTGACGATGTAATCATCGGCGCCCGCGTCCAGCCCCGCGACCTTGGAGCGCATCGAGTCCAGCGCGGTCAGCATCAGCACCGGCGTGTCGTGGTTGATCTCGCGGATGCGCCGACAGACGCCCATGCCGCCGTCCGGCAGTCCGGGGAGCATCAGATCCAGGACGACCAGGTCGTACGTGTCGATCTCGAATGCTTCGATCCCGCCCGGAGCGGTTCCGGCGATGGTGACGGCATACCCGGTCTCAGCGAGGGCGCGGCGGATGACGTCGCCGAGCGCGACGTCATCCTCGACGACGAGAATCCTCACCGGGCACCCGCCTGCCGCAGGCCGGGGCGTCGGTCAGTCGGGCTGTTCACCGGTACCGGCCCCTTTCGATGCGTTCGCGGTAGCGACCTGAACGCCGTCGGCGCTGGCCTGGATGACGAAATCGACCTGGTTGGTGGACGTGCGGTACAGGCTGAAGGTGTTCTCGGGGAAGTGCCCGGGCTCGGTGCCGTTGTCGAAGTACACGGTCGTCTCGTCCTGGGCAGGAATTGTCACGTCATCAAGTGCCATGTAGTACCCCTCAGACTGTTGGGTGGTGACATCGGTCATCTGATAGTAGATCTCGACGTTGGTCAAGGGTGTGCTGGTGCTGTTGGTCAACGTGATCTGCAGCCGGTCATCCATCGCCTTCCCGGTGGCCGGGTCGACGAGGTCCTCCACGGCCGCCGAGGCGATACTCAGACCTGGTGCCGTGCTGGTGTTGCTGATCGGGTTGGACGCGACCGGCAGCACGGAGTTGGAGCCCGGTGTCGCGCTGGCAGAGGCACCGGGGGTCGCCAGGGCGGTGCCGGTGGCAGCTTGGCAGCCGGTGAGGACGCCGGCGGTCAGGACCATTGCGGCGACGAAAGGGATCAGGTTTTTGGTGTTCATGATTGTTTCCTTTGCAGAGCGCGCCGGGTGGTGACGGCGCTGGCGATAGTGATGGAGGCGACGGTCGCGGCGGTGAGCGTGAGGATGTAGGGCAGCATCGCCATCCACACCACGGGCAGTGGTTGTTGGTTGTACTGGCCCTTGATCCCCAGAAACGCGAACGCGATCCGTTCGAAGTGCTTGGTAACCGAGGACACTTCCAGTCCGTTGCGGATGCTGTCGAAGCGTGCGAACTGGGCGAGCACGGCCAGCTCATCCGGTTTCTGAATCTGCAACGCGGCGAACAGCCCGCCCGGGACCTGATTGTCCGGGTCCATCGTGTCGCCGATCTGGGGTATGAGCAGCACGAAGGTCAGCCAGACCAGCAGGCTGATGATCAGTCCGGCGCTGAGCTGCCTAGTGAGCACAGTGACAGCGATCGCGATGGCCGACCAGAACACCAGGTACAACCAGGCGAAGCCGCAACTGACTGCGAGCCGGGCCAGGTCGGTTCCGGTCAGGGTTCCCCCGCCGATGGTGGTGACCGCGATGGCGGAGACGATCGCTAGGCCCAGCACGACCAGTCCCCATATCGTCGCAAGGGCTGCGATCTTGCCGCCGGCCAGCGCGAAGCGCTGCACGGGGCGGCTGAGCAGCAGCGGCAACGTCCCGCGATGCTTCTCTTTCGCAATGGTGGCGTAACCCAACACGATCGCGAACAGCGCCCCGAGGATCTCGAGGTACTCCATCCCACCTCGCAGTAGTTGCAGGGGGAACAGCTGCGGGGCGGCGGGCGTCACACCGGAGCCGCTGGCAGTGACGTCTGCGACGTACAGGGTGTAGGCGTCCAGCTGCGCCCGGAAGTCGGCGGCGCCCACCGCGACCGAGATCACGGTGACGACGGCGAGGAAGCCGATCAGGATGAGGAAAAGGCGGTCGCGGCGCAGTTCCAGGATCTCTTTGCGGGCCACCGTGGCGATGTCAGTCATGAAGGGCACTCCGGATCTTTCGTCGAGGGATCACGGTGATCGCGATCAGGCCCGCGAGCAGGAATATCGCCAGGACGAGGACACCGGCCCCGGCGCTGCCGACCACCAGGTCGTTCTGGAGCAGCACGCTCGCGGTCGTCTTGAACTGTTCAGTGATCGCGAGCGGGCCGGTCAACGCGGACAGGACCGAGAACGAGTCCCCCGCGACGGGAACAGCCGGCACGGGGTTCAGCAGTGCCACAGGCCGGGCGGCGGAGCCCAACTGGGGCAGCACGAATGTGATTCCGCTCCACACCACGAACGGCACAAGGAAGGCGGTGCTCTCGCGGCGGGCGAACAGGCCGGAGATCATCCCGATGATCGCGAAGACCATCAGCAGCAACCACGACGTGCCCGCGAAGCCCACCAGCCGGGCGGTGAGGTCCCCGCCGAGGGGGGTTCCGGTGATGATCGCGATCGAGACCCAGCTGATCAGGGTGCTCACCAGTGACACCGTGGCAAGGACCAGCCCGATCCCGGCCAGCTGCCCGAGCAGACGCGCCTGGATGGCGAGAGGGCGGGTGAGCACCAGGATGGAGGTGCCCTGCTTGCGGTCGCGGAGCGTGGCCTGCGCGCCGAGGACGATCGCCATGAGGCACCCGATCAAGACAACGTAGATCGCCGAGTTACGTGCGTAGTACAGCGGGGCCACGTCAGTGAACGGGTTGGGCGCGGCGGTCAGACCCGCCGCGAGGATGCCCTCATACACGGAGGTGACGGTACGCGTGGTGATCCATCCGATAATCGCAGACACGGACACCATGCCGACGAACACCATCAGTAGCAATAGTGCGATGCGTGCGCGGGTGATGCTGAGCACCTCATGCCGGGCGCTCGTCCAGAAGCCATTCACGGTGTCCCGGCCCGCTCCAGCTGGAAGAAGATCTCCTCCAACGACTGCTCTTCGGGATACGCCGCCAGAGTGCTCGCGACCGTGTCATGGTGCACCAGGCGTCCTTGATTGAGGATGCCGATGCTGGTGCACGTGCGGGTGACCTCTGAGAGCAGATGCGTGTTCATGAACACTGTCAGCCCGAGTTCCTTGTTCAGTCGCACGATCGTCTCGCGCAGGGTTCGGACGCCCTCCGGGTCCAGGCCAGACGTCGGCTCGTCCAGAAAGAGAACGGCCGGGGCGTGCAGGATCGCCTGTGCGATCCCTACCCGCTGACGCATACCCTTGCTGAACGTGCCCAGCCGTTGGCTGTCGTGCCCCGTGAAGTCCAGGAACCGCAGAACATCCGCGATCCGTGCATCCGGGCGGCGCAACCCCGACAGTCGACCGAAGAACTGCAGATTCTCCACCAGCGTCAGATTGTCGTAGAACTGCACGTTCTCCGGCAGATAGCCGATCAGACTGCGCACCGCCGCAGCATCCGCGATGATGCTCTTCCCTCCGACCACCGCGTCTCCCGACGTCGGCGGAAGCAGGGTGGTCAGCATGTTGACCGTCGTCGTCTTGCCCGCCCCGTTGTGGCCGAGCAGGCCGAAGATCTCGCCCGCCGGGATCTCGACACTCACATCGGTGACCGCGGGTGTGGCCCCGAACCTGCGGCTGAGCCGCGTCAGGACGATCGCTGAATCTCTCATGACAGTGACGTTAGAACCCCGATCATGAGACCAGGATGAGAGACGATCGGCGAGCAGATGTCAGCTGCTTCGTCCACGAGCCGTCTCCGACCGCGACGTGCCGATGGGTGCGATGTCCGCAGCATGGTGGTGCTCTGCATTCGTCGCGGCGGGGCGGCGGATGAGTAGCTGCCTCCTTGGATCGAATATGGGCTGATCTGATCATCGGCGTTGGCCTGCTCGACAGGGACCTCCATCGAAGAGAATGCCCGAGATCCGTCCGCATACAGACGGACCGTCACCCGTCCGGGCGGGGTATCGGATGCGGCGCGACCAAACGCCTCTGTCTCTCAACAGTTGCAGCCTCTTGTGCGTTCATTTCGGCCTTCTGGTGACGCCCGCCCACGAGGCCGAACGACATGACTACGAGCCTCAGCCCGCGACGGCCGACGGCGTACAGTGAACCGAAATTTGGAGGAGAGCCTATGGACCCCTTGTCATTGCTCGCCCTGACCGCCGTCACCATTGGGGTGTTGGCTTACGCCGTCTACGGTGCCGTCCGCAAGGGTGTGCGCGATGGTCTAAAGGACGATCGTGAGAGACTCCGTGCGGAAGAGCACGCCGATCAGAACGGCGAGATGAAGTAGTCCTCACGCCAGTCCTCACCGGTTGGCGAACAGAATGCGAGTTGTTAGGGTCTTGCGAAGAGGTCAGGGAGGACCTCACGAATAAGGGGGGCGAGGTAGCGGACGTTGTCGCTGCTGTAGCCGTTTTCACCGTGGTCGCAGGCCGTTGCGGGTTCAATGGCGTCGGCCATCACGTCCTCCGGGTTCGTCATGGTCATCGGTCGAGGATGGTCCGGGTCGTGGTCTCCGGCCTGAGGTCGAGGCGTCGCAGCAGCTGGGCGTTGAGGGCGACGACGATCGTGGACAGCGACATTAGGATCGCGCCGACCGACATCGGCAGGATGAACCCGATGGGTGCGAGGACGCCGGCGGCGAGGGGGACGGAGATGAGGTTGTAGGCCGCGGCCCACCAGAGGTTCTGCTTCATCTTCCGATACGCCGCACGGGACAGCTCGATCACGGAGAGCACAGAGCGGGGGTCGTCGCTGGCGAGGATGACCCCAGCCGAGGCGATCGCCACATCCGTGCCCGCTCCGATGGCGAGCCCGACGTCGGCCTGCGCGAGGGCGGGGGCGTCATTGACGCCGTCGCCGACCATCGCGACCTTCCGGCCCTCTTTCTGCAGCTCTTGGACCTTCGCGGCCTTGTCTTCGGGGCGCACGCCGGCGAAGACCCGGTCGATGCCGAGATCCTGCGCGACGGCATGTGCGACGGCCTCGGCGTCTCCGGTGATCATGACCACCTGCACGCCCAAGACGTGCAGCGCGTCGACCGCTTCGCGCGACTCCGAACGCACCTCGTCGGCGAGCTTCAGCGCACCGATGACGTCCCCATCCTGAACGACATGGAGGATGATCGCGCCATCGGCACGCCACTGGTCTACGACGGGAAGCTCATCTGCGTTCTCTTCGGTGAGGAGGTGCGGTCCACCCACCCGGACGGTGGTGCCGTCCACGGTTGCGGTGACGCCAACGGCGGGAGACGAGGTGAAGTCACGGCTTCCGGGCACCGTGAGCTTCTTGTCGGCAGCGGCACGGACAATGGCCTTCGCCAGAGGGTGCTCACTGTCTACCTCGGCGGCGGCAGCGAGGGCGAGCACCTGGTCTGCGTCACGACCGTCGGTGACTGACACTTCGGAGACGCGGGGCTCGCCCTTCGTGAGGGTCCCGGTCTTGTCGAACAGCACCGTGTCAACGGTGCGCATGCTCTCCAACGCCAGACGGTCCTTGACGAGCACCCCGCCGCGCGCGGCGCGCTCGGTCGCGATCGACACGACCAGAGGGATGGCAAGACCGAGCGCGTGGGGGCAGGCAATCACCAAGACGGTGATCGTGCGGATGACCGCGGCATCCGGGAAGCCCACCAATATCCACACGATCGCGGTGATGGCCGCAGATCCCAGCGCGAACCAGAACAGCCACCCCGCGGCGGTGTCGGCGAGACGCTGGGCGCGAGAGGACGAGCTCTGCGCTTCGGTCACCAGCCGCTGAATGCCCGCGAGGGTGGTGTCGTCACCGGTCGCGGTGATCTCGACACGCAACCCGGAATCGGTGGCGACAGTGCCCGCCGTGACCGTGTCGCCCGTGCCGCGAGTGACCGTACGGGATTCGCCCGTGACCATGGATTCATCCATCGACGCGCGACCATCAATAATGCGCCCATCCGCGGGAACGCTGCCACCAGGCCGAACGACGACAACATCGCCAACGACGAGCTCAGTGGGTGAGACGACGACGACCTCGCCGTTCTCGACACGTTCCGCCTCATCCGGCAGAAGGGCGGCCAGGGAGTCGAGGGCGGAGGTGGTCTGGGCGAGGGAGCGCATCTCGATCCAGTGGCCGAGCAGCATGATCACAATCAGGAGTGCCAGCTCCCACCAGAAGTCCAGATCGTGATGCAGCAGCCCCACGCTCGCACCCCAGGATGCGAGGAATGCGACCGTGATCGCGAGGCCAATCAGGAGCATCATCCCGGGCTTGCGGGAGCGGATTTCGCTGACGGCGCCGACGAGGAACGGTTTCCCGCCCCAGACATACATCACCGTTCCGAGCACTGGCGACACCCAGGCGATCCCGGGGATGTCGGGGAGGGTGTAGCCGAGGATCATCGAGAACATGCCCGACAGGGCAACGGTCGGGACCGCCAGGATGAGCATGATCCAGAACAACCGCCGGAACTGTCCGACGTGATCCCCATGGCCACCATGACCCTCGTGACTGTCGTGACTGGCGCCCTCGTTTCCGTGGACGCCGTGGGCACTGTGCGTCTCGTGCCCGGCCGGGCTGGGGGAAGCGGGATGCGCGTGCGTATGTTCGACCTCGTCGTTGTGCGAGTGGCTCATGGTCATATCCTCCTCGGAGTAATGAACCTGTGGGGCTGCCAGGGCGGCGGACCCCGCGAGTGAAGTAGTCAGGCTGCGGCCGCGTATTTTGCGGGGTCAGCGTCGAAGCGGGGGCCGCATGCGGCGCAGCAGAAGTAGTAGCGGGTGCCCTCGTAGTCGCGGAACAGTCCCGCGGACTCGGCATCCGCCTTGACGACAACACTGCCGGCCATCACGGGGCATTGTGCGAGTTCCTCCGCGGATGGGGCGAGGAGATCTGTGCGTCCTTCGGCGGCGACCGCACCGTGATTGTTATGGCTGCAGCAAGATCCAGTGGGGGAATCGGACATGTGGGTGTTCCTCTTTCACGTTCGAGTGGTTCGTCTCTGACGCGGACAACCATATACCCACCGGGGGTATTCCTGTAGAGTGTGCGGAGCGGCATGAACTCGCTCAAATAGACGTCTACTGAAGCAGATTCGCGCACTGGTCCAGGAACTCGTCACTCGGCTGTGGGCGGTGAATCAGTTCCCCGAGGGTGCGCAAAGTCGACGGTGCTAGCGTGTGTCGCGGGAGGGGAGAGACAAGCATGCAGATCGCATCACGCATTCAGCGTCAGCAACTGTCGCTGCGCGTCCTTCTCCCGCTCGTCGGTGCGGCTGTCTTGATCATCGTCGGCCTGCTTGGCATGCATACCTTCAGTGCGGATCCAGCCGGCCACGGCACCGTCACCGCACACCACTCCGCGACGACGATGGCCGCGGATACCGGCCACGACGCACTGACACCGGCAGCCTCCGAGGCTGCCTCCGTTCCCTGTGATGACGCCTGCCTCTCGGGGACAGGGCAAGGCCATCCGGACATGACCACGGCCTGCATCCTCGCGCTGCTTGCCGGACTACTCCTCCTACTGCGCCCAATCCTCGTGGCCCGTCGTCTCGGGCCGCCTCTGCAGATCGTTGCGTCCTCAGTGCGCCTGCAGGCTGTGAGTATCCTGCCGCGCACACCCTCGCCCTTAGCCCTCTCGATCAGTCGTACCTGATAGGTCGCAACCGGCATCTCGCCGGCATCATCGCGTCCCCTCTGCGTGGCGCGCTACTCCCGACCCCTCACACACGACCCCATCGAAGGAATTACTCATGAAGAAGCTTCCCCTTGCCTTCGGCACTGGCATGCTCAGCCTCGCTCTCGTTCTCACGGGCTGCGCTGACGCATCAGCACCGACAGGCGAAACCACCACATCGTCCGATACCTCGTCCACCGCCACGGCGAACGACGCCGACGAGATGTTCGTGACCATGATGATCCCGCACCACCAGCAGGCCATCAAGATGGCCGACATCGTGCTCACCAAGGACGGACTCGACCCACGTGTCGCGGAGCTCGCCCAACAGATCAAGGACGCCCAAGGCCCAGAGATGGACCTGATGCTCGGCTGGCTCGAGAACTGGGGCGTCGAGTACGACCCCGACGCCATGGGCGGCATGGACCACGGATCAATGGACGACTCCGGCGACGGCATGATGTCCGACGAAGACATGACGGCCCTGGAAGAGGCAGACGCCACGCAAGCGAGCCGCCTCTTCCTCGAACAGATGATCATGCACCACGAGGGCGCCGTGGACATGGCGCGCACCGCGCTCGACGACGGTCAGAACCAGGACGTCCTCGACCTCGCCCAACAGGTGATCGACGACCAAACCGCCGAAATCTCAACCATGCAGGACCTCCTCAACGAGCTGTGAAACTTCCGGGCGGGTCGACACCCGAAACGGCCCGCCCGGCCTCACCAGGTCACAACACCCCCAGCTCCCGCACCCCCGCCCGCGATCTGTCGCCCGGTGCGGAAACCTTTTACTACTACCGGAGACCCTATGAACCGCCTCCTGCCCCTGACCGTTCTCACCACGCTGGCCCTCACGATCACCGGGTGTGCCAGCACACAGACAACCGCAACAGACATCGCCCCGCCGCGCATAGAGCATGTCCACGGCATCGCCGAAGACCCACGCGGGAGCGACCTACTCGTCGCCACCCACAACGGCATCTTCACCGTCACCCCCACCGGTGACGTCTCCGGCCCCATCGGCGGCCACGACTTCGACGCCATGGGATTCACCGTCACCGACAACACACTCTTCGCCTCCGGGCACCGCGGGCCCGACACCGCGGCAGAGCTCGGCGCGCCCAACCTCGGAATCATCCAAAGCGATGACTACGGCCAGACATGGTCCCCGGTTGCGTTGAACGGCAGCACGGACTTCCATGTCCTCACCGCCGGCCCCGACGGCACCCTCTACGGGATCGCCTCCAGCGGGGTCGACCTCCTCCGCAGCACCGACAGCGGCGGCGAATGGACCCGAGGAGCATCCATCGCCGCAGCGGACCTCGTCGTCACGGACGACGGCCTCTACGCCGCAGCAGAAGAAGGACTACTTCACAGCACCGACCAAGGCGTGACATTCTCCCGCGACGAAAGCGCCCCACTGCTCTACACGCTCGACGCACGCCCCGATGGCACCCTCCTGGGCGTAGGTACCGACGGCGCGATCTGGACACAGAACCCGGACAACACCTGGCAGAGCCTGGAAGCACTCGAAGGTGCCGTTCAAGCTTTCAGCGTCATCGACGCCAACCGCATCGTTCTCGTCGATGATCGCGGCATCGTCGAGATCACCCCCGACGGAACCACCATCCTCAGCCCACCTCGATAGCCGGAACTCACCATGAACAGATTCAAGACATCGCTCCAAAGCCCCGCCGACTTCATCGCCGCCGGGACCATCTTCGTCATCCTGCTCACAATCGTCAGCTACTCCTCATCATCTGGGCCCTCCGGTGAAGCACGCGCATCAGGCGCCGTACCCGCATCACCTCCGGCACCTTCCCACCCACCCCGGACGAGCGACTACTCCACGGCATGAACGCGTACATCGCAGGCTTGTGCAACTCGGACAGCTGCTACAGATCCCGTTTGTCGCCATCGGCCACGACCCACGCAACGAGCTCGTGCGCGGCCAAGTTGAACTCAACGAAGACGGTTACGTGTGTGTGCAGCATCCCACCACCGCGGCAGGAACCGGCTGCGGAGCTGCGCTCGACGCGCAGCATTATCTCGCTGGGCTTGTCGAAGCAGCCCTAGGTCTGGACGAAGTTGGCGTCGCATACGGCGTTCGGCTTGCGGGACGCCTGATACGCGAACCTGCGCACCAATCCTGCTCAGGTTCATCCCCAACGAGCGCTCACTTGGCTTGCGCCGTTGGCGAGCACAATTAAGAACGGAGGTGGGGCCAGATGTGGCCGTCGCGGTAGGGTCACTTCAGGTTGACAAAGCCACAGTCTGCGGACGGTGGAGTCATCGTGCGACGGATCGTTCGGTTCTGCACAGTTGCCGCCGACATGGCAATAGAAATGATTCAGCTCGTCATTCGGCTGGTGGTATCGAAAAGTTCCAGCTCTCCGGGGTGTAACTGGTGTTGGCAAACGAAGGAACGGTCCTTGATGCGCCAGAGTCCTTGGCCCACGCCGAGCCCGGGCAGCAACCTCTGCTCGGTGCCGGTAAGCCCGAGCGCTCTCGCAGTGGCTCCGAGCTGATCGGATTCCTGCCGGTAGATGATTCGCGTCTCGGCGTTAGCGAGAAGGCTGCTTGCCAGCGCTCGCATCGCGGAGCCCTGGTCACCGACATTCTCCAAGTCGGTCAGCTTGTGGAAGATCAACATGTTCGCGATCCCGTAGTGGCGGGCGAGCCGCCAGTGCGCATCCATCCGACGCAACAACGCCGGATGAGACATGAGGCGCCATGCCTCGTCGTAGATGCACCAGCGCTGACCACCGTTGGGGTCGAGTAGGGCGGATTCCATCCAAGCCGACGAACAGGTCATGAGGACCGAGGTCAGAGTCGAGTTCTCTGTGACTCTCGATAGGTCAAGAGAGATCATCGGTAGTGACGGATCGAAACGCACTGTCGACGGACCATCGAAGAGTCCGGCGAGGTCACCGGCGACAAGACGCCGAAGTGCATGCCCGACGAGACGCCCGTCTTCAGCGAGGCGCCCATCCGGATCGGCCTGCTCTGTCGGGGTGAGGATGTGTTCGACAATCATTGGCAGGATCGGTACATCGTTGCTGCGAACGACCCCGGTCAGAGCAGTGTCGATCGCAGTGTGTTCCAAAGGCGTGAGGGGGCGCGTCAGAACCGTTTCGGCGAGTGCGCCGATCAAGTCGCGTCGTCGAGCGGCGACCGTGGATGCCCAGGTCTCCTCGCTCATTCCGGCGGGTCGGTAGCCTTCGTCGAGAGGATTGAGCCGAGCGGCAAGCCCATGACCGAGCACGATCGCCCGCCCACCCACAGCTTCAGCGATCGCAGTGTGCTCGCCCTTCGGATCGCCGGGGACGTAGACGCGACGACCGAACGGGATCGAACGTGTGTAGAGGCTCTTAGCCAAGCTGGATTTTCCGGAGCCGACAATGCCTGCGAGCACGAGGTTCGGGGCGGTGATGAGGCCGCGCGCGTAGAGCACCCAGGGGTCGTAGACGAAAGATCCCCCGGAGTACAGATCCTGACCAACGAAGACCCCGTCGGATCCGAGCCCACCTTCAGCCAAGAATGGGTACGCACCCGCAAGGGTTGCCGAGGTGTCTTGATGCCGTGGCAGACGAAGCCTTCCGGGCGAACGCAGCTGAGCTGGTCCCGGTTCACCAGTAGGCGAAATGTATGTGGTTGCCCGACGCTCAGCCAGATCCGCGGCGTACTTTGCGCGGGATGCCTGATGCTTAGCCCTCAGTTGCTCCGCTTGCAACTTCGCGGCAGCCTGCCTGCGCTGCTTGCGTATGCGCCGCTTCTCGGATGCTGGAGCGACGAGGACCGCAGTGTGCAGGCGCTCGGCATTGTTGCGGCTCACAGTGCCAGACCTCGCTGCTGCCTGACCGCCGTGATGCTGGCGGGCTCAAACCAAGAAACTCTCTGAGACTCGCGAGCCCGGCTCGGTGCCGACGGAGCAGCAAGGCTTCGAGCGTCATCTGGCAGTTGATCTACCATGTCCACCGCGTGGATTCGGTAGAGCGCGACGTGCGCGAACGCGTGACTGTAGGCGAGGTGGTAATCACCGTCGTGCAGTTCATGCTCAAGCGGCCCGCTCGGCGGCGCGTCGTAGACGTATCCATTCTCCATCGCTGCGCTGGTGGTCTCGTCGCCGTAATCCCAGTACTTCAGATGGTTGAGCCCGGCGAGAGCACCGTCGGCGTCGATTATGTCCAGCACCTCTCCCGCCTCTTGACCTTGCATGAAGACGACATTGATCCAACGAGCGACAGCCGGTGCTTCGCTGGCTGGAACTTCGTGCCAAGCAACGCGACTCGCCGCACCCGCTGCGGCGTCGAGTCGTTCCTCGGCCTGGTCGATCAGGGTCGCGGCTTGGTGTAGTTCGTCGGCGGCTGCCAGGGCATCCTTGGATCCGATGGAGTGGTCACCTTGGTCGTCGAACGCGCGAGGGCGATTCTTGACGTGGGCGGAGGCGAGCTGATCGAGAATCTGCTTGAGCGATTGCACGCCTGAAAGCAGGTCACCGAGAACGCCGTAGAGATTCTGAGGACTCTCGAACGTTCGTGTCGCGTGGGCGAGACCGCGCAACGCTTCGGATGCTTCCCCGGCGTCAGCGCCGGGATCGTAGAACGTGGGCATGGCGACCTCCCAAGGTAGTTGCGTGACATCCAGGAGGTGCACGCAACGATCCTCTACGTCGAAGGCCCCAGTGGTGGGTCAATCGGACGCCACGTGAACAAGCAACATGAGGCTGAGGGCATGTATTCGTGCGCTTGCGCCGACGGGTCACCATGATGTTGCTCGCTCGCCAACTTGGCTCTCACTGCAACACTGTGCGGGCAGAGCCGCGCTAGGACGCCACGATTCGCCATTCTGTCCGGGGATCGTCGCTTGCGAACAGGATCTAGGTTCTATGACCTTTCCACTCTTTAGAGACTCCTGGACGACGAGGGCCGGGCTCTTCAGATCCTTAAACGTGCTTGTCTGAGCCAGTTCCGTGATCGTGGCAAGTAGCTCAGATACCTGCGCATGTCGATGTCCCAAGTCATCGGCACTTCTGCCCGAAGCCCTCAACACTCGTGGCGTCAGCCGATCCCACGGATAGGCAGCTGTCGTGCATCCCATGGGATGCGCGACAGCCATTGCGGCCTATAAACCAAGGTCGGAAGGCTGGACGTTCTCCCGATTCTCGCGATCAAATGCCAGCAATGCTTCTGGCGGTTCGCGTCTATCAGAACGGCCCGCGCGACTCGCCGAAAACGATCGTTTCCGGCGCGGTATCACTTGGTTGCCGGGGCGGTCGCCGCTAACGGGAGCCGGAACCCCGTTCTGGCATGGGCCTTCGGTTGGTGCCGCGACCGGACTTGCTAGCGGTCGAGCTGCGGAGGGCGCGTTTGTGGCGGGCGTATTCTTGTCCGATGACTCGACCTCTCACGAAGTGGCATTCCGCGCACGCAGAGCTCGACCTACGTCGGGATGTGCCTTCCATAGCCGCGCCGGGAGAAAGAACGGGGCGATGATGTTGGCGACGCATCCGGGTGAACCCCACCGCGGCGATCTCGCTGGGCGGCTCAACTGGCTCAGAGCCGGAGTGCTCGGCGCGAACGACGGCATCGTGTCGGTCGCGTCGCTCGTCGTCGGTGTCGCGGGGGCGACGACCGATTCCGCGACGCTGCTCGCCGCGGGTGTCGCCGGTCTCGTCGGCGGTGCGATCTCGATGGCGCTCGGGGAGTACGTGTCGGTGAGCAGCCAGCGAGACAGCCAACGGGCTCTGATCGAGAAGGAACGAGGAGAGCTGGCCGATAATCCTGCGACCGAGCTCGAGGAGCTGGCGGGCATCTATCAGGCGAAAGGTCTTAGCCCGGCGACCGCACGCCTCGTTGCGGAGGAGCTCACCGCGCACGACCCGCTGACCGCGCACCTCGAAGCGGAACTAGGCATCACGGAGAATCAGGTGGTCAGTCCGTGGGCGGCGGCGGGGGCCTCCGCACTTGCCTTCGCACTCGGAGCGCTGCTTCCGCTCTTGGCGATACTGCTCCCGCCTCCCGAGATCCGGGTGCCGGTCGCTTTCGCGGTGGTGCTGCTGGCGCTCGCGCTGACCGGATTCCTGAGCGCGAGGATCGGCGGGAACCCCGCGCTGAGGCCCACGATCAGGGTGGTGCTCGGTGGGGCGATCGCGCTGGTGGTCACGTTCGCGATCGGTACGCTGCTCGGGACGAGTGGCGTTGCCTGAGAGACAGATATGAGTTGCCTATCGGGAGCCGTTCCTTAGACCTGTCTCAGAGTCGGCGCAGCACGATTCCCCTATGACCACTCTGACGACGAGACCGCGTGCTTCCGTCCCCGCCGCTTCCCCTGAGCCACGGCGGGCAGCCCATGGCCGCGCGCGGGTCTGGCGTGCAGCGGCGATCACGGTGATCTGGGCGACCAGCCTGTTCGTCGTCGCTTTGTGGATCGCCTGTGGTGGAGTGACCGCAGTCCTGGGAGTCAACGCCGAGACCGTCACGACGCTCGGACGCCTCACCGGGTTGGTCGCGGCGAATCTGCTGCTCTATCAGGTGCTGCTGATGGCGCGCGTCCCGCTGTTCGAGCGCGGATTCGGTCGCGACGGGATCACGCGGCTGCATCGCTTCGTCGGATTCTGGTCGTTCTGGTTGATGGGCGCGCACATCGCACTGCTCGCGGTGGGCTACGCGATGGCTGCCGGCATCAACCCGCTCGTCCAGCTGTGGAGCTTCATCTGGGAATACCCCGGCATGCTCCTGGCGACTGCCGGCACTCTGCTGATCCTGCTCGTGGTCGTCACCTCGATCCGGCGTGCTCGTCGGCACCTGCGGTACGAGTCCTGGCACCTCCTGCACCTGTACGCGTACCTGGGCGTCGGGCTCGCGCTGCCGCACCAGCTGTGGACGGGCGCCGACTTCCTGTCCTCACCGATCGCGACCGTCTACTGGTGGTCGATCTGGGCGCTCTCCGCAGGATCGGTACTGCTCTTCCGCATCGGGATGCCGCTGCTGCGGTCCACTCGTCGGGCCCTGCGGGTGGCGGGGGTCGAGGCGGACGGTGCTCGGGGCGTCACCATCCGGGTCACCGGTCGCGACCTCGCGACGCTCGGTGCCAGGGCTGGTCAGTTCTTCGTCTGGCGGTTCCTCGATGGACCAGGCTGGACTCGCGCGCACCCGTTCTCGCTCTCCGCTGCGCCGGGAAGCGAGCTGACGTTGACTGCCCGTGTGCTGGGCGACGGCACGCGACGCCTCACCGCGCTGCTCCCTGGCACCAGGGTCATCGTGGAAGGACCATACGGGGAGATGACCGGTGAGCGCAGGACCGGGACGAAGCTGCTTATGATCGGCGCAGGCGCCGGGGTCGCACCGCTCGTCTCGCTGCTCGAGACGGAAGGCTACGGACCGGGAGAAGCGATGCTTATCACCCGGGAGTCCGCGGCCGAGGACGCTCTTCGGCAGGAGGCCATCGCTCACCTCATCAGTACCCGTGGCCTGAGCTACCTGCCGTTCATCGGCCCGCGATCTTCCGGCGCGTCGAGCTGGATCCCTGCCACGCACGAGGCGTGGTCGGGCGCAGATCTCCTCCGCCATCTCGTGCCGGAGCCGAAGGACCACGACGTGTTCATCTGTGGCGGTGAGGCCTGGATGAAAGACCTCAGGCGCGACCTGGTTGGCGCCGGGTTCCCCGCCCATCGCATCCATTCCGAATCGTTCACGATCTGAGCAGGGAGACGGCCATGAAGAAGATCCTCTACACGCTGCTCGCGACCGTCAGCGGACTCGTGCTGCTGTTCAGCTACCGAACGTCTCTGGAGGCGGTCACCCCGACCGACGCCAGTGCGGCGACAGCGGGCAGTTCATTGACGACCGCCGAGACCGGCGCGAGCGGCTCGGGAACCACATCGACGAACTCGGGAACCATGTCTGGCACCGGCCTCGCCGACGGAACCTACACCGGCGCATCATCGCAGACCCGCTACGGGCCGGTGCAGGTGCAGATAACCGTCTCCGGTGGACAGATCACGGACGCACAGGCGGTCGATTACCCGAACAGCAACGGTCGGGACCGGCAGATCAACGGCACCGCGATCCCGAGGCTCGTCTCGGAGACGATCCAGGCGCAGAGCTCGAAGATCCAGATGGTGTCCGGTGCCACATACACGAGCGGTGGCTACCTCTCGTCGCTGCAGAGCGCGATCGACCAGGCGCAGAGCTGATGCGTACCGCGAATGAGGTGACGCGGGTCTGGGTCGAGGAGATCATGGGCATTCCGATGAGCATCCATCTGATTGCTCCGGGGGAAATGACCGACGAGGGCGCCGACCGGGCAGTGCGAGCATGCTTCGACGAACTGCGTGACATCGACCGGGTCTTCTCGACATATCGCACTGATTCCGACATCAGCCGCATCCGTCGCGGTGAACTCTCCATCGCCGACGCTGACAGCAGGGTGGCGCTGGTCGCGGATGCCTGCGAACGCGCCGAAGAGGAGACTGGCGGCCTGGTCTCCGCCCGGTGGCGGGGAAGGTTCGACCCGACGGGATACGTCAAGGGCTGGGCGGTGGAAGCTGCGGGCCGTCGGCACCTCGAGCCGCTGCTGGCTGCCGCGACCGCGGTCGGCATCAACGCCGGAGGAGACCTGCAGCTGTTCACAGCCGAGGGAGCCGACTGGCGATGGCCGGTGGGAATCGCCGACCCGCACGACCGCGGTCAGTTGATCGCGGTGGTCGACGTGGTGAACGGTGCGGTGGCGACCTCAGGGACGGCGGAGCGCGGGCATCATATCCTCGATCCGCGCACCGGTAGGCCCGCGACAGGCACCGCGTCGGCCACGATCGTGACCGACGGTCTCACGCAAGCGGACGTCTGGGCGACCGCTGCCGTGGTGGCCGGCCCGGCGAACCGCTCGTGGATCGCGGCTGCGGGGTCGCGCACCGGCATCGTCGTCGATGCTGATCGTCGCGTGACCCGCTGGCTCGGCACGACGATGGTGGACGTGCAGACGACGACGGTCGGTTCGCATCCGATCGGAGGAGACGCACTCGTTCAGGGATGAGCCGGCAGTGTGAGCAGGAAAGTCGTGCCGGATGCTGTCGACCGTTCGACCTCGATGGACCCTCCGGCACGGCGAGCGACATCTCGCACGAGTGAGAGTCCGAGACCGAAGCTGCGAGGGCGCCCACTCTCGCGCGGACGCGCGAAGCGCTCGAAGACCTGCTCGGGCGAGATGCCTTCGATCCCGGAGCCCTCGTCGATGACGCGCACCGTCACGTTGCGGGCGTCCCGCGCGATGCGGATCGAGACGGTACCTCGCGCCGGGGAGTGCTGCACGGCGTTGTCGAGCAGCGCGACCAGGATGCGGACGAGCGTGACTTCCGGCAGCTGCGCCTTCACCTCCTGATCCACGGTGATCGCGAGCGAGACCTCGGAGCGCTTCTCGCTCGTCGTCATCGCTGCGACCGCTGTCGCCGCCGCTGTCGCGACGTCCGCGTTCCCGTCGGCGAACGATTCTCCTTCCGCGGCGATGAGCAGGTCGTTGAGCACGTCGGCCATCATGTCCGCATCGCGCCGGAGGTTGGTGAGACCCGCTCCGAGGTCCTCGCCTCGGTCATGACGGCGTTGCAACACCTGGATACGGCTCGTCAGCGCCGTCAGCGGCGTACGCAGTTCGTGGCTCGCGTCGGCCACGAAGTTTCGCTGCCGACGCAGCGCCTCCCCGAGCGGGCGGACCGATCGTCGAGCGGCGACCGCGGCGACAACCCCGAGCAGCACCACGCCGATCACTCCGATGATGATCACGGCCGGAACGATCACGTCGATGTCGACGATGAAGTCGTCCCGCGTTCCGGCGGGACCGCCGAACCAGCCGCCGCCGTGCTCCTCGCCTTCGCGGCGCGACGTTGAGAGCACCACCGCGATCAGCACGCCGATGCCGATCGCGACGATCACACCCGACGAGACTCCGACCCAGAGTCCGATGGATAGCGCTGCGCGACGCACGCGTCGATTATCGGCGTCGCTCATGACGGTGTTCCCGCGCGGTAGCCGCGTGCGCGGACGGTCTCGATCATGTCGGGGGACGTCTTGCGCCGCACATAGTGCACGTACGTGTCCACCGAACTCGTCGTATCTCCTTCATGGAACACGGCGCGGAGGATCTCGTCCCGACTGAACACGTGCTCGGGGCTGGTGCTCAACAGCTCCAGGAGCGCGCTCTCCGTCGCCGTCAGCGCCACTCGGATTCCAGATGGATCGTACGCGGCCTGGGCGTCCGGCGTGAACACCCACTCGCCGAGGCGTCGACGTACCCCATCAGCCCTGAACGCGCGTCGCAGCGCCCGAAGGCGCGCCAGCAGCTCGTCGTAATCGAACGGCTTCACCAGGTAGTCGTTCGCTCCGCCGTCGAGACCGGTGACACGATCGTCCACGGTGCCGAGCGCGGTCAGCATCAGGACCGGCGTCGTGATGTGCGCGGTACGCACGGCACAGATGAAATCGACGCCGTCCATGCCGGGGAGGCGTCGATCGACCACCATGGCGTCGTATCGCCTGCTCAGCGCGAGCCGGAGCGCGGTCTCGCCGTCCGCGGCATGCTCGACGTCGTACACCTCTTCCAGCACTTCGACGGTCAGCGCAGCGATCTCCGCATCATCTTCAACATAGAGCAGCGAACCGCGTGGCCCCTGTGCCGAGTCGCCCATGGTCGTCGTCCCGTCTTCCGCGATCGAGACCATCAGCGTACGCCCGGCGCAAACCGGGTCGGGTAACCCGGATGATCTTCCGCATGCCGTCGTCCGTCACACCAGAAACGATCGTTTTGGCGTCACTGGCCCGGTGGCTCCTTATGAGGCGCCACAAACGATCTTCGGAAACCCCTCTCGGCAGGGATTTTCGGCGCACCACGTCAAGAGGCGTTGTGTCCGTGATCGCTTAGACAGAACTAGCTGACAGCTGGAGGTGTGGGTGGCGTTCAGCTCTCGTCTGCGCTGCTGGGCTGATGTTCCACCGCTGGCGCGCGTCCTTCTTGGTACACGGAGGGTTCGGGTTCGGGGTGTCGTCGCCCCTGGACGACGAATAGCGCGATGCCGAGGGCGACGACGACGACGGATGCCCAGACGTTCGCGGGGATGCCGAACAGGGCGTCGCTGGTGGGGTCGATCCTGATGGCCTCGAGCCAGCTGCGTCCGAGGCCGTACCAGATCATATAGAGGGCGAAGGTTCGTCCCCACCGGAACCGGTATCTGCGCTCGAGGAGGAGGATGATCGCCACGCCGATCAGGTTCCAGATGATCTCGTACAGGAACAGCGGGTGGAACAGCGTTCCGGCCGGGAGGCCGTCCGGGAACATGGTGTCCGTCGGCAGGATCTCGAGCCCCCACGGCAGCGTGGTGGGCAGCCCGAAGAGTTCGTGGTTGAAGTAGTTGCCGATCCGACCCATGGACTGCGCGATGAGCATCGCGGGCGCGAGAGCGTCGGCGAAGGACCACAGCCGGATACCGGTTCGTCGGCAGCCGATGTACGCACCGACAGCGCCGCCCAGGAGGGACCCGTAGAGGGCGTTGCCGCCGTCCCAGATGGCGAAGATGTTCCCGAGGTTCGCGCCCGGATAGAAGTAGTCCCCGACGTGGGTGAACACGTGATAGAACCGGGCTCCGATGATGCCGATCGGGACAGCCCAGATGACGATGTCGACAACCACGCCGTCCTCCGCGCCTCGTGCCGACAGGCGTCGTTGGGTGATGATCACGGCGGCGATGATCCCGGCGATGATGCACAGCGCGTAGGTGTGGATTGTGAGCGGCCCGAGGGTGAACTGTGCCCACGACGGTGGGGGGCTGGGAAGACTCGTCAAAAGCACGAAGCACCGCTCCTCATCTGGCATCACTGTGAATGCTTCAACACATCATTGTTCAGCGCCGGTCCCATGCGAACAGCGCCCTGGGAAGACTAACGGTGTTCGACACGGGAATCGTCGAACTCCTCCCAGGTCACCAGGCGAGGGCCCCGAGGAGCGGGCCTGACCGGTTCAGGCCAGGGAGAGGAAGAGCTTCTCCAACTCGGCGGGGGAGGTGACGTCGTCGGCGTCCGGATCGGTGAGGCATTCCCGCAGCGCGGTCGAGATCACGAGGAATCCGGCCCGGTCGAGGGCCTTCGAGACGGCGGAGAGCTGCTGCACGACGTCGCGGCAGTGCGCGTCGTCCTCGACGGCCGTAATGACCGCCGCCAGCTGGCCCTGAGCTCGCTTGAGGCGGTTGACGACTTTGCGCTTGGCTTCGGGGTCGTGGACGAGCGGGTCGCCGGTGACGAGGGTGTCGGTCATGGGTGGTCCTTCCGTCGAGTTGACAACCACTATACCCCCTGGGGTATCGTATTCACATGAACTGATACTCCCCGGGGTATCGCCGAGCAAGGAGATCAGCGTATGTGCAGAGCAACGAAGTGCCACACCTGTGGAAAGACGACCTGGACCGGGTGCGGTCAGCACGTCGCATCCGTGCGGAAATCCGTGCCCGCATCCGACTGGTGCAATGGCAGCCATACCCGTGCCGAAGTCCAGGCCGCCCAGTCTCAGCGGGGTGGCTTCTTCGCCCGCCTGTTCGGACGGTGATCGGCGATGGCAACTGTTGAACTGACCACCGGGAACTTCGAACAGCTCACCCACGCCGAGGGCATCGCGCTGATCGACTTCTGGGCTGAGTGGTGTGGACCCTGCCGGGCCTTCGCCCCGGTATTCGATGCAGCATCCGACAGGCACCCCGACATCCTCTTCGGGAAGGTCGACACCGAGGCCGAGACCGCTCTGGCCTCCGCCCACCGCATCACCTCGATTCCGACCCTGATGGTCGTCCGCGACGGCGTCCTGGTCTACCGGCAGCCGGGAGCTCTTGCCGAACCGCAGCTCGAGCTGCTCATCGAGAAGGCCCGCGAACTGGACATGGACGACGTCCGCCGCCAGCTCGCCAACACCGCTACCCCCTGAAAGGACCTGGCACCATGTGCGCACGAATCACCTGCTCCTCCTGCGGCAAGCCCACCTGGGACGGCTGCGGCCAGCACATCGAACAAGCCCTCGCGGGCGTCCCCGTATCCCAGCGCTGCACTTGCACGCACTGACCCAGAAGAAAGCGACGGAGACCCTTATGCTCCTCGAACGCCTCTACGACGACGACCTCGCCCACGCCAGCTACATCATCGGCTGCCAGCGCACCGGTGAAGCGATCGTCGTCGACCCGCGCCGCGACATCCAGGTCTACCTCGACCTCGCCGCGAAGAACAGCATGACCATCACCGCGGTCACCGAGACCCACATCCACGCCGACTACCTCTCCGGCACCCGCGAGCTCGCAGCCCGTACCGGGGCGACGATGTATGTCTCCGGCGAGGGCGGCCCGGACTGGCAGTACGGTGTCGGGTTCCAAGACGCCACCCGGATAATGCACGGTCACCGCATCACGGTCGGCAACATCACGGTCGAGGCGGTCCACACTCCCGGGCACACCCCCGAGCACCTGTCCTTCCTCGTCATCGACGGCGCCACGACCTCCGAGCCGGGCTATGTCCTCACCGGTGACTTCGTGTTCGTCGGGGACGTCGGACGCCCGGACCTGCTGGACGAGGCCGCAGGCGGCATCGACACCCGCTTCGACGGCGCACGGGATCTATTCGCGAGCCTCCGCGACCACTTCCTCACCCTGCCCGACTACGTGCAGGTGCTCCCCGCGCACGGGTCGGGGTCCGCCTGCGGCAAGGCGCTCGGCGCCGTCCCAAGCTCGACAGTCGGATACGAGCGGCGTTTCGCCTGGTGGGCTCCCTACCTCGAGGCCGGCGATGAGCAGGGATTCATCGACACGCTGTTGAACGATCAGCCCGACGCACACGCCTACTTCGCACGAATGAAGCGGCAGAACCGCGTCGGACCGGCCGTGCTGGGCGAACTTCCTCCGCTCCTCGAGCGCAGCGTCTTCGATCTTGACGCCGACATCGACGCCGACCGGGTCATCATGGTCGACACCCGCCACCACTCCCTCGTGCACGAGGGCACTGTTCAGGGCGCGCTGAACGTGCCCGGAGTCGCGAAAGCAGCCAGCTACGGCGCCTGGGTCTACGACCCCGACACCGAGACGCGGCCGCTCGTCCTCATCATCGACTCGGGGGACGCCGCGGCCCGGTTCCGGGATCATCTGCTGCGGGTCGGCATCGATCAGGTCGACGGGTTCATCACCACACTCGATGGCCTCCCCACGGTGCAGCCCAAGACGATCGCCCCCACCGACCTGGACCAGGTCGACGCGGCGCTCCTCCTCGACGTGCGAAACCGTACCGAGTACAACGCCGGGCACATCCCCGGCGCCGCGCAGCTCTCCGGTGGTCGGGCCCTCTGGCACACCGACGAACTGCCCGCCGGCAAGATCCTCACCTACTGCCAGAGCGGCGTCCGCAACAGCGTCGCCGCCAGCGCCCTGCGCCGGGCCGGCCTCGACGTCATCGAGATCGAAGGCAGCTACAACGCCTGGCTCGCCGCGACGCCGTCTCGGCCGACGGCCGCCTGAGCGGCCGAGGAGCTCGAGTGGACACCTCCATCATCCTCGCGATGACTCTCGCGGCCCTTGTCGGTGTCGCACTCGGGCTCCTCGGCGGCGGGGGCTCCATCCTCACTTTCCCCATCTTCTCCCTCGTCCTGGGCATCGGAACGAGGGAGACGATCGTCTCCTCTCTCTTCGTCGTCGCTATCACCAGCGCCGTCTCCGCCGCCTTCCGTGTGCGCCGACGCGAGGTGCGCTGGAAAGTCGCCGGCGTCTTCGCGGCGACCGGCTTGATCGGGGGAATCGGTGGCGGGATGGTTGGTCAGCTGCTACCAGAAACCGTGCTCACCGTTCTGTTCGCGGCGATCATGATCGTCACAGCGATCGCCATGATGCGGCCGCGACGAGGACGCGCGGCGCGCCCTCCGACGCGGCCGGTCGTCCGTGGAATCCGAACGACAGCTACGGGACTCGGCGTGGGAGTCCTCACAGGGGCACTGGGAGCAGGCGGCGGGTTCCTCATCGTCCCCGCCCTCACCTTCCTCGGCCAGCCCATCGCCGCTGCAGTGGGGACATCGCTGCTAGTCGTCGCCGTGAACTCGTCCGCCGGCTTCCTCACCCAGATCACGACCGTGGCCATCCACTGGCCCATCGTCCTCACCTTCACCGCGCTCGCCGTCGCTGGATCCTTCATCGGTCTGGCACTGTCGCATCGCCTCCCGGCTGCCGGCATCCGGACCGGGTTCGGGGTTCTGGTGCTGGCCGTGGGGCTGACCATGCTCGCCACCCTCATCATTCAGACGCTCTCCGCCTGACCACCACCAGAAAGAAGCCCATGCCTCACGCGACCGACACCGCGCCCCGCACCGGGGAACACGTCGACGGATACGAGGTGCCCGTCCTCGACGAGCACGCCGTCCGCATCGCCGCCGGCATCCTCCTCGCCATAGGCATCACCGCCCTTACCATCACGCTCGCCTCCGACAGCATCAGGCCGCTGCAGATGTTCGGCATGTTCTTCCTCCTCGACATGACGACGCGCGTACTCATCAGCGACCGGCTGTCCCTCACTCTCGCCCTCGGCCGTGCTCTGACACGCCGCCGCCGTCGGCACTGGGTGGGCGCGCCGCAGAAGGTCTTCGCCTGGTGGCTCGCCCTCGGTCTCGCTGCTATCTCGTGCGTGACGATGAGCGCTGGAATGGTCCCGCTACCCGTGACTCTCGGGCTCTGCGGAGTCTGCTTCACAGTCCTGCTCCTAGAAGCCACCCTCGGGTGGTGCGCGGGATGTGCCCTGCACCAACGCTTCAGTAGGCAGCCCACCCGCCACTGCGCCAACGGCGCCTGCGACCGCTGACACTCTCGCTCCCTCACAACGAAAGGACGCACATGGGCCGCCTAACCCTCACCACCCTCGCCGTCATCACCGCACTCACGCTCACCTCCTGCGCCAGCACACCCACACCACAGGCTGACCTCGGCCCCGACGCGGTCATCATCGACGTGCGCACCCCCGCCGAGCGCGCCACCGGCCACCTCGACGGCGCCCTCCTGCTCGACGTCACGGGCGGCGACCTCCAAGCTGCGCTGCCGGACCTTGACCCCGAAGCCACCTACCTCGTCTACTGCCGTTCAGGTAACCGGGCAGGAGTCGCCATCGACCTGATGAAGCAGGCCGGCTTCACCGACCTCCTCAACCTCGGCTCCCTGGAAGACGCCGCCGCCACGACAGGCCTCCCCGTCGTGCAGCCCTGAGACGTACGTGCTCGCCCCCACGAGCACGTACCTGCGTGCACAGCACGCCACCGCATCGCTCGAGCACTGCCTCGCGATGCACAGTCGGGGCGGGGTCGCCAGATGCCCGCCCCGACTGTTCAAACCTGCTCGCCTTAGCCCACCGAAAACGATCGTTTACGGTGAGGTCAGGTGTCGTGCGCTTTCGAGGGTGCCACTAACGTTCGCCGGAAGCGCGTTTCGGCAGGCGCTTTCGGCAGCTCCCGTTGATCGCCGGCGGACGGAAAAAGTCGATGCCTACCCGTCGAACACCTCACCACTAGCAAATGCGGCATCCTCGGCTAAGAGTTCCACGAGGGGTGTTGGACACTTCGTGAGGATGTCTCGTTCTGCTGACGGCATTGGCTGCGAGCGAAAATCGGCCCTCACGTCGTAGCAGGTGTAAACCTCGCTTGGCCCGTTGTAGGCATAGCCATCATCGGTCGGGATGGCCGGTCGTGGTCCTGAGGCGATGAACACCGAGACGTGAGCGAAGGCATCCGTCGAAGAGATGTTGTAGAGGACGATGCCACCCTGCTCGATCTCGAACTCAGCCGCTGAGAGGGCGTCGCCATCCCACCGTGCGCCAGGAAGGGTGTCGAGGTAAGCCGTCGGACCATCAACTGGGGGACTGTAGAGACGCTGGGATAGAGGATCTTCGAAGGATGCGACTTGTCGCCAGAGCACACCATCTATTCCGCTGGGATAGCCATGGTATTCGACAGCGCATCCTGTGAATGTTGTCGTCGCCACGATTGCGCAGAGGAACATCGCGCCCGCTCTGCCCTTCCGCCTCATCTCCACGCTCTCACTCTCTCACTCTCTCACTCCGAAGCTCGAGAAATGTCGGAGATGTGGTTCAACGGGATCCCCCGGAGAATAGCCGCGATCGCAGCCGAAATCGATCGTTTACGGCGCGATCCTGGCGTGTGCAACGGAAGGCCTGCCGAAAACGCGCGGCGTAACCACCAAGCGGCAGAGGTTTTCGGCTGAGCGTGCGGGTGACAGCGACGCTAGGAGCTCGCCACTAGTCAGCGTCGGGAGCTACGTTAACGTCCCAACCGCCTAACGAGTCAGGCAGCGAGCTCGTCCAGCGCAGCATGTCTTGCCAGGGAAGAGGGGTCGCATGTACGACGCTGGGCTTTCCCGCGCATAGGTCGTACCCCCATTGGAACGCTGCAATCGGCGTGATCACTCGCGGTTCGTAAACAGAGAACCGGACAAGATATGAATGGGCGCGCCATTGAAGGTCTGGCGCGTTGGGATTCGCGGGGGCGTCAAACAGCGTCGGCAGAAACCCAAGCGAACTGAAAGGACCCTGCTGGTTCAGGCTCGGCATATTGTCCAAGAACGCTGTCGAGGGCGATTCATCTGCGGGGGTCATCTCCACGAACTGAACCCAGGCGAACACAGCGTTGTAGCCGGAGCCGGCATGCTCAACGGTTGCCGTCATGATCGGGTAGCCGATGAGCCGTTCGTGTGGCACATCGTTCAGAAGGGCGTTCAGCCCAGTCTGCGAAATGTTCGTGCTCGTCACCGTGTCTACAGTGACGACGCCTGCAAACCCCTTCGACTCGAACGGGATGCGCAACACCTGACCCGTGCTCATCCTCTGAGCCTACGGTGGGTCTCATCTGACGAAGGGCATACTCCGTAGTTGTGGAGTGCCGAAAACGATCGTTTACGGCGTGATTTCGTATTCTGCTCTGCGAGGGGTGCCGCAAACGTGCACCGGAAGCCGGTTTCGGCAGACTGTTTCGGCGCGCTGGAGGGCCGAGCCTCGCGCTCGATGCCGAGCTTGAGGGTCGAGGAGCGGCGGCGTCGGTGGATGACGAAGAAGGGGCGACCCGAGGCCGCCCCTTCTTCTTGCGTGAATCGTGACTCAGTGCCCGGCGCCGAGGTTTCCGGTGAGGCGGCCGTGGAACGCTGCTGCGGTGTCGTTCAGGCCTTGGATGGTGACGGTCTTCCCGTGGTTTTCGTACTTGGTGACGATGGCGTCGAGGGCGGCCACGGTGGAAGCGTCCCAGACGTGGGAGTGACTCATGTCGATGACTACCGTGTCGGGGTCGTCGCCGTACTCGAACTGGGTGGTGAGGTCGTTGCTGGAGGCGAAGAAGAGTTCTCCATCGACGGCGTAATGCGCTGTGTCGCCGTCGTCACTGAGGGTGCGGGTGACGCTGACGAAGTGTGCGACGCGTCGGGCGAACATGATCATCGCGGCCACGACTCCGAGGATGACGCCAACGGCGAGGTTGTGGGTCCAGACGGTGGCGATGACGGTGATGAGCATGACGGCGGTCTCGCTCTTCGGCATGCGCTTGAGCGTGCTCAGGCGGATGCTGTGCCAGTCGAAAGTCGCAATCGAGACGAGGATCATGACGGCGACGAGCGCTGCCATGGGAATGATCGCCACCACGTCGCCGAGCGCGAGCACGAGGACCAGCAGGAAGACGCCGGCGAGGAAGGTCGAGATCCGGGTGCGTGCGCCGGAGGCTTTGACGTTGATCATGGTCTGGCCGATCATCGCGCAGCCACCCATGCCGCCGAACGCGCCGGAGAGAACGTTCGCGGCGCCCTGTCCAAGTGCCTCGCGGGTCTTGCGGGAGTGGGTGTCGGTGATGTCGTCAACGAGCTTCGCGGTCATGAGCGACTCGAGCAGGCCGACCACGGCCATAGCCAGCGCGTAGGGAGCGATGATCTGCAGCGTCTCGAAGGTGAGCGGCACATTCGGAATGAACAGCGCCGGCAAGCTCTCGGGAAGTTCTCCCTGATCGCCCACGTTCGGCACGTTCCACGCGAAGACCACGACTGCCGCGGTGAGCAGCACGATCGCGACGAGTGGCGCCGGGATCACCTTCGTGATCCGCGGCATGAGATACATCACCAGCAGGCCGACCGCGACGAGCGGGTAGACCAGCCAGGGAACGCCGATGAGCTGCGGAAACTGCGAAGTGAAGATCAAGATCGCCAGAGCGTTCACGAACCCGACCATCACCGAGCGCGGGATGAACCGCATCAGCTTGGCGACCCCGAGCAACGCGAGGACGATCTGGATGAGTCCACCGAGCAGGACCGTGGCGATGAAGTAGTCCATGCCGTACTCACGAGCGACGGGCGCGATGACGAGCGCGATTGCTCCGGTGGCCGCGGTGATCATGGCAGGGCGTCCGCCGAGGAACGCGATCGCGACGGCCATGATGAAGGACGAGAACAGGCCGACTCGGGGGTCGACGCCCGCGATGATCGAGAACGCGATCGCCTCCGGGATCAGGGCAAGGGCGACGACGAGGCCCGCGAGGACTTCACGGGTCAAAAGGCGCGGGCTGCGCAGCGCCTGCATGACGGTGGGTTCGATGCGGTAACGCGACGCGGAGTCGCGGGTGGGGGTGACGGCAGTCATGTGCCCTCCGGGTGCTGGGCTCTCTCGTGAGAGCGCGGGAAACGAATGGGAGCGCAGCGGTGCGCAGGCGTCGGTCAGGCCGACACGGAAAGATAAGGGGAGCGGGCGCGAGAGCCGCGCCGATCTAGACTCTAACGTAACGTGAGTGTTGTGGGGAAATCAGTGGAAGACGAACACAGGACCGTCGAGACGATGCGGATCGGCGAAGTGGCCGAGCGCACGGCGCTCTCGTTCCGCTCGCTTCGACACTGGGACGACGTGGGGCTCGTGCAGCCGTCCGCGCGCACGGAGGGCGGGTTCCGGCTTTACACCGAGAAAGATGTCGATCGCATCCTCATCATCCGCAGAATGAAACCGTTGGGATACACCCTCGACGAGATGCGCGAACTCCTCGACGTCGTCGACGCCCTCACCGTCGACCCGAGCGACGTGGCGTTGCGCGCCCGGATCGATGACATCCGCGACGGCGCCGACCAGCGTCGCCAGAAACTCACGGAGCAGCTCGCCATGGCCGACGAGTTCGTGCAACTGCTCGGTCAGCTCTAAAGAGAGACGGATGCACCGCGTTGGAGGCCTCGGCCCATAGTCGATCGGTCTGCCGAAAACGATCGTTTGCGGCGCGTAGTGACGCCCTGGTGCCGGCCATGTTCAGCCGGCGAGGGTGACTCCGCAATAGGCGATGGTGGCGACGAGGAGGGTGGAGAGCGCGGCGAGGGCGAAGGGCTTGAGGCCCACCTTGATGAGGTTCCGAATCTTGACGCCGCAGCCGAGTCCGAACATCGCTGCAGCCAGCAACCCTGTCTGCAGCAGCCCGCCGGTCGTCAGCACGAAGTCCGGCAGAGGGATAAAGGAACGCAGGAGCACCATGGCGATGAACCCGATGATGAACAGCGGGACGACGGGCGGCAGCTTCGAATGCGACATCTGTTGACCGGGTTCGCCTGCCGTACGGCTGAGACGGCGCTGCCGGATGCTAAGGATGGCCACGACAGGGGCGAGCAGCAGCACTCGGGCGAGTTTGACGATGACCGCGACCGTGAGCGCTCCGCCACCGATGATGCCTCCAGCGGCGACGACTTGCGCGATTTCATGGATGGAACCCCCTGCCCACATCCCGGCCGTCTCGGAGCCCAGGCCAAGCAGGTCCGTGATCAGTGGGACGAGGGGAATCATCAGCGTTCCGAAGATCACCACGAGGGCGACCGCGGTGATGGTGTCTTCCTCGGCCTCGTCGTCCGGGTCGGTGACCCCTGCCGCGCCCGCCACGGCTGCCGCGCCGCAGATGGAGAATCCGCAGGCGATTAGCAGCGAGAGCCCGGATGGAACCCGTAGCAGCTTCCCCAGGAGAACGGTGCCGAACAGTCCGCCGGCGACAATGCACACGATGACGACCAGCATCGGGGCTCCGAGTTCGAGGATGTCTGTCAGTACCAGTTGGAGTCCGAGGAAGACGATGCCGGCGCGCAGGAGCTTTTTCGCGGAGAAGTCGATGCCGTCGGAGGCCGCTGCTGGCAGCCGGACGACGTTGGCCAGGAGTACGCCAAGCACGATCGCGATAATGAGCGGGCTGACTCCCGGCAGCAGCAGGCTGACCCCGTACGATGCTCCGGCCGCGGCGAGGCAGAGGACAAGCCCGGGCAGCAGCGCGCGGACTCGGGCAAGCAGCGTGTGTTCCGGTCGGGCGGTCGCAACGTCCTGGGCATGGGTCATGCATCCATCATTTCCTCGGACCGCTCGTGCGAGTAGAGGCAGATACCGTCCGCCATACAAGTTATGCTTGTGCTTGGGAGGCGGAAGATGCGCAACGGGCCGGACTTGGAGGCACTGCGAGCCTTGGCGCTCGTCGCGAAGGAAAGCAGCATGTCGGCGGCAAGCGCGCAGTTGGGCGTGAGTCAGCAGGCGATATCTCTGCGCATCCGGAACCTGGAAAAAGATCTGCGCATGCGACTGCTGGTGCGTTCCGCACGGGGCTCCCGACTGACTCCGACAGGCGAGCTGGTTGTTGGCTGGGGAACAACGCTGCTGACAGCGGCCGACGAGTTCTCGGATGCTGTCAACTCGCTCCGCACGGATCGCGGGAAGATGATGCGCATCGCCGCGAGCCTCACGATCGCAGAACACCTCCTACCGGAATGGATCGCCCGGTGGCGCATCTCTCACGGCAATGACGGCCCGGTCGTTCAACTCACAGCCGCCAACAGCAGCACGGTCGTCGAGGCCATACGCGAGGGAACCGCAGACCTCGGGCTCGTCGAGACCCCTGTCGTTCCCGCCGGCCTCCGGTCGGTCACCGTCGCTTACGACACCATCGAAGTCGTTGTGCAGCACGGTCACCGATGGGCGAAGACCCGCCGGGTGTCCGTCCGTGAACTGGCGGGCACTGGGTTGGTGCTCCGCGAGACCGGCAGCGGCACCCGACAAGCGCTCGAGAACGCCCTCACCGAGGCGGGCTTTCCCCTCGCAGCCGAGCCCGCAGCCGTGCTGACGACCACGCTCGGCGTTCGCAGCGCGATTATGGCCGGCATAGCCCCCGGCGCGTTGAGCTCCCTCGCCGTGTCCGAGGACGCCCGCGCCGGCCGACTCGTGCGAGTTCGGATCAACAATCTCCAGATCACCCGCCCGCTCACCGCCATCTGGGCCGGGACGACTCCGCCCCCTCACATACGGGACTTCCTGGACGTCATCGCGCGAACTGACCGGTAACGATCGATTTCGGCGCGGTCTGTCGCCGTGAAGCATCGGGGTCAGTCTTTGGACTCATCACCGCCCCGGATCATAAGGAACCCTCCGGCGATCGCGGCAGCGAAGATCACGATGTCGGCAATGTTCCCGATGAACCAGTTCCCGTAGGCGAGGAAGTCAACGACGTGCCCCTGGGCGAATCCCGGATCCCGGAAGAGGCGGTCGCCTGCATGTGAGGCGGCAGCTCCACCGAGCGCGCCGACGATGACCGCCCACCCCAGGCGGCGAATCCGGAACGCGAACACGATCGCTGTGACGGTGGCTGCGACAGCGAGCAACGCGAACACCCAGGTGAAGCCCTCCCCGAACGAGAATGCCGCACCGGGGTTGTACGCGAGTTGCAGGCCAAGCAGGTCACCGATCAGCGGGATGCGCTCGCGCTCGGTGAGGGTCGCTTCGGCCCACGCTTTCGTCCCCTGATCGATCAGAACGACGACCAGCGCGATCAGGAGCGCTCCGCCGGTGAGCTGCCAACGCCGCGCGGACGGCAGCTGTCGCGCAACAGACGGCTGAGATTCTGCCTCGGACGATGTCATGCGAGGACCTCGATCAAGCGGACGATGACGCCGGATTCGATCAGGATGAACAGCCCAAGACCGATGAACACGGCCGGTACGAGCCAGTGCTCGACGCGCTCCAGTCCCTCGGTGACGGCCTTGTTGGTGCCGATCAGCCGCCCGGCGGCGCACCATACGGCGACGAGGATGAGGAACACGACGATCATGACGGCGACGTCGCCTGGCGTGCTGGTGCGGAAGATCGGCGTGTACAGGGAGATGTTGTCCGCACCGTTGGCGATCGTGATTCCCGCGACCCCCCATAGTCCGACCGCGGTGATCTTCGAGTCGTCATCATCGTCATCGCTGTTACGGCGCAGGCCGCGAATGAGCGTCCAGATGCCGATGCCGAGCGGGATCAGGCCGAGGAAGCCGACCCACTCGTCCGGGACGATGGTGAGGCCGAGCGCAGCGATCACACTGATTACGACGAGGGTGATGAAGCCGAGGTATTGACCTGCAACGATCTGCCATGGCCGGGGTTTTCCTCGGCTGGAGGCGAGGAACAGCACGGTGAGGACGACAATGTCGTCGATGTTGGTCGCGGCGAACAGGCCGATCGCTGACCCGATGGTGGCGAGCATCAGCTGGCCACCCGTGGTGTGCGGGTGCGGGCGGCACGTAGGCCGTTGAGGATCACGATGACCTCTGCGACCTCGTGCACCATGACGACGGCCGCGAGCCCAAGCACCCCGAAGAGTGCGAGCGGAAGCAGTGCGGTGATGATCAACAACGACAGAATGATGTTCTGGTTGATGATCCGGCGGCCCCGGCGGGCGTGGTCAAACGCCCGTGGGATGAGGCGGAGATCGTGACCGGTGAAGGCCACATCCGCGGATTCGATCGCCGCATCGGAGCCCGTGGCGCCCATAGCGATACCGACGTCCGCACCAGCAAGGGCTGGGGCATCGTTGATGCCGTCGCCGATCATTGCGACCGGCCCCGCCTTCGACAGCTCTCGAATCGCGGTCGCCTTGTCCTCAGGGCGCAGCTCGGCGCGCACGTCACTGATCCCGGCCTGCGCAGCCAGCGCATGAGCCGTGCGGGCGTTGTCGCCGGTGAGCATCGTCACACCAACGCCCTGACCTGTGAGTGTCCGGACGACCTCGGGGACTTCAGTGCGCAACTCGTCACGAACGCCGATCGCGGCGACCGGTGACCCGTCACAGTGGACGATCACGACGGTCATGCCCTGCTCCTCGAGAGCTACGACCCGGTTGCCGAGCTCGCCAGCGTCAAGCCAACGAGGACTTCCGACAGTGATTTTCGATCCGTCCGCGGTGCCGTCAATGCCATGGCCGGCCTGCTCGGTCACGTCTGCAGCTGCCGGAGTGCCCGGAGCGGCGGCGGTGATCGCGGCGGCGAGAGGATGCGTGCTGTGCTGCTCCAACGCGGCCGCCCAGGCCAGCGCCTGAGCCTCCGTCACACCATTGGTGGTGAGCACGGCGGTGACGGCGGGCTCGTTGCGGGTAAGGGTGCCGGTCTTGTCGACGGCGACGTGACGTACTGTGCCGAAGCGCTCGAAGACAGCGCCAGACTTGATGATCACGCCGAACTTACTTGCCGCACCGATCGCGGCGACGACCGTCAGCGGCACCGAAATTGCCAGTGCACACGGAGACGCCGCGACCAGCACAACGAGCGCGCGGGTTATCCATACCTCTGGATCTCCCAGCAGCGACCCGATGATCGCGACGAGCGCTGCGAGGATCAGCACACCGGGCACGAGCGGGCGGGCGATCTTGTCCGCGAGACGTGCACGCTCGCCCTTCTCGGTCTGCGCCTTCTCGACCAGCTCCACGATCGTGGTGAGCGAGTTGTCGGTGCCCGCAGCGGTCGTTTCGACCTCCAGCGCGCCGGCGCTGTTGATCGCACCGGCCGACACCGCATCGCCGGGCTCGACCTCGACGGGGATCGACTCCCCGGTGATCGCCGAGGTGTCCAGGCTGGAGCGGCCAGAACGGACGATCCCGTCGGTTGCGATCCGCTCGCCGGGACGGACCACCATGACCTGGCCGACCGTCAGCTCTCTCGCGGGCACCTGCGCAGAGACGCCGTTCTGCAGCACGGTCGCTGTCTCCGGCACGAGCTTCAGCAGCGCCCTCAGCCCGCCCCGGGCACGGTCCATCGCTTTGTCCTCGAGCGCCTCAGCAATCGAGTACAAGAACGCCAGAGCCGCAGCCTCCTCCACGTAGCCGAGGATGACCGCGCCGATCGCGCTGATCGTCATCAGCAGCCCGATACCGAGCTTGCCCTTGAACAGTTTCCGGATCGCGCCGGGCGTGAACGTCGACGCACCGAGGAGCAGACCGGCCCAGAACAACACCAGCGCCGGGATCTCGAGGCCGGACCATTCAAGGATCAGACCGGCCAGGAATGCGACACCGGAGAAGACCGGCACCATGATCCCACGGTCCCTCCACCAGGGCCGCACAACCTCTTCGGTCTCATCCTCCGCCGCAGTGGCAGGCTGGGCAGGCTCGTGCTCGCAGCCACACGCCGCGCTCACGCGTCCGCCCCCGTCCCACAGCAGCCAGCCACCGTGCACGCAGAGTCCACGCACGGCGCGTGCTCATCGACCGCCAGCGTCACGTCCACGAGCGCGACGAGCGCAGCCGTAAGATGCGGGTCGGCGATCTCGTAACGAGTCTGGCGACCCTCCGGCTCGGCAACGACAATCCCGCAGTCACGCAGGCAGGTGAGATGGTTCGACACGTTCGAACGCGTCAGCTCCAGCTCACGAGAGAGCACAGCCGGGTAGCTCGGTCCACCGAGCAGAGACATTAGGATTCGGGAACGCGTGGGATCGGCCATGGCCCGGCCGAGCCGGTTCATGACATCGAGGCGTGAGGAAATAGTCAGCACACACTGAACTATACAGTGATTGATGACCTATTGGAACGGCTTCACCCCAGGCGACATCTCTGGGGCCTGGGTGTAAGTACATCCGGCTCACACCCCACCGAATACGCCTACCGAAACCCGCTTACGGCGCACGTTTCTGGCATTCGATCTGGTGTGCCTTCACTCACCGCGCCGCAAACGATCGTTTTTGACGGGCTTCCGCGCCCAGAGCAAGGCGCATGGGGTGCGCCAGTAAAGTGCCCGCCGAAACTTCCCGCCGAAACGTAGGAGCGCCGAAATAGACTGCCACCGTTTTCGGTGGACAGGAGGCGCCAGATCGGAACGTAACTGTTGACATATTTCGCGACGTAGGGCGCTGTCGTGACGCAGCATGGATCGCCGGGCACACCATATCGATCGATGCCTAGACACCTGATTCATCGTTGCCAGGCGCGGTAGTGGACCGGCTCCGTGCACGCGCTGTGTATGGCTCACACCACGCGACAAAGTGGCAGAGCCGCGGCGGTGAATGCTTGGGCCTGCTGTCCGACGAGGAGGCGCGTCTCGCAGGATGCTTGAATGGCGGCTTGCTCGATCGCGGCGACGGCGGCGTCGAGGTCTTCGGCTGTTCGTGCTGAGACCGAGATGAGTCCGGTGTAGCGCAGGACGCCGTGCCCAGCCGTGAGGTCAGCTTCCTGCTGGAGAACGTCCTGAAACTCAGCCGTCTGCGAGGCATCCTCTATCTGGCCGATGCGTTGACGCTGAGCTGCGTCTGAGATGTACTCCGTCTTCTTTTTTCGGATGTCACGTGCTGCCTGGTCGGACCGCATCGGTGTGCAGAGCAGCGAGAAGGACCGCTGTATCCCGGTCGACAGAAGCACGGGTGCCAAGAAGCCCGGGTAGACCATCGACCGCGGCCACTCTGAGATCCATAACACCGCGTGGAAGGCCGAGTCTGTGCGTAGCCGGGACCAGGATTCGTTCACTGCGACCGGACCTGCGGTGGCGAGCGACTGGCCGAGTTCGCCGTGCCGTTCAAGTGTCGCGGCGACTGCCGGGTCGTATGCCGAACGCAGGATGACGGCGATCTCGCCGCACGTCAACCACGATGAGGGTGCGAGGTCGGCTGAGCGCAGCGCGGCGATGAGCGTGGACATCTCTTGGCGAAGGACAGCAGCAGCGCCACGGATGCCACCACCGGCAGTGCGGATCTGTCGTGCCGCTGTCTGCATGTCGAGCGAGAGGGAGAGCGTGGTGGCGTGGCGTTCTCCAGCGGGTGCTGCGCGGTCGATGAGTTCGGCGTACGTCGTCGAGGCCCAGGAGTCATCTGCGTTGCCGTGCGATGCCCACCATTCAGCGAGTCCTGTCCCGGAGTCTGGGAGGGTGCGCTCAAGCACTTGCATCATTGAGAGGCGCCCGGACCTGCAGACGGTCGCGAGCACACGCCCCCAGGAGGAGACACGCCGTTCCTGCTCACCGGGATCGAGGAGCGCGAATGCTGGGTGCGAGACTGCAATGATGGCCGTGAGAGTGCTGGCGGTGGGGTCATGAACCATTCCGGCGCCAGTGATCGGGTCGTCGTACTCGCGCAGCCGTGCCATGTCGCCGGGTAGTGCGAGCGAGCCCGCAGGCCGCGGCTTCACAACGCGTCGCCGGTAGAGCAGCTGTCCACCGGTGGTTTTCCACATCCACCAGAAGGCAACGGGAATCCATTCGACGATCGGACGCCCAGCGATCCGGATCCACACCACGGATGCGGCACAGAGCCATACGGGTGCCGACAACGCGATGAGCATGCCGCCGCCGGCATAGAAGGCCCACACAAGCGTGGTCACACCAATTCCGAGCGCCACCAGCTGTGAGAGGGATAGACCGAGCAGGATGCCCCTTCGTGTCAGTCGGGAGAATTTCACCGGAATGAGGTCCCCGGCTCGTTGATTGTCGTAGTCCTTTGACATGGTCAGCTATTCCTTCCCAGATCGTGGCTGCTGGGTTCTGGGTGGTGCTGGATCTGATCGCGGTGCAGGAGGCTGAGGCGTGGAATGAGGAGCGGGTGCAGCCGCACCCGAACCACCTGCACCGGCAGCCGCAGTTTCGGCTGTGCTGCCAACAGCGCCTCCGAGCTGGGGTCCGGCAGTAGCGGCAGCTTTGATGACCTTCGCGCCAATGACCGCTGCCGCTGCGGGGCCGGCAGCTGCGGCAGCGCCACCGGCACCGGCACTGGCTCCCGCCCCCGCTCCGGCAGCTGATCCGCCGGACGTCGCCCCACCCGAAGCAGACGCGCTGGGTGAAGCGGTTGCTGCTGGAGCGGCGTTGGATGTCCCGCCACCACCGGAGCCACCGTCGAGAACTTTCTTCACTCCGTCGCTCTGAAGCTTCGACGGCACAGGCACCGGTCGGTTCACGGCGCTCTTCGCTTCCTGCTCGCTTCCCATCGCGTGGTAAAGATCGAAGCCGAGGAAAGAGATGAACCGGTAGACCATGTACGGCGCAAAGGCTGCGATGAACAGCAGCACGATGCCTGAGATCGGTTCAGTCACTGCCGACAAGTCAGCCTCGATCGGGGTCGAGACCTGCGTGATCGCAATGAGGAACACGACGACGAGTACGAGCTTGGAGATGATGAGCGCGACCACGAACGCGGCCCATTTGCCGATCCATCCGCGGGTGACATCCCATGCCGCTCCACCGAATGCGATCGGCGCGAGCACTATTGCGACGAGCAGCAGCGCCTTGCGGATCAGGAGCGAGAACCACACGATAGCGACAGCACAGATCATGAGCCCGGCGAGGAAGATTGTGACGATCGCACCGACCCCGGGAGCAGCGATATTGATTGTCGTGAGTCCCGCGGTCAGGAGCGCGATCTTGTCGCCCATGGTGGCGGTGGTTTCTCCCGCGGCCTGAACAACCCCGATGCACAGCTGATCCACGATCTCCAAGGCCGTCGCCGTCAACGTGATGACGACGAACGATCCCAGGACCGCCTTGGCTGCGCCGAGGGCCGCGCGGGAAAGTGCGGCGGGTTCGCGCCGGATCAGGCCGAGAATCAGCTGGAAGCAGAAGAACAGGAGAACGATGAAGACACCGATGCCGAAGAGCAGGTTGTAGACGTTCAGGTAGCCCGGGGATTGGACGTCCACGAGGGTTGTGCTGTCGAAGACGGTCCACATGGCTTCGATGAGCCATCCGGCAGCTTGCCCCATCGTGGAGGCGAGCCAGTCGAATGGCGCTGACACGAGTGTTGCGGCCCCCTCACCGACGGCATCACACACGTTGGAGATGACAGGAATATCGCAGACACTCATCGCAGGCCTCCCGGAAGTGATGGATGGGTGAGTCTCAGACCTGCTGTCCGACGTTCCAGAAGAAATTGATGAGCGTCACCGATGCGCCGCAAATGACGGCGGCACCACAGGAGATGAGCACGCCGAGCTTGCCGCGAGACGCGAGGTGCGGGTTGGACGAGTTCGATCCGAATCCCCAGACGATCGCCGAGATGATGAGCGCGAGCACGGAGAGAATCAAGCCGATCGTCATGACGGCGCCGACGATGGTGCGCAGCTGCGCGATCCCCGGCAGCCCCGAGTCGTTCGGGGTGATGTCGATGTCCATCGGCAGGGCTGAGGTGATGGTCGTGATGAGTTCAAACACGGTGGCTCCTTGCAGTCGGGGCGCCTTGGCGGCGGATCGTGAAACAGCGTCGACAACAAGGTGCACCGTCGTGTCCACTCCTCGATGGAAAGTGGGGCCAAGTTGTCGACGCTGGAATCAACCGCCTGGTCGATAGGCTGTGCCGATGAGCAAGCCTTCCGGTAGCACCGTCTTCGCTGAGTTCGCCGATGATCTCCTCAGAATCCCGTGGGGGTCGTTGTCAAAATCGGAACTTGAGTTCCGCCTATTTTTGCTTCTTGTAGAAGCGGGAAAACTCAAACTTGAATGGAGCGACGTGCGACTCGCTCAGGAACTTTCCACTAATCTGACCAAGATTCGGACACTGCGCTTCAAAGCTCAGCAACGTCAATATCGTGGAAAGACCACATGGGATTGGAACGAGCTGCTCGACAATGACTGCGTCACGCTGAACGCGGTGGATAAGAGCGGGGATGAGTTGGTGCTCCACGTAAAGGATCCATTCCTCAAAGATGTTCTCACCGAAAAGCTGCGTGAATCGCCGAACCCTGCGCTCGTCCGCTCATCTCTGACACCCGGGCATCTGAAAGTGGACGTTATCGATTTCTGGTCGAAAGTCTTAAACAGCGGCGGCTTGAGTGAGCAAGAGATCGGTGATCTTCGGGATACGATGATCGCTGCTTTGCCAGAGCGAAAGAAAGGGTTTGTGTTGAAGGCGCTTAATGTCGCGGATAAAGGCGCAGGTGCCGCTAACATCGCAAGCTTCGGAGTAGCCTTCGCGGCGCTGTTGTCTGGCAAGAACTAGAGCAGACCATCTCTCGCTGATTCGCCGTTCCTACGCTGAATTTGCCCGAGACCTAGTGGTGTGTGAAGTGGCGCGCGTGGGACTGCGTGACAGCGAAAACTACAGCTGCTCACCCAACTGAATGAGCCAGTTCATCCACGTCACGCCGCCGCCAGCGAGGATCGCTGCACCCAGCGCGACGAAGACCCCGGCACGTGCGGGACTGCTGCACGAATAGGTGACATCTGATCTGGCTAGCCCGGAGGGTTGGCCTGGAAGGATGGCATCATGCCTAAGCCCTATCCGCGAGAGTTCCGTGATGACGTCGTGCGCGTCGCGCGGGGCCGTGAGCCTGGTGTGACGATCAAGCAGGTCGCGAAAGATTTCGGTGTCCATGCGGTGACGTTGCATAAGTGGTTGCAGCGCGCGGCGGTCGACGACGGGGTCAAGCCCGGCGAAAGCCGTGGTGAGGCCGCGGAGTTGCGGGAAGCGCGTCAGAGGATTCGTCTGCTCGAGCAAGAGAATGAGGTGCTCCGCCGTGCGGCGGCGTATCTGTCGCAGGCGAATCTGCCGGGAAAAGGTTCTACCCGCTCGTGACAGAGCTCGCCGCTGCGGGGATCCCCGTGACGGTGACGTGTCGGGTATTGAAGCTTGCTCGCCAGCCTTACTACCGGTGGCTGGCTGACCCCATCACGACCAGCGAGGTAGTGCAGGCATATCGTGCGAACGCGTTGTTCGACGCGCACAAGGACGACCCCGAGTTCGGTCACCGGTTGCTCGCAGACGAGGCCCGCGACGCCGGGGAATCAATGGCGGACCGGACCGCGTGGCGCATCACGGCCGCGAACGGCTGGTGGAGTGTGTTCGGGAAGAAACGGGGCAAGAACGGCAAGAAACCCGGCCCTGCCGTTCACGACGACCTCTGCACGGTCACCGATGAGAGCGGGCGGGTCCGGCACGAGTTCACCGCCGAGGGTCCGAACCAGCTCTGGCTGACCGACATCACCGAACACAAGACCGCAGAGGGCAAGCTCTACCTCTGCGCGATTAAAGACGTGTTCGGGAACAAGATCGTCGGGTACTCGATCGACTCGCGGATGAAGTCGAGTCTCGCTGTCCGCGCGCTGGAGAACGCCGTCCAGATGCGCGGTGACGTCGCCGGGTGCGTGGTCCACTCCGACCGCGGATCGCAATTTCGAAGCCGAAAATTCCTGCGTGCTCTATCCCGCAACCGCCTGGTCGGATCAATGGGCCGGGTTGCATCATGCGGAGACAACGCCGCGATGGAATCGTTCTTTGCGCTGCTGCAAAAGAACGTCCTCGACCATCGCTCCTGGACAACCCGCGAGCAGCTGCGCATCGCGATCGTGACCTGGATCGAACGCACCTATCACCGACGCCGACGGCAAGCCGCTCTGGGGCGTTTGACGCCCGTCGAATTCGAGACCATCATGAACACGACCGTCGCACTGGTGGCGTGACTATAACTGTCACCTATCCGTGCAGCAGTCCCAATGTTCGCCAGATCGAGAAAGGCTGCCGCCCCCTCGCATGCGGCACCAGCCACATCACGAGCAGCACGAGTCGAATCCAGATCGCTCCGGCCGCGAACAGCCATGCCGAATGCTCAATGCCCGCTGAGATCGCGATCGCCATCGCCGCCGCGCCAGGCATCGCCGTGATGACGAGCACCCCAATGGAGCGATGGCTGGCGCCGAAGAGGTTATTGGTGACCATCAGGTTCACCCACGTCCACCACAGCGGAAAGAGCAGCAGCAGGAAGGCCACGACCGCGGCGAAGCTCATGTCCTTCTCCAGCAACCCTGCCGAGATCGCGATGACCACGACGAAGACAAGGTCAAAGAACAGTTCGTACCAGTCCGCGGCGCGGTGCGTCGACGCCGCACGCTCCGTGTCGTGGTTTGGGCTTGCGCCAGCTGACTCAGTCGTCATGCGACCATCATCCGCCTGAGAGGCACTGCGACGCCCGGTTATCGCCAATTTCGCGCTCATGGTCGTGCGTGTAAGTCGCCCAATGCGAAGGCGCGGTGGTCGAGCTTGCCTGCGCTTACCTCGTCGACTGCCCGAAGGCTGCGAGGGCCTCATCGGCCTTGGCCCGGTTCGGGAGGTGCACCAGCTGCCCAGGCAGGTCGGGAGCTGCGGAGACGGCGACCGCAACCGCGCCGATCTGCTCGGAGGTGACCAGGTTGGGGGCGCTGTGGGCGATGAAACGGGTCGCCACCGGGCCAAGCTCGAGCAGGAAGACGCGCTTGCTGCCTCCCAGCTCGGCGGCAAGCACCTGCTGCATCATCGCGAGTGCGCTCTGCTCCATACTGACCAGACCGCTGCCGGGCACCGCGTAGTGTGCGGACTGGCCGACCACGATGGAGTAAGCGCCCTGAGCGGTCATGCGGGGCAGGGCAGCGCGCAGGACCGCCATGTGGGTGGTCGCGAGCCCGACGAACGCCGACTGCCAGTCATCCTCGTCGATCTCCCACAGCCGCTTTCCCGACCACCAGCCGCCGATCGGGGCGACCACGTCATCGACGCTGCCGAGCTGCATCACCATCGTGTTCACGAGTTCCTCAGCCCCGGCGAAGGTCGTGTAGTCGTGCACGACAAGGTGCAGGTGTTCGGATGCTGCATCACCGAGTGCGGTGCGGAACTCGTCTGCGCGGGCCGTGCTGCGGGTCGGGACCACGACGTCAGCTCCGGCGGCGAGATAGGCGCGGACTGCGCCCTCGCCGACGCCGCCGGTGCCGCCCGGGATGAGGATGTGCCGGCCGGAAAGGTCGGGATGAGTGAGGCTGTCAGTCATGAGATCGCTCCTGAAGGATCGGTGCGCGCCCAATGGCGACGCGCTCACAGGTAGTGTTGGCTATGCCAACGTTGATATCCCCAACGTAGCACGGATTGCGTTGAGGTGACCAACGGATATCCTCGGTGTATGAAAGAGGCGGATGACGGACTTCAATCCCCGGCGCGGCTGCACGCGCTGGCGAGCTGGCAGGCGAACAAGGTCTCCACGATCGGTGCCCGTATGACTGCGCGCCACATGCCGCTGTCCGCCCGCGCAGAGTTCGCCGTACTCGCCGCTCTCGAAGAGTATGGGTCGCTCAGTCAGGCCGACCTTGGCAGGCGGCTGGGCCTCGATCGCAACGACGTGAGTGGCATCACTGCCCGGCTTGAGGCTGGTGGGCACGTCAACCGCAAGGCCAACCCCGCCGACCGACGACGCAACCTCGTCACGCTCACCGACGCAGGCATCCGCTACCTCGACGAGATCCAGCGGCACGCTGACGTCGCCCAGGGCGAACTCCTCGTCGGGCTTGACGCGGCCGAGCGTCAGCAGCTCAATTCTCTTCTCGCCAAACTGCTGCAGGCCCACAAACCCGAATCAGCCTGATGCGGCGGCCGACCGCACGCAGTTGCTGCAAGTATGGGACTCGTGAACAGCGATCACGGAACGGATGACAACGCCAACAACACGTCGCGGTCTGCGGCGCGTCCAGGCGCCCACGCCGCAGGAGTAGCACGAAACATCGCCCGCGGGCTGAAAGGCCTGGCGCCGAAGGGTGTGCATCCGGCGCTGATCCCCGGAGTGGGGGTGGAGCAGACCGGGCGGGTCTACCGCACCGACTGGCTGGTGTTCGGTGTCGCCGCGGCCTTCACCGTCGCCTTCATCGGCTGGGGCATCTTGGCTGGCGATAACCTCGCCGCGACCGCGCAGTCCTCGCTGAACTGGGTGATCGAGTACACGGGGGTGTTCTTCACCTCGGTGGCGACGGCGATTCTGCTGTTCATGATTTTTCTTGGCGTCAGCAAGTACGGTCGCATCAGCCTCGGGCGTGATGATGAAGCCCCCGAGTTCTCGATGTTCTCGTGGATCTCGATGCTGTTCGCCGCAGGCATGGGCATCGGCCTGGTTTTCTGGGGGGCTGCGGAGCCTCTGACCTTCTTCGAGACACCGCCGCCGGGAACAGTCGAGGGCGGCACGCTCGAGGCCATGCAGACCGCACAAGCCCAGGTGCTGTACCACTGGGGGCCGCAGGCATGGTCGTTCTATGCGCTGGTGGGTGTGGCGATCGCGTACGGGTCGTTCCGTCGCGGGCGCACACCACTGATCTCGTCGGTTTTCGCACCGCTGCTGGGGGAGAACAAGACGACCGGGCCACTCGGCAAGACGATCGACATCTTCTCGATCCTCGTGACACTGTTCGGCACCGCCGCATCCCTTGGCCTGGGCGCCCTGCAGATCGGCCACGGCATCGAGATCGTCTCCGGCATCGGCGAGATCGGCAACGGGGTTCTCATCGCCGTGATTGCGGTTCTCACCGCGTGCTTCATCGCATCCGCAGCATCCGGTGTCTCCAAAGGAATCCAGGCGCTGTCGAACACCAACTCTGTCGCGGCCATCGTTCTGTCGCTGTTCGTCTTCTTCGTCGGCCCGACCCTGCTGATCATGAACATGATCCCCACGATCGCGTTTGAGTTCATCAATAACCTTCCGCAGATGATGGGGCGTTCCGGCGCGCAGGGCGAGGCGACGGAGCAGTTCCTCGCCGCCTGGACGATCTTCTACTGGGCCTGGTGGATCTCGTGGTCACCATTCGTCGGCATGTTCATCGCCAAGATCTCTCGAGGCCGCACAATCCGACAGTTCGTGACGGTCGTGATCCTCGTGCCGTCACTGATCTCTCTGATCTGGTTCGCGATCTTCGGGTCGACCGCGATCGATCAGCAGATGAACGGGGCCGAGCTGCCGACGACACCGCCCGAGAATGTGCTCTTCGGTGTACTCGCGAACCTTCCGTTCACCGAGATCACGAACATCCTGCTGATCCTCCTCATCGCGATCTTCTTCATCACCGGTGCCGACTCGGCATCCCTCGTCATGGGAACCATGTCGCAGCAGGGTCGCCCCACCCCCAAACGCTGGGTCACAATCACGTGGGGCACGCTCGTTGGCGTGATCGCCGCGGTGCTGCTTGCCACAGGAGTGGAGGGGAGTGGCCTGCGCGCGCTGCAGAACGTGACAATCATCGCGGCACTGCCGTTCGCGCTCATTCTCGTCTTCATAATGGTCGCGCTGATGAAGGACCTCAGGCGCGACCCGCTGATCCTGCGAGACAAGTATGCGCGGCAGGCACTCCGCCACAGCGTGCGCACAGGGTTGGAGGAGCACGGGGACGACTTCGCGCTCGTCTCGACCGAATATGACCACTCGCTTGACGAGCATCCGTGGGTCGACGAACCGGCAGACGAGGCGTTCACCGAAATCTTCGAGACCGCTTCGCCGCCGCTCACCGAGGCAGACACCGACGCAGCGGTGAGCGACCCGGATGCTGCTGACGGGCAGTCCCCGACGCTCGGCCAGAGCCAAGACCCCGAGTCGACGAGCCAGTGATCGCCGTGCTGGTCGCATGATCCCCTAAACTGCCGCAGGGCCGTCGCATCAGATGACGCCACCAATGGAGGTGAACCGTCATTCATTCGTCAGGGGCTCTTCGAGGGTGGGTCGGCGCCCTCGCAGTACGCCGCTGGCGCGCGCAATCCAGGCTGTTTGCCCTCGTCGTTGCCGTCGCTGTCATCGCCGGATCGGTGCTTGCCGGATCGTTGCTCCTCGTTCGCGCTGCAGAAGAGGCGGGCGTTCGAGATGCCCTGACGTCGATGACCGGCGATCAGGTGGACGTCACCATCCGAGTGATCGGCCCCTCGAGCCCTGTCGCCGAGACTCGAAAGGCTCTGGATGACGCGACCGCGAAGGCCTATGGGCCTGAGGTCAGCTGGTCGAGCACCGGCTGGGTGAGCTCCGACTGGCGGACGACCGCAGCAGGTGTCTATTCCTACCTTGTTGAACTCGACGACCCCGCTGCGGAGGCAGAGCTTGTGGTCGGCCGGTGGCCGACGTCGGGGCTCGGCATCGCAATGCCCGAGGCAGCCGCGCGCTCCCTCGGCGTCGGCGTCGGCGACACGTTCACGCTCGTGAACGATGAGACTCCCGTCGAGCTGCACGTCGACGGTCTCTACCGGTCATCGCCAGACTCCGGCGTGTTCTGGCAGAACGACCCGCTGGCGGCGGCGGGGAATGCCGTCGATTTTGCAGAACCGGGCAGATCGTTCTACTTTCCCGTGCACGCAGTGGGCCCGCTCATCGCGGCACCGAATGGGGTAGACGCATCTCACATCCCGCCGGCGCAGCTGTCGGTGGTGGAGCATCCGTCGTTCACCTCCACGGGTGTGGCCGGGTTGCCTGCCCTGCACGAGCGGGTGGCGGATGCTGAGATTGAGATAGCGCGGGCCGCCGAGTACCCCGGTGAGATGCTCATCATCGACACCAAGATGGACACCGCGCTCGATGCTGTCTCCGAGGGGCTCACGGCATCGCGTGCGGCAGCACTGATCATCATCCTTCTGGTGCTTGTTGTCGTCGCCGTTGCGGTCGCCTCGGTGACGCGGTTGCTTGCGGATGCCCGTGCCGCAGAATTCGAGCTGCTCCGTTCGCGAGGGGCGTCGTGGCTGCAGACTTCCCTCGCCGTCGCGATCGACGCGACGGCCATCGCAATTGTGGTCGCGCTTGCCAGCCCCTGGGGTGGCGTGCTTCTTCATGCGCTGATCGTCGGGTCTGCGCCGCTGAACAAGGCGGGGCTCGAACAGTGGGTTCTCCCGGATGCGGCGGTGTGGTCAGGTGCGATCGCGTTTGCGGTGGTCATCGCCGCACTGATCTTCGTGCCGTCGGTTGCACCTCGCCAGCTGACCGCGACGACGTGGGCGCCCGCGATGGCAGTGGCAACCGAGAGCGCCGTCGTTGTGGCCGCGATGCTGATGGTGTGGAGAATCGCAGCAGTTCAGCCCGAGGGGGGCGACCTCCTCCTCACCGCCACACCCGCAGTGCTCCTGATCGCCGCCGTGATTATCGGAAGCCGTGTTCTGATCGTCGCAACCCGGGGGATTGCGGCGTTGACGTCGAAGGCGCGGGGAGCGATCCTGCCGCTGGGTGGCTGGTTCGCAGCCCGCGGCCCTGGCCGGTCCGCCGGGGCGGTGCTCATTGCGTTGACGGTGGGCGCATCCGTGGTGATTCTCGGCGTGAATGCGACCTGGCAACAGTCTGTTCAGAATGAGGCTGCCGTGGCGTTGGGGGCACCCGCACGAGTCGAGTCGGGCGATGTCTCCATCGCTCCGAGCATCGCGGCAAGTGCCGCGCCCGTGATGCGCCGGGACGCGCTGATCTCCAAGACAGATCCTGCGGGTCCCGGCGGACCCGTGCCGGTAGCACCGGCGCAGGTGCTGGGGCTCAGCGCCGCAGCACGCGCTGTGCTTGACGAGGGACCGGCTGCAGAAGCGGGCGGATCGGCGATCACCAGAGCCCTGACTGAGGCAGGCTCCGAAGACACCGGGCCTATGGTGCCCACCGGTGCTGTATCCCTGCAGGCCGGGGTGGCGTTCGAAGGGCCGGAGGGTGTGGTCGCCGAGGTCTCGATTGCGCTCGAAGACGCAGCAGGCACCATCACCGTCGTTCCGCTGGGTTCCATCACCGCCGGCACCGCGGTGACGTTGGTGGCGCCGATAGCATCGGACGGGTTGCAGGAGGATGTCCGCTTGGTCGCCGCAACCATGCACCTCGATTCCGACGTGCCCCTGACGGGTGAGACGCCAGCCGAACTGACTATCGGCACACTGACGGCGTTGACCGCAGAGGGCACGGCCACGAGCTCGCAGATGACACTGCGTGATGCTTCGAGCTGGCGCGGCACGAACAGCAACGACGAGGCAGAGCCGCCCACGGTCACGGTGACGGATTCCGAGATCCGCCTCGATTCCGTCGTCGGGGTCAGCTATTCGCCGGTCACCTACGGCGCGGTCGGGTGGGACCCGTCGGGGGCGATCAGCGCAGTGGTTCCCGAGTCCTTGATGGATGACCTTGATGTGGAGGCGGGCGCGCAGCTGCAGGGTTTCATCGCGGGCACACCGGTGTCGTTCCGAATCGTCGCCGACACGAGCGGCGTACCGGGTTCGGCAACGGCCAGTGACCTTGCGGCACTCGAATCCGGGCTTCCCTCACCGTCTCGAATGACGTCGACCATAGTCGTCGACGGAAAAGCTCTCGTTCACTGGCTTGTGCAGGCTTCAGCGCATGGGCCGCTTGTCGACGAGTTCTGGCTGAGTGGCGAGGTCGCAGACGCCTCGCTCACGTCTGACAGCAACGCGGGAGCAATCGTCGATACCGCGACTCTCGCGCAGGGGATGATGGAGGCACCGCTCAGAGCAGAGATCCCCGCAACGTCAGCGATCGCCGTCTGGGCCAGCGTGTTGCTCGCGCTCGCAGGATTCGGCGCCCGAACAGCCGCGATCAGCCGGTCTCGTCGTCTTGAGTCGGCGCAGTTGCGCGCCCTCGGGCTGTCGCGACGCGGGATGCTGGGTGTCGCGTCCGCCGACGCCGGTGCGGTTGCTGCAGGCGGCATCGTCATCGGGCTCGGAGCCGGCCTCGTGACGCTGATGCTTGTCGGCACCCGAGTCGTGACCGCGAGTGGAGGGATGGGGGTCAACCTCGTAGTGCCCTGGCAGGCTGTGACCGTTCTTCCTCTCGTACTACTGGGGGCGCTCGCCGTCATCTCCGTCGGAATCGCGAACGGGCAGCGTCGCCTGCCGCTTCCCGATCTCCTGCGACTGGGGGCAGACGGATGAGCGTGTATCGGTCCGGCAGCGGATGGCGCGGTGTGAGGGCTATCGGCGCATCGTTCCTTCTCGTCGTGCGGCGGGCGCGCAAAGATCTGGCACCCCTGCTCGGAATCGTCGTGCTGATCGCCATCATGAGCGCGATCGCGGTGGCGGCGCCCCGCGAGGTCGACGCGACACTTGACCGCGCTGCCCGCGAGGCAGTTGCCGCCGCCGGCACGGGGGCAGATCTGCTGCTGCGCTCGTCCATTTCGGATGAAGCGGGCGTCGGAACCACGACGGCTGAACGGCTCCTCACGTTCGCCGGCGAAATGCCGGGGCGCTTGCCGGATGGCCTGTCCGCTGCTGTGGCGGAAGTGCACACCGGAATCCTTGGTCCAGAACTCAGCGGAACAGGTCCGCTCGGAGTTGTGCGGATGCGTATCGGTGTGTTGGATCCATCAGCCGAAGCCGATCTGCGCGTTGTGCAGGGGGAGTTGCCGAGCGGTGATGAGAGCGAGGGAGCGGTCGAGGGAGCGGCCGTCGCGCCGATCGATGTCGTCATCTCCGCTCCTTCCGCCGAGGCGGCGGGGCTCACTGTCGGCGACTCCGTCACCGTCGCGGGCCGCGTAGGCGGCAACGACATCACCGTTCGTGTTGTCGGCATAGCCGAAGTGATCGACGCTTCTGCACGGGCGTGGGTTGACCTTCCTGGTGTGTGGGACCCGCGGGAGATCTCTTCACGGGGAGCTCGTTCAGGGGTGACGTTCACTGTTCTCAGCGACGTGGCCGCGTTCGATCGGGTGTCGAATGAATTTTCTGATGTGTCGATGGGCATCATCCGCACCGCATTCGAGCCCTCGACGTTCACCCTGCAGCGAGTCGATGACGTGCGTGCGGAGATCGACGCAATAGAGACATCGACGTCCGACATCAGTCAAGGGGCGCCGCTCAGTGTCAGCGCCACTTCGGGGTACGAGGCCGCATTGGAGGGGTTTACCGCGGCGGTGACTGCTGCGACGGCTCAGCTGTCTGTGCTCGCGGCCGGGTTGCTCGGCGTGGCTGTGCTCATCACAGTGCTGTCGACTACAGCGTTGGCTCGTCGTCGGCGAACGGAGATCGCGCTGCTTCGCTCACGCGGAGCCTCACTTGGTGTGATCGGCGCACACGCGGCCACCGAATCGGCGGTCGTCACCCTGATCGGCGCCGGTCTGGGCGTCGCTGCCGCTTCGATGTTCGGCGATCGTGTCGACTCTCTGCTGCTCCTGTGTGGCGCGATGGTCATCGTCGCCGTGACCCCTGTCGTGACCACTCTGAACTGGGCAAGAGAAGCCGTAACATCGTCTCGAGCACGCGCCTTCCGCATTGCCGGGGTTGCGGTTCTGGTCGCAGTGGCTGCCCTGGCGGTGATCGCGCAGCGTTCAGGAGTGAGCGTGGAGGGTGCGCGTATCGATCCACTCGCTCTTGCTGCTCCGATACTGTGCGCCGCAGTGGTCGCTCTGGTGCTTTCGCCGCTGTCCGGGGCTGCTGTGCGGCCGATCTCGAGGCTTGCGTCCCGCACACGCGGGCCTGGCGCGCTTCTCGCTGCGTCAAGCGCCAGGGATGGGCGGTCGGCCGTGACATTGTTCGCGTTGATCCTCGCCGTCAGCGTCGCGGTGACCTCCGTTGTGCTGCTCCATACCGTGGCGGCGGGTCAGGAATCTGCGTCCTGGCGGGCGGTGGGTGCCGACGTGCGCATCGACGATGCGACGGATGCCGCCACCCTGGTTGATGAATTTGAGGGCGCGGGAGCAACAGCAGCGGCGATCGCGGAGCTCCCGGGCGTGGATGTCAAGGGTGACGGCAGGTCGAGCAAGGCGACGGTGTTTGCCGTCGAGGAGGATTACGCCCAGGTGCTGTCGGCGCTTCCTGCCGGTCATGCACAGCGTGCGGATGCCGACGCGGTGAGACGACTTGTGGCGCAGGACGGCGGCGCCCAGGGCCCGGTGCCTGTGTTGTTCGACGCCCGGCTGACGGCTGTTACCGAAGGCGACACCGTCACCCTGGACATCGACGGCACGTCTGTTCCGGTGACGGTTGTCGGCGCAGCCGTAGCCGGACCGGCGGGGTCGGGGCGCTCGGTGTTTATCGACAGGTCGAGCTTGTTGGCCTATCTGGACGGCGTGGTCGCACCCTCGGCAGGGGAGGAGTCGCTGGCGGCCGTTCCGCTGTCAACTGTGCTTGCCGCCGGCACGAACGCGCGCTCCACCGCGCAAGCGATCTCCAACGGTGACGAAGGCAGCGTCATGATTCGCGAGGATGTTCTCACGCAACTCCGCGCTGATGCCCTGGTGTCGGGCGTTGCAACGGCAACCCTGCAGTCGCTTATCGGCACCGGGATCCTGGCGCTGTTGGCCCTCGTCGTCACCGCTGTTCTCGGTGCCCGGCGTCGGGGGCGCATCTTGGCGCTGCTGGGCGCACTCGGCGTACCCAAGCGAGCCAACATCGCTCTTGCAACCGGTGAACTGGTGCCGTTGGTCGTGAGCGGGATCGTCGGCGGAGGGGTTGCCGCTGCCGTCGCGATCGGCGTGGCCGGGTCGGCTTTCGGCGTTGAGATTCTTGCGGGAGGGCCCGCGCCCATCATCGTGTCACCATGGCTGATCGCCGCAGTTGTCGGGGCCGCCGCAGTGGCGCTGGCGATTGCGGTCGCGATCGATATGCCACTCTCGCGGCGCGTCAGCACGGCAGAGATCCTGCGAACAGGGGAGGAATCATGACCATAAGCAGTTCACTCTCAGAAGCGAGGGGGTCGGGATTCGGGGCGGATGCTCTCATTGCCTGTGACAGCGTCGTGCGAGTGTTCCGCAGCGGCGGCGTTGAGGTACAGGCGCTGCAGGGTCTCGATCTGCTCGTGCAGGAGAAGGACATGCTCGCGATCGTGGGCGCATCCGGATCGGGCAAATCGACGCTCCTCGGCATCCTTTCGGGGCTCGACGCACCGACGGCCGGCACCGCCCACCTGGCGGGGCACGACCTCACGACGATGCGTGGGGCAGAGCTCGTGCGGTATCGACGCTCAACTGTCGGCCTCGTGCGCCAGCAGTCCTCGCGCAACCTTCTGCCCCACCTGACCGCAGCCGAGAATGTGTCGTTGCCTCTCGCCCTCGCCGGAGCCGGGCGACGCGAACGGTCGAATCGGTCGGGTGAGTTGCTGCGGGCGCTCGGGCTCGCCGATCGCGCCGATCAACGACCAGCGCAGCTGTCGGGCGGCGAGCAGCAGCGTGTCTCGATCGCGGTGGCACTGGCCGGTTCGCCTCGGGTGCTTCTCGCCGATGAACCCACAGGGCAACTCGACGAAAAAACCAGCGACGAGGTGTTCGGCGCGCTTCGTGCCGTCAACGACACGTTCGGATGCACGATCGTGATCGTCACCCACGACGCCACAGTGGCCAGCCAGGTTCGGCGAACCGTGGCGATCCGCGACGGCCGCATCTCATCGGAGACGCTTCGCCGTGAGCAGCTCGATGCCAGCGGCGTTGCAACACTGTCTGAGGAGGAGTTCGCCGTGCTCGACAGGGTTGGCAGACTTCAGCTCCCCAGCGAATACCGTGAGGCCCTGGGGCTCAACGAGCGGGTGCGGCTCACGCTCGAGAGCGACCACGTGGGCGTCTGGCCGCAGCACGATCATGATGAGCCCGAGGGAGAGACGCGATGACTGACGTGCTCGTGGTGGAGAACCTGACCCGAAAATTCCGCACGCCGGCCGGCGAGGTCACGGCGCTCAAGGACGTGTCATTTCGGATTCCTCGGGGTGAAATCGTCGCCCTCTCTGGGCGGTCAGGGTCGGGCAAGACCACTCTGTTGAACTGCGTCAGCGGCCTCGATCTCCCTTCCTCCGGAACTGTCATGTTGGACGGCCAGTCGGTGACAGGGCTCGACGAAGCGGCGCGCACGCGCATGCGCCGCGACTCGATTGCGTTCATCTTTCAGACGTTCGGCCTGCTGCCTCACCTCACGATTGCTGAGAACGTCGGGCTTCCGCTGCGGCTGCGGCGAGAGCATCCTGAGCTTCGTGAGGAGCGTGTTGCGCATCTGCTCGACTTGGTTGGCCTCGCGCGACGTGGCGGATCTCACCCGGATGAGCTGTCGGGCGGGCAGCAGCAGCGCGTAGCCATTGCTCGCGCCCTGGCCAACTCGCCTCGGCTGCTCATCGCAGATGAACCCACTGGGCAACTCGACGCCGCCACCGGGGCTGCAATCATGGACCTCATTCGAGCGGCGGTGCACGCCGAGTCGGCGACTGCCCTGATTGCCACTCACGACAATTCGGTTCAGGATTCAGCCGACCGTATTCTGCACATCGCAGACGGAGCGCTCAGGGGCCGCGTTGGTCGTGGAGCGCATGCCATGCGTCCCTGATGAGGCACAGCTGATCGCTCGGGGGGCTTACTCCTGAATCGCCGCGCCCAGCACCGAGAGCGTTGTCGCACGCGCCTCGTACCCGCGCCCTCCGCGGCGCTCGACGAGCACGTCGACGAGACCCTCGGTGACGAGCATGAGTGCGGCCCTGGATGCGTGGAGCAGCTCGTCGGTGAAGCTACCGCCGGCGGGCGGCACGACGAGGGCGATGTCGGCGAGTTCGGCGACGGGGGAGCGTGAGAATGAGGTGATCGCGAGCGTCTGGGCGCCGCTGTCGTGTGCGGCCGTCATGCCGGTGAGGGTGGCCCTGCTCGCGCCCGAGCCTGACAGCACCAGGCAGACGGAGCCCGCGCCGAGGTGTCTCGCGGCGATCTGCTGCGCGAGCGGGTCGGAGAGGAGCTCTGCGGGCCGCCCGACCGCGCTGAGGCGCAGCACCATGTCGAGCCCGAGCGGTGCCGACAGGCCGTTAGCGATTACAAGCACGCGGTTTGCGCCGTCAAGGGCACCAATGAAGGCCTGCACGGTCTCTTCTGTGATGGCCGAAAAAGTGTGCCCGAGGCGGGAGCCGAAGCGGTCGACGCCCGCGCGCAGGGCGCCGAGCATGGTTCCGTCGTCGGTGACTCTCTCAGCGGATGTGCCGAGCGCGAGCTCCTGGGCGAGAGCCACCCGCAGTTGTGGGTAGCCCTCGTAGCCTAGCGACTGCGCCGCACGAATCACGCTCGCGCGCCCAACCCCGGCCGTGGTCGCGAGCTCCTGCGCGGTGCTGTCTACCGCTGCGCCGAGGTCGGCCAGGATGGTTTCGAGGATGCGCCGTTCGCTGGGCTGCAGTGAGGGGCCGAGCGCGACGATCCTCGCGGTCGGCGGGGCGTCAGTTGGTCCGTCCCATGCCACGCGCTCTCGCCCCCTCCATGATGCGACGGCGCAGAGCACCGGAGATCCAGTCGATGATCATGGTGACGACAACGACCACGATGAGCAGCATGCCCACCGTATCCCACTCGCGATAGTTGGTGTAGTTCGACAGCATGCTGCCGATTCCGCCCGCACCGACGAGGCCCAACACCGCGGATGTGCGGATGTTGATCTCGAAACGGTAGAGCGCAAACGACATGAGGGCGGGGGCGGATGCCGGCCACAGCGCCCAGCGCGTCACCTCGGCGACACCCGCACCGGCTGCGCGCACCGCCTCTGATGCGCCCTCCTGCACCGACTCGATCGTCTCGTACACCCACTTGCCCTGCGTGCCGATGCCGGCAATGCCGAGCGCGAGCGCACCCGTGAACGGGGTGAGCCCTGTCACGGTGAGAAGGATGAGCGCGATGATCACCTCGGGCACGGCACGAATGACGGCGAACAGACCGCGCAGGGGGATGCGCAACCAGGCGGGGCCCACGGAGCGTGCCGCCAGCATCCCGAGTGGAATCGACAGCACAACGCACAGCATTGCGCCCAGCCACGCCATCGAGATGGAGCGCCACATTTCGAAGAGCGCCCGCGGCAGCTTCTGCCAGTTGGGGTGCTCAAACATGAGCCCGCCGTAGCGCAGCAGTTCGCCCGGAATCTCGCCCGTCTCAGACCAGTTGATGTCGAGATCGAGGCTGGCCGCGATGACTATGACACCGACAATGAGAGCGGCGATTGTCGAGCCGAGCCGTGAACGCCGCGGGGGAACATCCATGCCGATCCGCTTGGCGGTCATCGTGGCACTCATACGAGCCTCCGGCGCAAGAAGTTTGAGCACACCTCGATGAGGATGACCACAACAAGAATTTCGAGGATTATGGTGCCGACATCGTCGTAGGCGTAGAACGCGCGACGCTCGTTGAGCAGCCGGCCGATGCCGCCCGCGCCGACGATGCCGAGGATCGCCGAAATGCGCACATTCAACTCGAGGGCATACAGCCACTGGTTGGCGAAGAGCGGCCAACTCTGCGGCAGCGCGATCAGTCGATTGATCTGCGCCTGGGTGCCGCCCGCAGCCAAACTCGCCTCAAGGTAGGGGTGATCGGCCGAATCGATGGCCTCGGAGACGAGCTTGACGACGATGCCCAGGTTGAACAGAAACAGCGTGATGACGCCAGGCAGGGCTCCGACGCCGATCACCGCCACGAGAACGGTCGCATACACGAGGTCGGGAACCGAGCGGATCACATTGACGGCGGTGCGCACGAGGCCGCGCGTGAGCTGGTTCGGGTTGGTGGGCCGCGCCGCCCACAGGGTGAGAGGGACCGAGATGATCGCGGATGCTACGGCGCCGATGAGTGCCATCTGCAGCGTCTCGAGCATCGGCTCGATGGTGCGGGGCAGAAACGCGAGGTCGGGCTGCAGGATCTGCCCGAGCTTCTCGGCGCCGTTGCGCCAGTTCTTCGCGATCGCAGCAAAATCGATGTCGACGCCGCCGATCGCCGGGATGCACGTGGCGATCGTGAAGGCGGCGAACGCGAGCACGATGAGCGCGGTTCGCAGCCGAGTGTTGGGCCTCGGCGGCAGCTGCAGTGGGGCGCGCTCGCTCACCGAGCCGTGCCAATGCGGTCGTGGGGCTGAATCGAACGCCCATAGATGCGCTCGAAGTCGGCGTCGGTGGCCTCTCCTGAGGGGCCATCGTGCACGATCTTGCCCGCACGGATGCCGATCATGCGGGTCGTGTACTGGCGCGCAAGATCCATCAGGTGCAGGTTCACCACAACCGTGAGCCCCTGCTCGGCGTTAATGCGCTCCAACTCATGCATCACCGAGTGGGCGGTCGGCGGGTCGAGGCTCGCAACCGGCTCATCGGCGAGCATGACGCTCGGCTCCTGCGCCAGCGCCCGCGCAATGGCAACACGCTGCTTCTGCCCGCCCGAAAGCGACCCTGCCCGCGCCCACACCCGCTCGAGCATCCCGACAGAGTCGAGGGTGCTGAGTGCGAGCTCACGATCGCGGGCAGAGGGCACACCGCTGAGCGTGCGGATGAGCGAGGCGTGCGCAAAACGCCCGACAAGAACGTTGTGATAAACGTCGACGCGCTCGGCCAGGTTGAAGCCCTGAAAGATCATGCCGATGTGGCCGCGCAGCTCACGCAGTTGGCGCCCACGCAGACCGGTCACCGTGTGCGGACCGACCGTGACCGTGCCCGAAGACGCCGGAACGAGGCCGTTGACGGTGCGGATGAGCGTCGACTTGCCCGAGCCGGAGAGCCCGACAACCGACACCATCTCTCCGGCCGCGATGTCGAGAGAGACATCGCGGAGGGCGACGGTGCCGTTGGGATACGTCACCGACACGCCAGCTAATTTGATAGGCCAAGATGCGGGGGCCGAGAAGGCCCCCGCAACTGACGTGACGTCATTCATGCGTCGCTCGCGTGCCTGATTAGTTCGAGAACTCAGCGAGGATCTCGCCGTAGCGGGTGATCTCCTCGTCGGCGGTCTTGTTCGTCCAGTCAGACAGGCCGACCAGGTCGAACATGACGGTCGCGGCTTCTTCAGATGAGTCTGCGTAGCCGTCCATGAGCTCGCTCAGCTTCTTGACGAGGTCGGCCGGCAGGCTCGATGACACGGCGACTCCACCGTTCGGAATCATGTCGGTGTAGGCGAATGCCACAACCTTCTCGGCGATGTCGGGTGCCTCGCTCGTGACCGTGGTGCGCGCATCCCAGTAGGCGAAGCCGACCTCGGCGTCACCGTTGTAGACCGCGAGGATGGCGTTGTTGTTGCCTTCGACGGGGATCTGCTTGATGTCGGCGTCGGTGTCGATGCCGGCCTCGCGCATGGCGACGACGGGGTACTGGTAGCCGGCGGGTGAGGTTGCGGCCTGCAGGGCAACGTTCGCGCCTGAGACCTTCGCGAGCGCGTCGAGCCCGGCGGGGCCAACACCCTTCGCGTCAGCGCCGGCCTCTTCGATGCCGTTGCAGTACGAGAGCTGGATGCCGCTGGCCGCGTAGTTCGACAGGGCAGGCTCGTCGGCGCAGTACTTGTCGGGGTTGTTGGTCACCGCGATGGCCGCGTACGAGGTTGCCCCGAAGCGCACGTCGCGCAGCACGAGCTTGGCGTCGTAGCGCTCGATCGCGTTGTAGAGCGAGCCCGCGTCGGTGATGATGACCTGCGACTGGTCGGCGCCGAGCGCCTCAACGGTCGCGGCGTAGTCGTTGGCAACAACACCCTTGACGTCGATGCCGAGATTCTCGGAGAGGTAGGCGGTGAGCGGGTCGAGTGCCTCGGCGAGGTCCTCGCCCTCGACCGAGGGAACGAGCGAGATGGTGATCGACTCGGGCCAGGCGGTCTCGTCGTCGCCGCTGGGCGCGTCGGTGTCGGTGCTGCAACCGGCGAGGGCGAGCGCGGCCACGAGACCGAGGCTCGTGATCAGCAGGGGCTTGCGCATTACAGGGTTACCTTTCGTTGGGTGGAGCTGTGGGTGAGGAGACCGCGTCTTGGGGCGCGGGGGCTGAGGGCGAGGCGACGGATGCTGCGGCTGCTGCTGCGGCCCAGGCTTCGATGTCGCCGCGGAGCTCGGCGAGGCTGTGGGCGCGCATCGTGACCTTGTCGGGGGCGTGGGATGCGGTGGCTCCGACGAGGGCGGTGTCGGCGCCGAGCGCGAGTGCGGGTGCGAGGTCGTTCTCGACGATGTCGCCGACCGCGAGCACGGGCCCCGAGGCGATGGCGTCTCGGATGACGGCGCTGAGCCCGGCGGGCTTGCCCACGGTGAAGCGGAGCTCGTCGAAGAGTTCGTGCACGCCCCAGCGCTCGAGCAGTGGTTCGATTCCGGATGCTGGCGCGTTCGTCGCGAGGATCAGTCGCGCATGCCGGCGCAGGCCGGTGAGAAAATCGACGAGTTCGGGCATGGCCTCGACTGGCGCGTGCTCGCTGCCGAGCTGGCCGCGGCTGATCTCGTAGGCGGTGCTGAGCTCGGCGGGCGAGACGCCGGCGGCTGCGGCGAGCGAGCCGACGATATCGTAGCCGTCGCGATAGCCGGGCTCGCCTGACTCGAAGGCTGCGAGTGCCTCGTGGACATGTGCGAGAAACCCGTCGCCTGCGGCCGGCGCGGCCTGCCGCGCGTAGGCCATGACCGGCCCCGACCCCGTGGCGATCGTGCCGTCGAAGTCGAATACGATGGTCGGTCTCACGGCACGCTCCTCAGCTGACTGGACAATGCGTCCAAGCTAAAGGCGGATTATGGCCGAAGTGGCCGTTTCTGGTGAACGGCCGGTTAACTCTTGAGCGCCGACGCGGCATTCCACCGCAGTCGAGGTTCAGCGGAGAAGTCATGGAGCAGTTCTGCCGTGTCGCCGGCGACCGGGAATACGGTGATCAGGCGCAATCCGTCTCCCGTGTCGAGGCCGTAGACCAGCGCTGTGCTCGACGCACCCGGCGCCCGCACGAGCACGACGCGCGAGAGCATCCCCTCGACAACAGCCTCGGCAACACCCACAGCGTCGCTCGGCGGATCGAGCAGCACAGGATACGCCGCTTCTGCGACCCGCTGCAGCGGCGTCGCATCCGGGTCGCTGCCGAGTCGGAACGCCGCACTATCCAGCCCGAAGGTGCGGGCGAGCCGCCCGTCGACCCAGCGGTCGCGCTTGAACCCGAACGGTGTCGGCTCGAGCGCGAACCAGTAGCCGTAAACGTGAAGCAGGCCCGCATTGCCGACGGGGTACCGGGCATCAAGGCCGGCGAGATCATTCAACTCAGCGAAGAGGGGCTCGGGCACCACGGCATGCCCCACGACCTCGTCGACGACCGTCGAGTACCCCCACGCGGCGAAGCGGCCCGCGCGCGCATCCGCCGTTATGCAGCGCGCGATCTCGGCGCGCTCGGCTGCGGTGGGCGCGGGCGCTGGCTGGGTGCTCTGAGTCACGAGTCGATTCTGCCCCAGCCATCGTGCGATCAGATGCCCCTAGGCTCAACGACATGATTACGCCCCGCTTCGAAGAGCTCGACTGGCAGCAGACACCGATGGGCGAGCTCATGCTGCGTCGCCGCGTCGAGCCGACGCTCGGCGTCGACGTGTACGAGGTGAAGCTGGGCGACGAGTTTCTGATGTCGAGCCTGTTCACCGTCGCGGAGGTGGCGCTCGCCGACCTCGGGCTTGCGGCGGCCACTGGCGACAAACTTGACGTCGTGGTCGGTGGGCTGGGCCTCGGTTACACCGCTGTTGCCGCCCTCGCCGACCCCCGCGTCGCCAGCCTCAACGTCATCGACGCCCTACCGACCGTGATCGACTGGCACGAGCGCGGCCTGCTGCCGGTGTCTGCGGTGCTGACCGGGGACCTCCGCACGACGCTCACGCATGCCGACTTCTTTGCGGTGATGCGTGGCGAACCTGCCAGGCGCTACGACGCGATCCTGCTCGATGTCGACCATTCGCCGCGACACCAGCTCGACCCGAGCCATGCCGACCTCTACACCGTCGACGGTCTGAGGCGAGTGCGGGGTCATCTCTCTGACGGGGGAGTGTTTGCGCTCTGGTCAGACGACCCCACCGACGATGAGTTCATGACGCGACTGGGCGAGGTGTTCGAGAATCCGGTGGCGCACACCGTCGACTTCGACAACGCGCTCACGCGTGGGGTGTCATCCAACACGGTGTACGTCGCGACCGCAGCGGCCTGACACCGGGCGGATGTCGCGCCGCCGCATCACGGGATGATGACGGTGCGCTCTCCGGGCTCGTCGACGTGAGACCACGCGGCCTCGATCTCGGTGAGGGGTATCGGTCTGGGCCGGATTGCCAGGGTGCCCGAAGCGACGGCGGCGGCAAGCTCCGGCAGGGCGGCCTTCGACATGTCGACTGATCCGAACCCGCTGCCGCTGATTCGCAGGGCGTTGGAGCGAAGACCAGCGCCGTCGAGCGTGATCGTGGGGCCGCCCATGCCCCCGATGTGCACCCAGTCGAGCAGTTGGGTGTGGTCGATGCGCGCCCCGAGAATGGCCCGCATGGCGAGCTCGCTTGGCGCGCCCCAGATGTAGTCGAGAACGACATCGACCTGCGCGGCGCGCTCTGCCAGTGCCGCAGCCGTTTCTGCATCGTCGGGCGACAGCGCGATCACCTCATCTGCGCCCTCCGCGAGCAGCTGCTCGAGACGTTCGCGGTTGCGTCCGGCCGCAATCACCCGCCCTGCTCCGAGGAGCCGGGCGGCCTTGACGGCCACCGACCCCGCGTTCCCTGTGGCGCCCAGCACGAGAACCGACTGCCCGGCAGTGAAAGGTACACGGGTGCGAAGGGTGATCCAGGAGGACATGGCCGGATTCATGGATGCTGCCACGGTCGCGGGGTCTGCGTGCGCCGGGAGCGGGATCGCGGCATCCGGGTCGATGAGTATCCGTTCGGCGAGCGTTCCGCTGCCCGCGCCGCCGACGTAGGCGAGCGAGCCATCAGCTCTGCGCACGACAGCATCGATGCCGGGGATGAACGGTAGTGCTGCGGAACTGGCGTAGTGCCTGCCTGAGGCGATGGCGCGCGTGACCGGGTGGATGCCGACGGCGAGCACCTCCGCCACTTCGTGGCGCGAGTCTGCTTGTGGCGCGGGGATGGACCGGTAGTGCGGTGGTTCGCCGAATGCTTCGACGAGCGCGGCCGTGATGTTCTCCATGGAGACCTCCTAGATAGTACGTGATACGCACTACTATAGTACGCGGCACGCACAATATTGCTAGGCTGGCCCAGTGAATGATGACAACATGCCCTCCGCCGTCGACGTCCTGGCCCGGCTCTCGTTCGTGACGAGCGCCCGCATCGAAGCGCGTGCCTCAGAAGCGGGGCTGTCGGTCCAGCAGATGCGCCTGCTGGGCATCCTGCGTGACCGCGAACCGACCATCAACGAGCTCACGGTGCACCTCGGCCTCGACAAGTCCAGCGTGAGCGGGCTGGTGATCCGTGCCGAGCGCCGCGGTCTCGTGAGCCGCACGCAGCACGAGCAGGATGGGCGGGCGGTTCGAGTTCACCTCGAGGTGGCCGGGCGCGCGCTGATCGACACGGCCAACTCGCAGTTCGAGAACGATGTGCACCGGATGTTCGCAGCGCTGACCGAGACGGAGCGCTCGCGGTGGGTCGCACTCACCACGACCCTGCTCGTGGCCGAAGCGGAGGAGCGCGGCCTCAGCCGATGATGCCCGGACTGCTTGACGGGAGTACGGCGACGCTGTTTCGTAGACACATGGAACACGTGATTTCGGCCGACGGTACGCGGATCGCCACCCACACCACCGGCGCAGGGCCAGTCATCGTCATCGTCAACGGTGCGTTGTCGACGTCGAACGATGCCGCGGATCTTGCTGATGCGTTCGCGAACGCGGGCCTGCGGGCGATCACCTATGACCGGCGTGCACGCGGCGACAGCGGCAACGCACTTCCGGCCGAGCCAGCCCGGGAGGTCGAGGACCTGGCTGCGGTCATCGCTGCAAGCGGCGGGGACGCGGCCGTTGTCGGCCACTCGTCGGGCGCGGTGCTCGCGCTGTATGCCGCCGGTGAGGGCGTACCGATGGCGCACCTCTTCCTGTCGGAACCGCCATTCCGTTTCGGCGAGACCGCCCACGCGACCGACCTCGCCGAGCGGCTGCAGGCCATGGTTGATGATGGGCGCGCCGCGGATGCCGTCGTCGCGTTCCAGCGCGAAGCCGTCGGGCTGCCCGAGCAGTTCATCGAACAGTTCCGGGCCACACCGGATTTCGCCACGACATTGCCGCTGGCCCAGTCCACCGTCTATGACACGCTGGTGACGCAGCGCACCTCCACCCCGTCCGCTGCGATGCTGGGCGTGGAGATGCCGGTGACGATCCTGTGCGGCACCGAGACGATGCCGTTCCTGACGGGGGCCGCGCAGCGGCTGGCGGAGGCGATGCCTCACGCCGAATTCCTTGAGGTCGCAGAGTCGGTCGGGCATCGTATGCATCCGGATGCGACAGCACTGATCGTCGCTGCCCGCGTGGCCGGCTGATCCGCATCCATTCCGGCGATTGATCTACTGCAGCAGTGCCTGCACCTGTTCGACGACCAGCTCCGGGCGGGAGATGAACGGATGATGCCCCGTCGGCAGCTCGACGGAGCGCGTCGCCCGTGCCGCGTGGAATCGTTGCAGCTCGAGTGACGTGCTGCGATCCTCCCCGGCGATGATGTAGGTCGAATCGACGCCCTTCCAGCCGGCCGCGCTGGTCGGCGTCATGAATGCCGTGGCCGCCTGGGCCGTCACGCGCTCCCATGCCTGCTGCTGGGTCGCGGCGTCAGCATCCTGAAGGAATCGCGCCCCGAATGAGCTCACGTCGTAGCCCGACAGGCTCAGCGTGCCGTCCCCGTTGTCGCCGATCGACACCGGGTCGCTCTCGCCGCCCATGATCGCTGCCTGCGACTGCCCGACCTCGGGCAGGTACGACGAGATGTACAGCAGATGCGCGATCGCCGGATGCGGGCCCGCCTCCGCGATGACGGTGCCGCCATAGGAGTGGCCGACGACGATGGCGGAGTCCACCCCGTCGAGCTCGCGCCGCAGCGCGGCAGCGTCGGCGACCAGGCCACCAGCAACCTCGTCAGGTGCGGTCTCTCCACACGACGGCAGGACGAGGGCTCTACTCCGGATGCCCGTGCGTTGCTCAAGCAGGTCGGCCGTATGCTGCCACCACCACTGCCCGTCACGCACCAGGGCGCCGTGCACGAAGATCAGTTCCATCACGCATTCCTTCCACGGGACATCCGCCCTCGTGATCACGACTGTATGACCCGGCGGGGAGGTATGGAACCGATTACGCCGTGCGCGGAGGGCTACCATGTCCCCATGGCCAAGAACAATGCTTCCGCGGCTGCCCCGTGGGGATTCTTCGGGCTGTTGGCATACATCGGCGCCGCGATCTATTTCGTCTCGGTATCAGACGGCACTTTCTGGGCGGTCATCCTTGGCCTGCTGCAGGCGATCGTCTGGCCGGTCTATGTGGTCTACCACGTACTGGTGCTTCTCGGAGCCTGAACGCCCAGGCGCCCGCGCGCCTGATGTCGCATCGGCCGCTCACCGCACGGTGATGCGCACCTGATTGCCCCACGGGTCGTCGACCGTCACGCCGGTGTGATCCTGCTCGAACCGCAGGTCGGCCAGTTGTAGGCGTCGACCAGGTCATCCAATTCGGATGCTTCCGGCAGCAGCACCGTGAACGCTCCGAGGCCCAGCCCTGCCGGGCGAGCACCGGCATCGTTGCCATGCCCGTGCGTCGCTGCTAGCGTCACTGATCGTGCTGCCCGAGAACTGGATCGAACATCGCCGCGAGGATCGCGAGTTGGTGGGCTGGATTGTGCCCGAGGGCGACAGCTTTCAACCCATGGATGTTCTCGGTCGGCGAGCCACGCCTGCGCCCGTCGAATGGCTCGAGGCCGAAGAAGTGCTGGACGCGCTCGGCATCGGCTTCCTCGCCGACCGCTACATTCTGCGGCTGCCGAACGGGTCTGAGCGCCCGGTCCGCATCGCCGAGGCGAGCCCGGATGGTGTCACCGTTGTCGCCGACGAATGGGGCAGCGCATCGGCGGTGGGCGCCGGCAGCGACAGGTTTCGCCTCCCATTCCCCGCGCCGAAGGAACTGCGCCCCGCCCTATAGCCTGGGAACACTTTCGGCCCGCCGCACGTTCTCATATACGTCGACGACATCCGCCGTCCCCGCACAGAAGTCCCCGCACAGAAGGAGTCAGCATGACTGCAACGACCGAAACCGCGATCCTCGCCGGAGGGTGCTTCTGGGGAGCGCAGGAACTTCTCCGCGTGCGCCCGGGCGTCATCTCCACCCGCGTCGGATACTCCGGGGGAACCACCCCGAATGCGACGTATCGCAACCACGGCAGTCACGCCGAGGCGGTCGAGATCGTCTTCGACCCGCAGCAGATCTCGTACCGCGACATCCTGGAGTTCTTCTTCCAGATCCACGACCCGTCCACGAAGGATCGCCAGGGCAACGATGTGGGCGCCAGCTACCGCTCTGCGGTCTTCTACCTGAGTGACGAACAGAAGCGCGTCGCGGAGGACACCATTGCAGACGTCGATTCCTCCGGGCTGTGGCCGGGCAAGGTCGTCACCGAGGTGACCGCTGCTGGTCCGTTCTGGGAGGCCGAGGAGGAGCACCAGGACTACCTGCAGAAGTACCCGAACGGCTACACCTGCCACTATGTGCGGCCGGGCTGGAAGCTGCCGCACCGCGAAACCCAGACGGCGGCGGCAGAGGCCTAAGCGACCGCGCCGTCGTCGTTGCGCGCGCGAGCGACCACAAGCCCGCGCGCCGAAGTCGGGAAGCGCTCGAGCATCGCCCGCACCTCGGCGGCGTCGACATCCGCACCGAACAGTTCTGCGTGCGGTTCGAGACGGATGCTGTCGGCGAGAGAGCCCGCATCCACCGGGTCGAAGCCCAGAGCATCGATCAGGGCGGCAACCTTCGCTTTCGCCTCGGTGTCGTCACCTGAGTAGGCGAGCGCCTTGCGGCCGGCCTTGCCGGAGGGGCACGCCTCCTCTTCGAGGTCGTGGTAGCCCATGTGGTTGAAGGCCTTCACGATTGTCGAGTCGGCAAGGAACGCCTGCACCAGCTCGCTTGTGGAGGTGCGGGGGTCGTCGAGGTCGTCGCGGATCCCGTCGACCTCCCACCAGTAGTTCATGGCGTCGACGACGAGCTTGCCCCGCAGCTCGTCGACGGGGATCGTGCGGTATTTACCGAGGGGCAGCGCGAGGATGACGATGTCGGCGCCCGCGGCGGCCTCGGCAGACGTTGTGGCGACGGCGCCCGTGCTGAGCACATCAACGGTGAGCGCGATCTTTGCGGCGTCGCCGGATCCGGAGATGAGCACGCGGTACCCGGCTGCAATCGCGAGGCGGGCAAGAACGGTGCCGACCTTGCCGGCGCCGAGGATGCCGATGGTCGTGGGGAGGCTTGTGGTAGTCATCCCTTCCATTCTGCCGCGTGATCCTGAACGGGTCGGGCGCGGGTGGGGGAGCCGCGAGACCGTGATCATGTGGAGCTTGATTCCAGATACCCCCGGGGGGTAGTGTCAATACCCCCACCCGGTATCGACAACAAGGAGACGCCCATGTCCAACCCCACCATCGATCTCGGCCTGAGCGACAAGAACAGCGGCGGCGGATGCGCCTGCTGCAGCACGCCTGCGCAGACGGTCGCGGACACAGCATCCGCCCCCGCCAGCCTGATCGAGACCACCGTTGCGGTCACCGGAATGACGTGCGGCCACTGCGTGTCCAGCATCACCGAGGAGCTCACCGCCCTCGACGGCGTGGAGTCGGTGAACGTTCAGTTGAACGTCGGCGGCGCGTCCACGGTCACGGTCGCCAGCTCCTCCGCCCTCGACTCGGCGGCCATTCGCGCCGCGGTCGGCGAGGCCGGCTACGCGCTCGCGGACGCGTAGACATGCCCATGTCGGATGTCGAACTCGATATCGGCGGGATGACCTGCGCCTCCTGCGCCAACCGGGTGGAGCGCAAGCTGAACAAGCTCCCCGGGGTCGAGGCCAGCGTCAACTACGCGACCGAGAAGGCGCGAGTGCGTGCGCCGGAAGGGGTGAGCGCCGAGCAGCTCATCGCCACCGTGGAGTCGGCCGGGTACACGGCGGAGCTGCCGGCTCCGCCGGTCGCCGAATCCGCAGGCGAAGGCGCCCCGGCATCCGATGGACTCGCCGAACTGCGGCAGCGGCTGATCGTGTCGGCAGCGCTGACCGTTCCGGTCGTGCTGCTGTCGATGATCCCGGCGCTCCAGTTCACCAACTGGCAGTGGCTGACCCTCACCCTCGCCGCCCCTGTCGCTGTGTGGGGTGCGTGGCCGTTCCACCGGGCGGCGTTCGTGAACGCCCGCCACGGCGCCGCCACCATGGACACGCTGGTCAGCGTCGGTGTTCTTGCGGCTCTCGCCTGGTCGCTCTACGCCCTGTTCTTCGGCACCGCGGGTATGCCCGGCATGCACATGACCTTCAGCCTGCTCGCCGAACCGGGTTCCGGGGCGGGAGAGATCTATCTGGAGGTTGCGGCCGCGGTCACCGTATTCATTCTGGGTGGGCGTTACATCGAGGCCCGCACCAAGAGGCAGTCGGGCGCCGCCATGCGCGCGCTGCTGGAGCTCGGCGCGAAAGACGCCATGGTGCTGCGGGATGGTGTCGAGGTTTCCGTCGCCGTCACCGCGCTCACGCCCGGCGACGTCTTCGTTGTGCGGCCCGGCGAGAAGATCGCCACCGACGGACTGGTGACGGATGGCGCATCCGCAGTCGACATGAGCATGCTCACCGGTGAATCGGTGCCAGTCGAGATCGGCCCCGGTGACCGTGTCGTAGGATCGACCGTCAACGTCGGCGGACGCCTTATCGTTGAGGTCACGCGCGTCGGCGCCGACACCGAGCTGGCCCGACTGGGCCGCCTGGTCGAGGACGCGCAGACCGGTAAGGCCGAGGTGCAACGCCTCGCCGACCGGGTGTCGGCGATCTTCGTTCCCGTCGTGATCGTGCTCTCCCTGTTGACCTTGGGTGCATGGCTGTTCTTCGGGGGATCGGTGGAGGCCGCATTCACGGCCGCCGTCGCCACCCTGATCATCGCCTGCCCGTGTGCCCTGGGCCTCGCCACCCCGACCGCGCTGCTCGTTGGCACTGGCCGCGGCTCGCAGTTGGGCATTCTGATCCGCGGCCCGCAAACCCTGGAGTCGACCCGTCGCGTCGACACGATCGTGCTCGACAAGACCGGCACGGTCACCACCGGCCGGATGGAACTACTGGATGCGGTGGCCGCCGACGGTGAGAGCGTAGCTGAGATTGTCGCGGTGGCGGCGGCCGTCGAGTCCGGTTCCGAGCATCCGATAGGTCGCGCCATCGTCACTGCGGGTCAGGCCAAGGGTGACCTGCCCGAGGCCGCTTCGTTCGTCTCCCACCAGGGGCAGGGCGTGACGGCGGCCGTCGGTGGCCGTGCAGTCGCGGTGGGCCGTGCTGATTGGCTCGAGCGGGACTGGGCGTTGCCGCTGCCAGCGCCGCTGCGGGAATCGTTTGACGACGCTGAGGCGGCCGGCAACACCGCTGTGGTCGTCGGCTGGGATGGCGCCGTTCGCGGCATCCTGATCGTCGGCGATTCGATCAAACCGACCAGCGCTGAGGCGATCGCCCGGTTCCGGCGGCTCGGCCTGACCCCGGTGCTGCTGACCGGTGACAACGCCGGTGCCGCGGCGACGGTGGCGGCGAGCGTGGGAATCACGGATGTTCGTGCCGGGGTGACCCCGGCCGGCAAACTGGCGGCCATCCAGTCCCTGCAGGCTGCCGGGCACGTGGTGGCGATGGTCGGCGATGGCGTGAATGATGCGGCGGCACTCGCGGCGGCTGACCTCGGCATCGCAATGGGGGCCGGAACCGACGCGGCCATTGCGGCGAGTGACCTCACAGTGATGAGCGGGGACCTGCTGGTGGTGGCGGATGCGATCCGTCTGGCACGGCGCACGCTCAGCACCATCAAGGGCAACCTGTTCTGGGCGTTCGCCTACAACACGGCGGCCATTCCCGTGGCGATGCTGGGTCTGCTGAACCCACTGCTGGCCGGAGCGGCCATGGCCTTCTCGTCGGTGTTCGTGGTGACGAACAGCCTGCGTCTGCGCGGCTTCAGGTAGCTCAAGCAGAAGCGCTGGGTTTCCGTCCCACGCTCTGGCATGGTGCTGCAGGGGCCGGAACGTGCCCATAGTTGGCGCAGTGCCCGTAGCCTTGACCTGTGAAAGACGATCGCAGGCAGGGCACACTCTCGCAGAGGCTGGGCCGCTACATCGCCGCAGTCGCAGGTGGGGCGATTCGGGGAATCGGGGTGCCCACCCAGATCCTCTCCCTCCCCGGAGGCGACGAACAGTTCTCACAGAAGCACTCGCGTGCCGTCATCGACCTCTGCCTGCGCGCAGGAGAAGCCATGCTGGCCACCGGCGCATCCGCAGCCGACGTCGTCGCCACAGTGCTGCGCATCAGCCTCGCGTACGGCATCAGCGGAATGCACGTCGACATCACGTTCACCTCGATCACCGTGTCAGTTCACCGCGGAATCAACGAAGATCCCATGTCGGTGATGCGCATAGTGCGCGTGCGCACCACCGACTACACACGCCTCCAGAGTGTCTACTGGCTCATCGACACGATCACAGGCGCCGACGGCCCCATCGATGTGAACGAGGCGCGGGAGCAACTCGGCACGATCCTCACCAGCCCGCACCCGTATCGGCGGTGGGTTGTCACGACGGGCAAAGCCATCCTTGCGGGCGGCGTCGTCGTGCTCTTCAACGTGAGCTTCGTTCTTGTGCTGGTCGCCGCCCTCACCGCGGTCATCTCCGACCTCATCACACGCAAGCTCGGCAAGTGGACGGTCCCCGCATTCTTCGCCCAGATGGCTGCCGCCGCGGTCACGACAGCGATCGCCGTCGTCATCTTCTGGCTACGCTCCGTGAATATCGATCTACCCGGGTCGAATCACCCGACAGTCATCGTCATTTCGGGTATCGTCATGCTTCTCTCGGGGGTCGGACTCACCACCGCAGCCAGGGATGCGATCGACGGCTACTACGTCACAGCGACAGCACGAGGCATGGAAGTCGTCATGCTCACCCTCGGGCTCGCCATCGGAATCTCGCTCGTGCTGGGCGCTGCCCTGCGCATGGGCGTGCCCATCACCGTCGCCACGGCGCTCGGCGACGGCATAAGCCTCGTCCCCGGCATGGTGGGGTCGGCCCTCATCGGTATCGGCTTCGCACTGACCTGCTACGTGAAGCTGCGACTGGTGCCACTCATGGCAGTCGCTGCCAGCCTGGTGTTCGCCGTCTACTCCGTGATCCTGCCATTGGTGCATCAGCCGGGGATCGCACCCGCGCTCGCCGGTGTGGTGGCCGGCATCATCGGCTATCTCACCTATCGCTGGCTCAAGGTGCCGGAGGAGGCCATGAACATGGCCGGCATCATCGCGCTCATCCCGGGCCTTGCCGTGTATCGCTCGCTCTACGGTTTCATGGACTCCGAGTTCGGGGTGGTGGAGGCGCTGCCCGCAATGGTTGTGGCACTCGCGACGGGTCTCGGGCTAGCGGCAGGAACCACCATCGGCGGCTTCGTCACCCGACGCGCCTTCGGCATCGACCGATCGGCGATCCTCGCGTTGCGGAGAACGCGCACCACCCGTTAGGCCCGCCGTCACTTCGTGCCTCACATGACGTCGCCGATGTAGGAATACTTGACGAAGACCTCGGATGCGATTCCGGCCTCCTCGAGCAGCCCCTGCACTGCGGCGAGCATGTAGCGCGAGTCCCAGCCCATGTAGAGGAAGTGCTCCTCGTCGAGGGAGTCCCAGTGGCCGTTCCACGAGTGGGCTTCGAAGATGGGTCCGCCATTGCGGGAGCTGAACGTTTCTACGTGAATGCGGCCGTCCGCCCACAGCCGCTTGAAGATGCGGTTGAAGAGGTGGCGAACATCTTTGACCTCCCAGTGCTCACCGCGGTACTCGACGTAGTCGAACTCGCGCTCCCACCCGCGGGGCCAGCCGCGTCTGCGCTTGGCGTCGAGAATGGGGGTGAGGCCGTCGTCGTCGATGTCGGCGGCGGTGTCGCGTGCCCACACGCGCAGAAACTGGGCGGTGAGGAGGTCGGTGCGCGCAGAGATGCTCACGGTGGACCACGCTTCGGTGTCGGCGAGCTCGCGCGTCAGGTCTATTCCGCTGCGCGCATATGCGGTGTCGCGCTTGACCGCGAACGAGGCGTCGAATGCGCTCTCGGCCAGGTTCTGCTCGAGAAGTACCAGGTTGCCCAGCGTGCCGGCGAGAGCGCGGTGGCTGTTCTGCTCGTCCTCGCTGAAGTCTGCCCACTCGCGTTCGCCATCTCCCGTCCATGCCGCCCCGGGCGCGAGCGGAAGGATATGGTCGACGTCGAACGTGTCGACGTCGTCGACCCCTGCGAGACGACCCAGAACGTAGCCGGGGTGGGGGAGCGCACCGTATTTGAGCGCGACCCGCACCCGGTCATCCGACGGCGTGATGCGGGCGATCGCGGTCGCGAGCTGCTCGCGCCCGAGCGTACGCGCGCGACAGAGGCGAGCGACGATGCGGTCGATGGGCAGACCCACCACGGTGCGCCGAAGCAGAAGGGACTGGATGCTGCGCAGGCCCGCCAGCAGAGTGTGCCGCTCGGTCGCGCCCTGGGTGTAGTCGTGGTAGCCCCGCATGACCAGCGGGTATATCCCTCTGCCGAAGACATTGATGCCGTCAAGCTCGCGCGCGATCTCGGCATCCGGCTCGAGGTTCGGTTCAAGGAGGGTGCGGTACACCTCGGAGAATTCGCGCCATTCGGCGGCGTGCTCCCGAAGCAGCGCGACATCGAGGCGCGGAAAGCGGTGGCGGAACGTGTCGTAGACGCCGCGCCCGTCGGCGACATCGATCTCGCGCCCGGTCGTCATGACCATGTAATGCCGCCAGAATGCGCCGATCGTCTCGCCGGTGTTGCGTTCGATCGGCAACCAGAACTCATCCTCGATCTCGCTCTGCTCCGCATGCGTCAAACCCATGAGCACGTAGTTGTGAATCAGCTCGTGGTCGCGCAGCGGTTGGCCGGTCGAATTGAGGCTCTCGAAGGTCTGCTGGGCGTTCGCTTCGGCACCGAGCGTGATCGACACATGTTCGAGGCGCCCCAGGCCGCGCCAGATGCGGGGGACCTCGTCGAGGGGGATCTGGCTCCTGAAGAACGCGTAGTTGTCGTCGAAGCGAGACTCCCGCAGGGGCTGGCCCGCGTTCCTGCTTTCAAGAATCACGCTCTCAAACACCTGCGCCCACTCGCGGTGCGGGCGCAGTTTTGTGCGCGAGGGCTCGGATGCGCTCACCAGCACCCGAGAGAACTCATCGGCCAGCTGCGGGTCGGCCTCTTCGACCGTGTGCCGGAGCGCCGCCACGAGCAGCATGATCGTGGTGATGCGTTGCTGGCCATCGATCAGGATCAGCTCGTCGGATCGGTCATCACCGCTGTTGCTTGTCGAGAGGATGGAACCCAGGAAGTGGGTGTGTCCGGCCGAACCATCTGCGGCCGCACGGATGTCCGCGAGCAGCTGTTCGCATCCGCCGATGTCCCAGCGGTACTGGCGCTGGTAGACGGGCACGACGATGGTGGTTTCGGGGGCGGAGAGCCAGCGAATCGTGTTGACAGCGGTCGCGTCGACGTTCGTGGCGTTGTCCATATGTATGTTTCTCTCCTTGTTGCCCGGCGTTCCCAGTTTATGCAGACGGCCGATGTTAGGCTCCCCTTAGTAGGGCCTGTTAAAACGTGCTGGCCCGATACGAAGGGAATAATCCACCTCATGGGTTACATCAAATCTGCTGCTCTCGAAGAGACCGGCTATGTGGTTCTGGACCGCTACGACAAGGAGATCGATCCGAAGGAATGGCTCGACCTCGACTATGTCGACTGGAAGTCATCAGGGGAGACCCGCTTCGCGCCCATCACGAGTGCGAAGGGTGAGATCGAGGTGAACGGCTTCTGGAATCACCAGCCGCCGCGCACCGACAAGGACGGCATCTGGATCGACTCGCAGATGGCGATCGCCCCGACCCTCACCGCGCGGGCCAAGGAGCCCGGTGCCAATGTGGGCCGCTGCCGCGTCATCGAGCTTATGCCGAATGACTACGCCGACTGCCTCTACAACCTGCACCAGGATGACAACAACCGTCTCAACCCCGACGGCACAGGCTGGATCGTTCGCGGTTTCTTCAACCTCACCAACGACGAGACCAGCTACTTCGTTCTGCGCGACAACCGCACCGACCCGAGCGTCGAGTACCGCATCGCGCTGCCTGCCGGCGCCCAGCTGATCGTCGACACGCAGCGCCTCTGGCACGCGACGACGCTCAACAGCGAGAACCCGCGCTACTGCCTGATCACCTCGTGGGAGTCTGGCCCTGAGCTCGACGCCTACATCGCCAAGTACAACGGCAAGAGCCGCGTGCCCAACGTCGAGGTGCCGCAGGAAGTGCTCGACGCCGGCCAGGCCGAGCAGACTCGCCGCCTTGCAGCCCGCGCCGCCTTCTACGCGGCCAAGGGCCAGGCGGAGAAGACGGCGATGAGCGAGGCATAGGCCTCAATCTCGTCACAGTTCATCTAGTCAAGCAGCGGATGCCCCGGTCACCTGGCCGGGGCATCCGTCGTCCGAGGCGAGTCTGCCGCCGGGGTGCGACCGAGCGCGGCTACAGGCTCCGGCCGTCGTCCCACAGGCGGTCGGATGTTCCGCCGAGCAGCGCTGCGGCCGACATTGCCTGCGCGTCGGTGAAGGATGCGATGTAGTCGATGACGGCGCGCGCCCGGCCCAGGCGCACGACGTCGCCGCCGATGTGGGTTCCGCTGCGCTGCAGCTCGGAGTATGACTCGATCGTCGACTCCACTGAGTCGAGCAGGCGCCGGGGTGCCCGGGCCACGTCGTCTGGGTCAGTCAGCCAGGCGTGGAAGCCCTCGACGAGCGACTCGAGCACGCGCGCCTGGCCGCGCTGGTAGATGGTGAGATCGGGACGGTCCAGCACGAAGCGCGTGTGCACGAACTTAAGCACCACCACGTCGTGCCAGGCGTCCTGGGTGAGGCGCACATGGCTGCTGCGCACATCCGGCTCCCGTTCGACCGCGATCGATGCTTTGAGGCGGTCGATCCAGTGCCGGGTGAATGCGGCGACCCTGCGTTCTGCGGCGACGCCACCGTCGAAGGGAACCGCCAGCAGGCCCTCGACCAGCCCGTCGCGCACACGGATGACCGCGTCACGGAATTCTCCTTCGTCCGTGATCCAGCCGTCCTTCTGCGCGGTGCGGCGCCACGCCCACTCGAGGGAATGGCCGGGCGTGCGAAGGGTGGCGAGCAGCGTCGCCTGGTCGAGCTCGGCCAGCTCTCGCTGCCGTGTGAGCCACGTTTCGAGCTCCGCGGCGACGGTCGTGTGCTGCAGCACGCCCGCCCGGTAGAAGTCATCCAGATCGTGCACCGAGTACGCGATGTCGTCGGCCACATCCATGACGGAGCACTCGATCGTCTGCTGGTTCGCGCCGATGCGCGGGTAGGCGCTGCGAACCTCCGCCATCTCGGCGGCGTTGAGAAGATACGCCGAATATTTGAGGGCGCCATTCGCGCGGTCGATACCGACGCCACGGGGCAGGCGGTCGGCCGGCACATCTGCCTCGTCGCGCCACTCGTCGCGGGCCCACGGATATTTGAGCACGGCGGCCCGCACGGCCGCCGTCAGGTTGAGACCGTGCTCCGAGACCTCGCTGTTGTCGAGCGTCGTGAGGATGCGAAACGTCTGCGCGTTGCCCTCGAACCCGTCGGCCAGGCCCAGACGTTCACGCGCGAGGCGGTCGAGCACCTGCTCGCCGAGGTGCCCGAAAGGGGGATGCCCGAGATCGTGTGCTGCGGATGCCGCCTGCGCGACAACGTGATCGCATCCACCCAATTCGGTGATGATGCGCTTCGTGTCGTCGTCGCTGTCGCGAAGGGCGACGGCGATCGAGCGGGCGACGGCGGTGACCTTCAGCGAATGGGTAAGGCGATTGTGGATGACAGTGCCGGATCCCGCCTGCGGGATCACCTGGGTGACGGCGGAGAGCCTCGAGAAGTAGGGGGAGAAGCGGATGCGCTCAAGGTCGACCCGGAAGGCACCGTCGGCCCTCTCTGGCGTGCTCTCGGGGATTCGCCGTGCGAGCGCTGCGGTGGGCGCTGCTGTGGCCATACGGGTGCTGTCTGAGGTATCCATCGCCTCCAGTTCACCATGCCCGGCCGCTCCGTGTGATGGCGGTGTCCGTGGTTAGACTCCGAACATGAGCAGATGGAAGCATTCTGAATCGATCGTCGTGTCTCGCGAGCCGGAGGAGCTGTACGCCCTCGTCTCGGATGTGACGCGCATGGGCGAATGGAGCCCGGTCAACACAGGGGGCTGGTGGGACGACGACAGCCGTGGTGTCGGCGCCTGGTTCACCGGCCGCAACGAGGTCCCCGGCAGGACCTGGGAGACCCGCTCGCAGGTGGTGGCGGATGAGCCGGGGCGCGAGTTCGCGTTCATCGTCGGGGGAGACAGGGTGCGCTGGGGCTACACCTTCGAGCCGACCGAGGGCGGAACCCGGATGACGGAGTCATGGGAGATCCTGCCCGCGGGCGAGGTCTTCTTCCGCGACAAGTTCGGGGAGCAGTTCGAGGAGGAGGTCGAGCAGCGTGCCGAGACGGCCCGCAGCGGCATCCACGACACCATCGCGGCCATCAAGAAGGCGGCGGAGGCGCAGTAGCCGCGCGTCTGAGACTCAGGCGAAGGTCTGTGTGCCCAAGACTCCGAGCAGGGCCAGCTTCTCGGCATCGACGGAGTGCGGCGACGCGGTGAGGATGAGCAGCAACTGCGACTGGTCCTCGGTGAACAGCACCTGACAGTCCAGCTCGATCGGGCCGAGTTCGGGATGGATGATCGTCTTGTGGTCAGTGAAGCGCTCCGCAACCTCGTGCAACTCCCACAGCCGCGCAAACTCGTCGCTGAACCCCAGCAGGGCATCGACGAGCTCGCCGGCGCGTGACCGGGAGCCCATCATTCCGTAGGCGACGCGCAGCGAGGCGACCTGCATGTGCGACTGCCGTTCGCGGTCGTCCTCCGGGTACACGGCGCGCTCCGACTCCGGATGCGCGAACCAGCGGTACGCCTTGCTCCGCTCCAGGCCCGAGTAGGCGGTCTGCTCGCCGAGCAGCGCCACCGCCAGGCGGTTCTGCACGAGCGTCTCGCCCACATTCGACAGCACCATGGCGGGCGTGTCGTCGAGGCGGTCCAGTACGCGAAGCAGAACGGGCGAGACATGATCGGATGCGGTTGCGCGGTCGGGCGGGTTGTGGCCGGCCACCCGAAACAGGTAGTCGCGCTCGTCGAGACTCAGCCGCAGGGCCCTGGTCAGTGCCGACAGCATCTGCACGCTCGGCTGCGGGCCGCGCCTCTGCTCCAGTCGCGTCAGGTAGTCGGTCGACATGGCCGCCAACTGGGCGACCTCTTCGCGGCGCAGCCCGGGGGCCCGCCGGCGCACGCCCGGCGCGAGCCCCACATCTGCGGGCTGGAGGGACTCCCTGCGGCTGCGCAGGAAGTCGGCGACGGCGTTGCGATCCATGCCCTCCATCATCCTCCCGTTGCGCGGCGGCAGGGAGGGATCGCCGATCCCACGATGAGCGGACTCTGCCACGCCTCTGCCACAGCGCCGAGGCTGACGGCATGAACATCACAGGAAACACCATCTTCATTCCCGGAGCGACCAGCGGCATCGGCCTCGCGCTCGCCGTCGAACTCCACGGCAGGGGCAACACCGTCATCGTCGGCGGGCGCCGTGCCGGGCTGCTCGATCAGATCGCCGCCGCGCATCCGGGCATCCGCACCGTGCAGATCGACACGGCCGACGCGGGGAGTATCGCGACCGTGTCCGCCAGGGTCATCGCCGAGCATCCGGATCTCAACGTCCTCATCGCCATGGCCGGCATCATGCGGGCCGAGGACTGGCACACCCCTGCCGGCTTCCTCGACTCGGCCGAGGCCATCGTCGCCACCAATGTGCTCGGCCCGATCCGCCTCATCGCCGCATTCGTCGAGCACCTGCAGGAGCAGGCGGACTCGACCATCGTCACCGTCTCATCCGGGCTCGCCTTCGTGCCGCTGCGCCACACCCCCAGCTACAACGCTGCCAAGGCGGCCGTCCACATGCTCAGCGAGAGCATCCGCCTGCAACTGGCCGACACGACGGTGAAGGTTGTGGAACTCGTGCCGCCGGCCGTGCGCACGCCGCTCATGCCGGGGCACGAGGAGCGAGAGGACGCGATGCCACTCGACGAGTTCATCGCCGAGGTCATCTCCCTGATCGAGTCGCAGCCGGATGCGCACGAGATCCTGGTCGACCGTGTCGCCGTGCTGCGGCACGCGGAGGCCCGGGGCGACTATGAGCAGGTCGTCGCCATGCTCAACGGCACCGAAACGCACGCAACAGCGCAGTGACGGCGGGCATGGCGCATCCGCTCGGCTGACGGCGGCTAGGGTTCTGCCATGCAGCAGAGCGAGGAGTTCCGGGTCGGCGACCATGTGCTGGTGGTGAGCGAGCGCGGCGGCGACGGGCCCACCTTCCTGCTCGTGCACGGCCTCGGCATGGGGCGTGACGCGTACACGGAGTTCATCGACGCGCTCGCCCGGAGGGGTCATGCGATCGCGCTCGACCTGCCCGGCTTCGGCGACTCGCCCGAACCGCAGCGCTCGCTGCCGATTCCGCAGATGGCCGACCTGGTGGCGCAGTATCTGGCCGAGAGCGGCGCCGAGCCCGTCGTCGCCATCGGGCACTCCATGGGAACGCAGGTTGTGGCAGAGCTGGCGGCGCGGCACCCTGAGCTGGTGCGGGAGCTGGTGCTCATCGCCCCCACCGTGAACGCGCGCGAGCGCACCGTGTGGCGGCAGGTGCTGCGCATGCTGCAGGATCTGCTGGGCGAGCATCCGAAGGTCATCGCGCGGGGTCTCGTGCTCTACGCGAAGGCGGGGCCGGCCTGGTTCGTGCGCAAGTTCCGCACCATGATGGCGCATCACATCGAGGAGGTGGCCCCGCAGATCGGGGTGCCCACGCTCGTGATGCGCGGTGAACGTGATCGCGTGTGTCCCGAGGGTTGGGTGCGATCCGTCGCCGAGCTGATCCCGGATGCGACGCTCAAGCAGGTGCCAGGCAAGAGCCACGAGACCATGATCTCCTCGGCGGAACCCGTCGCCGATCTCATCACCGAGTTCGCCCGTCGATGAACCCGCTCGTCAAGGCCTGGTGGTGGTCGCTCGACTACCTCTCGGCAATCGGCGGGCAGCTGCGCGGGGCATTCCTGCGGGTCGTGCCCGAGGCGTATGCGCGTGGCGACGATTCGCTGCCTGCTGTGGTGCTCATTCCGGGCGTGTACGAGCGTTGGGGTTTTCTGGCGACCCTCGCGGGCAGACTGAACGCCCGAGGCCACCGAATCGTCGTCATCGAGGGGCTGCGAGACAACCGGATGCCCGTGCGTGACGGCGCCGACGAGGTCGCCGCCGCGATCGCAGCGCACGGCCCGGGCCGCTACGTGCTCGTCGGGCACAGCAAGGGCGGGCTCATCGGCAAAGCCCTGCTCGCCCGTGCGGAGGCGGACCCCGCCGCCGCAGGACTGCGGGGCGTCGAACTCATCGGCATGGTCGCCATCGCCACACCGTTCGCCGGCTCCGCCTACGCGCGGTACCTGCCGGGTCGCACCCTGCGGGGCCTCGCGCCCGCCGATGAGACGATCGTGGCGCTCGCCCGAGCGGAGGCCGTGAACAGGCGCATCGTCTCGGTGCTGCCCGCGTTCGACCCGCACATTCCTGGCGAGCGCACGCTCGGCGGCGGCAGCACGACCGTCACGCTCCGGGCATCCGGGCATTTCAGGGTGCTCAGGCAGGAGGCGACCATCGCGGCCGTCGTAGAGGGGATCGACAGTCTCGGTGGCGGCCCGTCGGAGCGGCCCACCACCGAGTAGTCGTCAGTGCCGTGGCTGTCAGTACTCGCGGGTCTGGCGTGGGCGCCGCGAGCCGGGGCCGCGGTCGGGCGCGATCTCGATCAGCTTGCCACTGATGCGCGTTCCCTTCAGGCGAGACAGGATGTCGCGAGGCAGATCTGCGGGCAGCTCGACGATCGAGAAGTCGGGCATGATCTTGATCGCACCGAAGTCGTCGCGGCTCAGGCCGCCCTCATTGGCGAGGGCGCCCACGATCTGGCGCGGCTCCACCTTGTGCCGCCTGCCGACCTCGAGACGGTAGGCCGACATCGGCTTGGTCGAGCGCGAGCGACGCTCGGGGCGTTCGCCGCGGCCCCCGCTGTCGTCCCGGCTGTCCCTGTCGAATCGTTCAGCGCGGCCGTAGCGATCGTCGCGCCGAGCCCGCGGGTCCTCCGGGGCCAGCAGCAGGGGAGTATCGCCCTGTGCGACCACCGCGAGCGCGGCGGCCACATCGCCCTCGGGCACGTCGTGGTGCGCGACATAGTGGCCCACGATGTCGCGGAACGCGGCGATTCGGTCAGCCTGGCTGAGCGCCGCCGTGATGGCGTCGTCGAAGCGGGCGAGTCGCGTCACGTTGACGTCGTCGACGCTCGGCAGCTGCATCTCGGTGAGCGGCTGGCGGGTCGCCTTCTCGATGGCGTTGAGCAGGCGGCGCTCGCGCGGCGTGACGAAGCTGATCGCCGAGCCGCTGCGACCGGCGCGGCCCGTGCGACCGATGCGGTGCACATACGACTCCGTGTCGACGGGGATGTCGAAGTTGACCACATGGCTGATGCGGTCGACGTCGAGGCCTCGCGCCGCAACATCCGTCGCCACCAGAATGTCGAGCTTTCCCGACTTGAGCTGCCCGACGGTGCGCTCGCGCTGTGCCTGCGCGACGTCGCCGCTGATGGCCGCAGCAGAGTAGCCGCGCGCCCGCAGCTTCTCGGCGAGCGCCTCCGTCTCGTTCTTGGTGCGGACGAAGACGATCATGCCCTCGAAGTTCTCGACCTCGAGGATGCGGGTGAGCGCGTCGACCTTCTGCGGGTACGACACGACCAGGTAGCGCTGCGTGGTGTTGGCCGACGTCGTGGTCTTCGCCTTGACCGTGATCTCTTCTGGGTCGTTCAGGTACTTCTTGGAGATGCGCCTGATCTGGGCGGGCATGGTCGCCGAGAACAGGGCGACCTGCTTGTCGTCCGGTGTGTCGGCGAGGATCGTCTCTACATCCTCGGCGAAGCCCATCTTGAGCATCTCGTCGGCCTCGTCGAGCACCAGGTACTTCAGCTCGGAGAGGTCAAGGGTGCCCTTGGCCAGGTGATCCATGATGCGGCCGGGTGTGCCGACGACGACGTGCACGCCGCGACGTAGGGCCGACAGCTGCACGCCGTAGGCCTGACCGCCGTACACGGGCAGCACGTGCACGCCCTTGAGATGGGCGGCGTACTGCTCGAACGCCTCGCACACCTGCAGTGCGAGCTCGCGGGTGGGGGAGAGCACGAGCGCCTGCGGCGTCTTCTGCGACACGTCGAGGCGGGAGAGGATGGGCAGCGCGAAGGCCGCAGTCTTTCCGGTGCCGGTCTGGGCGAGGCCCACGACGTCGCGGCCGTCGAGCAGTGTCGGGATGGTCGCAGCCTGGATGGCCGACGGGGTCTCGTAGCCGACATCGCGCACCGCCTTGAGCACGGCATCGCTCAGACCGAGGTCGGAGAAGGTGATGGAGGGCGGGGCTGTCTCTGCCTCGTCGGGGGTGCTCGTCTCTGGAGGCATCATGGAACAACGGTAGCCCCTCGACGCGCCCAGACGCTGCGAAGTGGGCCCGCGAAATGCCGAAGCACACTTTTCTGGGAGAACAGTGATCAACTGCCCCCAAGAAGCTGAGTTTGCCTATCGCGTGATTGATGGCATCCGGATGCCTGTAAGTCGCCCCTGAGGCCCGGAACGGCGGGCAATAACCAGCCATGACGAGGCCCGGCCACCCGGCAGCCCGCGGCGCACCGGATGCAGCCGATTCACAGGAGATTGGCACGGGCCACGGAGAGGAGAGGCGAAGGGTGGCTGACTGGCCGGGCGAGAGCGCCCACATGCCACAACCCCCAAACCCCCAACCCCGGTGAATCGGCGCGCCCCCGCGCCCGTGCAGCGAGTGCAGCCCGGTGCAGACAGCCCCGGCGCGGCCCGCACGTGCACACGATTCCACCTGAAAGCCATATGCCTCACAACTTCGTTCGTCACCTCACGTCCGCCTCGTCGCGCATCCGCTCCTACCGTCCGCGGCGCTCCGTGCTTGTCGTCGGTTCCGTCGTCGCCATCGCGAGCGTCGTCGCGACCGGCTTCGCCGCGCAGACCGCGATCGCCGAGCAGGCGGAGCGCGAGACGGCCACGACCGTACTCACAGAGAGCACGGGGCTCCGCTCCGAGCAGTTGCCCATCTACGCCGCCATGCTCGACAGCCGCGCAGCGAACGAGGCCGACGCTGCCGTGGCGGCAGCGAACGAGACGATCGCCGCAGCCGACGGCAAAGCCGACGCCGCAGCGCTCGCCGCAGCCGTCACCGAGCTGGCTGACCGCGACGCGCTCTCGACCAAGCGCATCTTCGAGCTGGTCTACCAGCTCGGTGCCGACACGGCAACCGTGCAGGGCGCGATCGCCGAAGCCGACCGCGTCGCCGCCGAGCAGGCCGCGGCAGCCCAGGCCGCAGCCGTCGCCGCAGCCAGCCGCCCGGCCGCGCCCACCAACCCGAGCGCTGCGCAGGCGATCGCCCGCGACATGATGGCCGCCCAGTACGGCTGGGGCGACGACCAGTTCGGATGCCTCGTGGCCCTGTGGAACAAGGAATCCGGTTGGAACGCCAACGCCTACAACGCCTCCAGTGGGGCCGCGGGCATCCCGCAGGCGCTGCCCGGCAGCAAGATGGCCTCCGCCGGTGCCGACTGGCAGACCAACCCCGCCACCCAGATCGCGTGGGGCCTCGGCTACATCGCCTCCCGCCACGGCGACCCGTGCGGTGCGTGGAGCCACGCCCAGTCGACCGGCTGGTACTGAGCCGCACCCGCCCCTGAGTGCGCCCGTCGACGGCTACCTCAGCGCGTGCGGGCGGTGCATGAACGCGGCCGCCACGAATCCGATCAGCATCACGGCAGCGGGCAGGAACATCGACTGGGCCATCGCCGCAGAGAAGCCGTCGATGGCCACAGCAGGCAGCTGACCGCTGCCGAAGCCGCCTGAGGCATCGCCCACTCCGGGAAGGTTCGCCTCGAGGCGTGACTGCATGAACGCCGCGATCGCCGCAGACCCCATGACGGAGCCGACCGTCCGCGTGGTGTTGTAGATGCTCGACCCAGCACCCGCCAGGTTCACCGGAAGGTCACGATTCGCGGTCGTCGCCAGCGGCCCCCACATGCCTGCGCTGCCGATTCCCATGATCGCCGAGGGGATCAGGTACATCCAGATCGGGGTGTCGGCGTTCATCATGACGGCGTAGAGCGCAAGCGAGACGGCGACCAGCAGGATGCCCGGCAGCAGCACGACGCGCGGGTGAACCCGGTCGAGCAGGCCTCCGATCGGTGCGGAGAGCGCCCCGGCGAACACGGCCATCGGGATCATCAGCAGCGCCGACTCGGTCGGCGTGAGACCGCGGGCGAGCTGGATGAAGAACATCAGCGGCAGACCCATGGCCGTGATGCTGAAGCCGACGGCGGCGATGGCGAGGCTCGACATGGCGAAGTTGCGGTCGCGGAACAGACTCAGGGGCACGAGTGCCTCGCTCTTCGTCGTCGCCTGCTGCCAGATGAACAGGCCAAGGACCACGACCCCGGCGGCGATGAGGCCCCAGACCGAGAATGGGCCCCAGATCTGGCCCCAGTCGTAGCGCTCGCCCTCCTGGAGGCCGAAAACGAGGAGGAACATCGCGACGGCGCTGAGGAACACGCCGAACCAGTCGAAGCGGTGCCCGTGGTTCTGCAGCTTCGGCACCAGGATCCACGCCGCGATGAAGCCGATGATGCCGACCGGGATGTTGATGAAGAAGATCCACTCCCAGCCGAGCCCATCGACGAGCACGCCGCCGGCCAGCGGACCAACGAGCATTGCAACACCCGAGGTGGCGCCCCACAGCCCCATGGCTGCACCGCGTTGCTGGGCGGGGAAGGTGCGGGTGATGATCGCCATCGTCTGCGGCGTCATCAGCGAAGCACCCAGGCCCTGCACAGCGCGAGCCGCGATCAGGAGCTCGAGCGAGTCGGAGAGCCCGCAGGCGAGCGACGCCAGCGTGAAGATCGAGAGGCCGACCAGATAGAGGGTACGGGGGCCGAAGCGGTCGCCCAGCCTGCCCGTGATGAGCAGCGGCACCGCATAGGCGAGCAGATATGCGCTCGTCACCCACACGACGTTGTCGAGGTTCGCCGTGTCGGGGTCGAGAGCGGCCTTGATCGCCGGGTTCGCCACCGACACGATCGTCGTGTCGACCAGAATCATGAAGAAGCCGATGACGAGAGCCCACAGTGCCGGCCACGGGTTAGCCGGGCCCTGCACCTTATTGGAGCCCGTCGTCACGGGCGTAACGGATACGGATGCCGCGGCATCCGTCGGTGTCGTCTTGTCGGTCACTGGTTTGTCGGTCACTGGCGTGCAGCCCTTCACTGTTTCGGCGCACCGGCCGAGGGCATCCGCATCCTGCTCAGTGTCGATCCAGATGAACTATACGACTGTCCGGTGACAAGCGACCGCTGTTTCTCATCGTGAATTCAGCAGACGCACAGGGGCCGCCGGATGTGCGACTCCACAGACTTGCCGAGCATCCGTTCCGCCCGTCGGTAGCCTGAGTCGGTGAGCAGCGAAACCGAGCCCTACTACCTGTCCCGCGGCGATGGCCGCTACGAGTCGACCATCCACGCGCAGGGGGCCTGGAACCCGCACGAGCAGCACATGGCACCCGTGGCGGGGCTTCTGGCTCACTGCCTGGAGCGGTTCCAGCCTCGGCCGGAGCTGCGGATCGCGCGCATCTCCTTCGACATCCTCGGCCTCATCCCCGGCGGCGAGTTCGAGGTCGTCACCACCCTGCTGCGTCCCGGGCGAACGATCGAGCTGGTGCAGGCAGAGATGGTCGCGGATGGCCGCACCGCCGTGCGCGCGACGGCCTGGCGGCTGCAACGCTCCGACACGAGTGCCGTCGCTGCGATCGAAGACGAGCGGATGCCCGGGCCGGATGCCGCAGAACCGGTCGGCATGAGCGAATGGCCGGGTGGCTTCATCCAGTCCATCGAGGCTCGCGCCCTACCGGCCCATGCGCCGGGCCGAGGCCGCGGCTGGATTCGGACGCGGCACCCGCTTCTTCAGGGGGAGGAGTTCTCCGACTTCGCCCGCCTGGCAGGTCTCATCGACACGAGCAACGGCATCGCGCCTCGGGTCATGCCCGGGCCGGGCGGCTACGCGTTCCCGAACGTCGACCTGCAGCTGCACCTCTACCGAGAGCCGACGGGCGAATGGCTGGGGCTGCAGAACTCGGTCAGCTTCGGCACGGACGGCATCGGCCTCACCTCCACAGTGCTGCATGACACGAGCGGGCCGTTCGGCCGGGCGGAGCAGATCCTCACCCTCCGCACCCTGGGCTGACCCGCCCCCACGGATCCAACCGTCGCAGTGCTTGAGGAGACCGCAGACTAGGAACGCGGGGAGCCGTCGGCACTGTCAGCGCGGGGGAGCGACACGGGCTGCAGCGTCGCGATCTTCGGTGCGCGCCCGTCACCGGATGAGCGCCCGCGCAGGCGCCGCCCCACCCACGGCAGCACATGTTCCTGCCAGTATTCGACCCTGCCCAGCGCCGGTACATCCGCCACCGTTTCGTCATCGATGGCGGCGAATCGAAGCTCAGGCAGGGGAACACCCAGGGCCGTGAGCGCGTTGGCGGCCGCGCGCCGGTGCCCGCGCCGATTCAGATGGATCTTGTCTGCTGCCCAGTATTCGCGGCGACCGAGTTCCGCATCCGCCCAGTTGTCGACAAGCGTGACGCCGTCCTTCGGAAGTCGCATCCGCACCGCCTGCGCCAGCTGCTCACCGCGCCACTGCACGAGCGAACCGAGCGGCATGTGCCCTGAGGGGTTTCCGCCCGTCGCGAGCAGAACGTGGGCACCGCCGGCGACGGCCCGCTCGACGGCCAGCCCGATGCTGTCGGCGAGTGCCGGAATGGAGACGCGGGGGCGCAGGATGTCGTTGCCGCCCGCGTTGAGGCTCAGCAGGGCGGGGTGCAGGGCGATGGCGGCGTCGAGTTGCGCCCCGATGATGGGGGCGGCGAGGCGGCCCCGGATGGCCAGGTTCGCGTAGGTGATCGGCTCGGTCGAGGCCGCCGCGAGACCCCAGGCGACCATGTCGGCCCAGCCGCGAACGCTGCCGTCGGGCAGCTCGTCGCCGACGCCTTCTGTGAAGCTGTCGCCGACCGCCACGAAGCTCTTCCACGGAATCTGCACGATACGAGTCCATCACACCCGGGCGGATGCGGTCACCCCGGTGTTTCGAAGTGTGCGCGCCCGCTCAGGCCGCGCGCTCGAGTTCGAGCAGCGCCGTCTTCGCGTCGAGGCCGCCGATGTAGCCGCCCAGCCCGCCGTCGCTGCGCAGCACGCGGTGGCACGGCACGACCACGGGCAGAGGGTTCGTGGCGCAGGCCGTGCCGACCGCGCGGATCGCCCGCGGGTTGCCGACCTCCTCGGCGAGCTGCTTGTAGGACTCGGTGCTCCCGTAGGCGATGAGAGGCAGGTGTTCCTGCACCAGCAGCCGGAATCCGCTCGACAGCGAATGGTCGAGAGGAAGGTCGAAGGTGGTGCGCGTGCCGGCGAAGTATTCGTCGATCTGCCGTGCCGCCGCATCCAGCCGCTTCGGCGCCTTCAGGATGCGAGGGCTCAGCCGCGTCGCAAGCGTCTGCAGCACCGCGTCGTGGCCCTCCCGCGCGTAGGCGACCCGCACGAGGCCCGCGGCGGTGGCGGCGAGCAGCAGCGAGCCGACGGGGGTGTCGATCGTCGTGTAGGCGACATCGAGGATGCCCTCGCCCTCCGCGGCATCCGTGAGCCTGCCCCGGAGGGCGGCCAGCTGCGCGGCGGTGGGGTCGGTGAGCTCGTAGAGAGCCTGCGCTTCGTTCGTGTTCGTCATCGTGGATCTCCTGTCGTGTTCAGGGAAGAGTCGGTGCGGTAGTGCCGCCGCAGTGTGGCGATGCCATCGGATGCGGCCCGCCTGGCCGCCGCATTCGTGCCACCGAGGATCTCGGCGACCTGCGCGAAGGGCAGCCCGCCCAGGTAGTGGTACGCGATCGTCTTGCGCTGTTTGTCGGGGAGGTGGCCCACCGCATCCCACAGCTCATGGTCTGCCTCGGGCAGGGGCGTGGCTCGCTCCGGGACCTCGGCGACCGGCACCGCTCGGCGTTGCCGCTCGCGCGTCACATCGATCGCCTTGCGGTGCGCGATCGTGACCAGCCAGGCCTCCATGTTGGCGTCATCCGGCAACTGCGGGTAGGCGCGCAGCGCGGCCAGGAATGTCTCCGACCACGCGTCGTCCGCATCCGTGTGGGGGCCGAGTACGGCGCGGCACACGCGCAGCACGGTCGCTGCGTGCTCGTGCACGACCCGTTCGAAAGGCTGTTTCATGTTCATCACCAGGTAGACGAGGGGGAGACCCGAAACGTGAGGTCGGCCACACGACAGTCTTGCAGCCGGCGAAGCCGGAGGGTGCGGCTCACACCATCCACGGCGAAGCGGTGTCGGCGGCCGGTGGCACACTTGCTGGATGGCCCGCACCGAACCCGACCCGTCATCAGGCCGGGGCGAGGGCGCAGACGGCAGCACTGCAGGCGACACCGCCCGGTGGCGCGAAACCCTCGGCGACTATCTGACGACGGTGCCGGATGCGACGCCCACGCCATACACACAGTTGGCTCTTCAACTCGAGCTGCGAGAACTGATCCCGCGCACCACCCACCGGTGGAACGGCCCCGTCACGCGCGCCGTCGGGCGCACGGACGAGCCATCGGCGGCATGCAGGCTCGGCGCGAGGCCCGTTGCCCGCACCGCGCGCGGCTGGTCGCGCGGCAACCTCAGTTGGACGAATCTGCCGCACCAACTCAACCGACAGAATCTGGACCCGGAGCAGCAGCGCTGGTTCAGCCAGTTCGCGGCGCTGTACAGGGCGGCCGACCTGCTCGGCACGGGCCGCGACGCCGACTGGGTGATGCTCGACGACTACACGAACCCCGTGCTGTGGGCGCTGCTCGAGCAGGCGCGCAGCCTCGGCATCCTCGTCGTCGGGGCCAGCGGCACCGAGGTGCGCGTCGCCCAGGCCGCCGAGCCGGTGCTTGACATGCGCAGGGATACTGCGGGCGGCATCCGTGTCGAACCCCAACTGCTCATCGATGGTCGCGATCACGACATCCAGCATGCTCGTGCGATCGGTGCCCACGGCGTCTACGCCTTCGACGACGGTAAGCCGCGCACGATCGTGATCGCACCGGCCCCCACGACCAGCGAGACCGGCGCACCAGGCCGGTTCACCCCGGAACAGCTCCAGCTGCTCGGCGGTCGCGGCCGCATCGGAGACGGGATCGACGTGCCCGCCGACGGCGTCGACGAGTTCACCGGCAGCTTCCTGCCCGAACTGCTCGACCGCACTGCGGTGCGCAGTGGCGACAGCACCGTGAAGATCCCGCCGCCCGCACCACCGCGGCTCGTGCTCACGGCAACCCACCGCCCCCGCCATGTACTCGATCTGGAGTGGCACTGGACATCGCAGCGCCGCGGCACCCCTCCCACGCTCGCCGAGGTGATCCCCGCAGGCATCCTGCCCGACGAGTGGATGCCCGACGCCCGGCTGAATGTGAATGGGGGCCTGCCCTCGCCCGTGACCCTCCGAGGCATCGACGCCGCAGAATTCGCCACACGCGAGCTGTCCGCGCTGAAACGGCTGCCCGGCGTGGATGTGGTCATCGCCGGCGTGAAAGCCGACTACCGCGAGCTCACCGGAACACCCAAACTCTCCGTCTCGGCCGTGCCGAGTGAGAAGGTCGACTGGTTCGACCTCGGCGTCACGGTTACCGTCGACGACCGCACGATACCGTTCACACCGCTGTTCAAGGCGCTCGCCGCGGGTAAGCGCCGGCTGCTGCTCGTCGACGGCACGCACCTTTCGCTGCAGCATCCGCTCTTCGCGCCGCTCGCCGATCTCATCGCCGAGGCCGCCGAGCTCGCCGAATGGGACACCGTGCCCGTCATCGGCCGGCACCAGACGAGCCTGTGGGCCGACTTCGAGGATCTCGCCGATGAGGCCGAGCCAGCACTCGAATGGCGTGAACTGCTCGCGGATGCGGCCGGAGACGGCCCGCGGCCGGTCGACCCGCCGCCCAGTCTCACCGCGGAGTTGCGGCCCTACCAGGCCGAAGGTTTCTCCTGGCTCGCCCACCTCTGGCGGCACCGGCTCGGCGGCGTGCTCGCCGACGACATGGGGCTCGGCAAGACGGTGCAGGCGCTCGCGCTCATGCAGCACGCCCACGACACGGATGCGACGGCGCCGTTCCTTGTCGTCGCCCCCACTTCCGTCGCCCCCGGCTGGGTGGCCGAGGCGGCCAGATTCACGCCGGGCCTCACGGTGCGTCACGTGACCTCGACGGAGGCTGCGGGCGGGCTGCGCATCGCGGATGTCGCGGCGGGGGCCCACATCGTCGTGACCAGCTACGCGCTGCTGCGTCTCGACTTCGATGCCTATCAGGCGGTAGCCACGAGCACCGGATGGTCGGGGCTTGTGCTCGATGAGGCCCAGTTCGTGAAGAACCGCATGTCACGCATCCACGAATGTGCCCGAGACCTGCAGGTGCGGTTCACGCTCGCCCTCAGCGGCACGCCCATGGAGAACTCACTCACCGAGCTGCACGCCCTGTTCGCGATCGTCGCACCGGGCCTGTTCGCCTCCCCGCGCCGATTCGCCGAAGACTATGTTCGCCCGATCGAGCGCCCGGCCGCCGGCATCAGCACGGGCGTCGGAGCAGGCAACGCACCTGCTGTGGCGGAGGGCATGCGCGCCGAGCGCCTCGCCAAACTGCGGCGACGCATCCGCCCATTCATGCTGCGCCGCACCAAGCAGGCTGTCGCCGCGGACCTGCCGGAGAAGCAGGAGCAGACCATCGTCGTGGAGCTCGCGCCGGAGCATCGCGAGGTCTACGAGCTGTATCTCACGCGCGAGCGCCGCAAACTGTTCGGGCTGCTCGACGACCTCGACCGCAATCGCATGATCGTGTTCCGGTCGTTGACGCTGCTGCGGATGCTCGCACTCGATGCCTCCCTCATCGACCCCGCGAACGGCGGGGTGCCGTCGAGCAAACTCGACGCGCTGTTCGAACAGCTCGACGACGTCGTTGCGGAGGGGCACAGGGCGCTCGTCTTCAGCCAGTTCACCGGCTATCTGCGCAAGGCGGCCGAACGCCTCGACGCGGCGGGCATCCGCTATCAGTACCTCGACGGCAGTACCCGTGACCGGCAGGCCGTCATCAGCGCGTTCAAGGAGGGGGAAGCGCCCGTGTTCCTGATCAGTCTGAAGGCTGGCGGCTTCGGGCTCAACCTCACCGAGGCCGACTACGTGTTCCTGCTCGACCCGTGGTGGAACCCCGCCGCCGAAGATCAGGCCATCGACCGCACGCATCGCATCGGGCAGCACCGCAACGTCATGGTCTACCGGATGATCGCTGCCGACACGATAGAGGAGAAGGTCATGGCGCTCGGCCGGCGCAAGGCGGCACTGTTCGACGCGGTAATCGACGACGAGCAGCTGTTCGGTTCGGCGCTCACTGCAGAAGAGCTACGAGAACTGCTCGGCTGAACGCAAACCCATTGGCAGTTCTGTTCGCACGAGGGATCATGGAGGCATGACAGACCGCGACGACGTCACCGCATTCATCGACCGGGTTCCGAGCGACATCCGTCGAGAGGATGCGCGCATCATGATCGACCTGATCGAGCGCATCACAGGCATCGCCCCGGGGCTGTGGGGCCCCACGATCGTGGGCTTCGGCCAGTACCACTACAGGTACGCGAGCGGTCGTGAGGGCGACGCGCCCGCCGCCGGGTTCTCGCCGCGCAAGGCGGCAACAACGATCTACCTGCCCGACGGGGTGGGTGCCCACGCCGATGCGCTCGGCCGGCTCGGCCCGCACAGCACCGGTGTCGGCTGCCTCTACATCAAGCGGCTCTCCGAGGTTGACCTCGCCGTGCTGGAGGGCATCATCACCGCGTCGTGGAAGACGGTCACCGACGGCACCTTCGGCCACCGCGCCGCAGAATCATCGAAAAACAGTGGTGACGAAAACACCTGACTTTCAATAAACCAAATTTATGATTGGTTTTATGAAACCAAGAGTGCCCACGCTTACGCCAATCCTGCGCTCGGATACGCAGGGGCGGATGCTCGCCGCCCTCTACCTGCATCCGTCTCGTGAATACCGCGCGACAGAACTCGCAGGGGAGGCCAGGGTGAGTCTTCCCACCATCCTCCGCGACATCGACCGCTTGGTCGAAGCAGGCTTCATCAAGGAGCGCACCTCCGGCCGCAATCGCTACCTCAGCGTCAATGCGGAGCACCCGATCTTCGAGGCGATGGCCACCGTCATCCGCTACGCATACGGCCCGCTCGCCGTGCTGCCCTCGCTCCTCGCCGGGGTGCCCGGCATTGAGGAAGCCCACCTCTTCGGCTCATGGGCGGCGCGCTACCAGGGAGTCACGGGCAGCGACCCCAACGACATCGATGTCGTAGCCATAGGAAATGCTGACCGCATGCGAATCTACGAAACAGCAGGAGAAGCCACGGCGATTCTGGGGCGTGAGGTCAACATCCGCGCGGTCAGCAGAGATGCCTGGGAACGACACTCGGATGCCTTCCTGACGGCAGTCAAGGACGGGCCTCTGGTTGAGATTTCTCTCGGCGAGACCGCAGCATGATCACCAGGTGGGAACAGGGTAGAGCACTCATCCTGAGTTGCGAGGCTACGCCGGCAGATATAACGGCACGGCGAAGACAACACAGCCGCCGATTACGCCCACAAACAGGGCCAGCCACAGCGGCGACGGGATGCCGGTCCTGCGAAAGAGCAGGTAAGCATCCGATGTACCCAGTTGCTCGCGTCGTGACACGTGCACGCTGATCACTGTGAGCAGCCCGCGCACCGAGCCGATCAGCAGGGCGATACCGAGCACGAGCAGCGCGTAGCTCTGCACCTGGGGGCTCGCGAAGAACCACAGGGCGCCGCTCGTTGCGGCCGACGCCAGAACCACCAGAAAGCCGAACAGGTTGCGGATCACCAGCAGGGTCAGCACGAGCGCGACGCCGCCGGCGAAGAGCGCCACGGCGGTGTAGCCGTTGGCCACACTCCACAGCTGCGCAGCGCCGACGATCGCCGGCGCCGGGTAGCCCATGACGCCGCTGACGATGGTGCCGAGAGCACCTCGCCCGCTGCTGAGCGCATCGCCCGAATGATTCCGACGGATGCGGATGCCGTGCACGACGCGCCCGGTCAGGATCGCCGCCACCGCGTGGCCGAGCTCGTGCACGAGCGTGGTGAACAGGCCGAACCACCGCCACGTAGCCCGCGGAACGCTGAGCGCCACAGCGACGGCCACGATGACCAGCAGCACCGGCACGGGCACGTCGACGGGCTCGGCGCGCGAGAACAGCGCCGACCAGTCGAAGGATGCGGGAGTGAAGTCGATGACACGAGTCTGCCAGCAGACGCCCGCTGAAACGCAAGGAATGTCGCAGCACAGCGAACGGTTCTAGTCTGGAGGGACCACCGAGAGCAGGAACATCATCAGCACACCAGCAGTCGCAACAGCTTCGCTCACCTCGACGGAGATCGCAGGCATCCGCCGCGACTTCCCGATCCTCGGTGAACGCGTGAACGGGCATCCGCTCGTCTATCTCGACTCGGGTGCCACCTCGCAGAAGCCGCGCCAGGTTCTGGATGCCGAACGAGAGTTCTACGAGAAGCACAATTCGGCCGTGCACAGGGGCGCGCACACGCTGGCTGCCCTCGCCACGGAGCAGTTCGAGGATGCCCGGGCCACGGTCGCCCGCTTCGTCGGTGCCCAGGATGACGAGATCGTGTGGACCTCGAACGCGACGGAGGCGCTCAATCTTGTTGCGTATTCGCTGCTGAATGCGAGCCTCGATCGTTCCGCCGACCCGCGGCTGCGTCTGGGGGAGGGCGATGAGATCGTCGTCACCGAGCAGGAGCACCACGCCAATCTGATTCCGTGGCAGGAGCTTGCCGCCCGCACGGGCGCGACGCTGCGATTCGTGCCTGTCGACGACGAGGGCGCGCTCGTGCTCGACGCACTCGACTCGGTCATCACCGAGCGGGCGAGGGTCGTCGCCTTCACCCATGTCTCGAATGTGCTCGGCTCGGTCAACCCTGTCGCGGAGCTCGTCTCCCGCGCGCGCCAGGTCGGTGCGCTCGTCGTGCTCGACGCCTGCCAGTCGGCGCCGCACATGCCGCTCGATCTCGCCGCGCTCGATGTCGACTTCGCCGCCTTCTCCGGGCACAAGATGCTCGCACCGAACGGAATCGGCGTGCTGTACGGTCGCAGCGAACTGCTGAACGTGATGCCGCCGTTCCTCACGGGTGGTTCCATGATCACGACCGTCACGATGGAGCGCGCCGAATATCTGCCCGCCCCGCAGCGCTTCGAGGCCGGAACGCAGAAGGTGGCCCAGTCTGTCGCCCTCGCCGCCGCCATCGACTACCTGCAGACGATCGGCATGGATCGTATCGCCGCCCACGAGGCCGAACTGGGCGCTCGTCTCGTCGACGGTCTCTCCGTCATCCCGGGTGTGCGGGTGCTCGGGCCGGCCGCCGGGCAACCGCGGGTGGGGCTCGCCAGTTTCGATGTGACCGGCGTGCACTCGCACGACGTCGGTCAGTTCCTCGACGACCGCGGCATTGCGGTGCGGGTCGGGCATCACTGCGCGCAGCCGTTGCACCGACGGCTCGGCGTGACCTCCTCGACGAGAGCGAGCAGCTATCTGTACACGACGGCTGACGAGATCGATGAGCTCATTGTCGGCGTCGCCGAGACCGCCGCGTTCTTCGGAGTCGGCCGATGAGCTCCTCAGAACTGCAGAGCCTCTACCAGGAGATCATCCTCGACCACTCCCGCACGCCCATCGGCTTCGGCCTGCGCGGCGATGCGGCCGGCAGCTCCCACGAGTTGAACCCCACCTGTGGTGACGAGATCACGCTCGAACTGCACGTGGGCCCCGGCGACACGGCAACCATCCGCTGGGAGGGGCACGGCTGCGCCATCTCACAGGCATCCGCGTCGCTGTTCACGGAGATGGCCGACGGGCTGACCGTCGACGAGGTGGGGGAGCGCATCGAGTCGTTCCGCACCGCGATGCGCTCACGCGGCACGATCGAGCCCGACGAGGAACTGCTCGGTGACGCAGCGGTGCTCGGGGGCGTCTCCCGCTATGTGGCGCGCGTGAAGTGCGCCATGCTCGCCTGGGTCGCCGCAGAGAACGCCATCACGCAGGCCCGCGCGCAGTAACGCAGGGCTGTTCTGCGGCCCACGTGCTGCGCGGGCCGCGCGGTGAGGCTCCCTACCGGTGGTGGCCGGCGTTGCGCGAGAGCTGGATCACGGACACGATGCCCAGGATGAAGCCGATGCTCAGGGATGTGGCGATGATCGTCACCATCACGGTTTCCATACCGCCAGTATCATCCTCTTCTGGCGTCGTGCATAGGGTTCGCGTGCGGCTCATGGAGTAGAGTTGCGTCGTACACGGGAGTCCGGTGAGCCGGGCTGAGAGGAAGCTACTCCAAGCTTCGACCGTCGAACCTGATCTGGATCATGCCAGCGCAGGGAGGGATATCGGATGTCATTCTGCCTTCTTGAAAGAGGCCAGCGAGTGTGCGCCCCGGCGCGCAGCCCGCACCCTTCATCGCGCTCGCGTGACGGGCGCCCGCCCGCCCAGGTCTTCGCCATGAGATCCGAAAGAGACAGAGCATGAGCAGCACAGCTTTCACCGCCCCCAAGCGCAATCACCGTTGGCGTGTCGTCGACATCGTCGTCGCCAGCGTCATCGGCGTCGCGGCCGGCCTGATCTTCGTCGTCTGGAACAGCGCCTACGAGCCGCTCAGTGCCCCCCTGAAGGCGGCGCTGCCCGGGCTGCAGGCCCTCTCCTACGGTATGTGGCTCTTCGCCGGCGTCATCACGGCCCTCGTCATCCGCAAGCCGGGCGCAGCCCTGTATGGCGAGCTTCTGGCGGCGACCGTCTCGGCTCTCATCGGCAATGTGTGGGGCCCGCTCACGCTCGTCTCCGGCATCGTGCAGGGACTCGGCGCCGAGCTCGTGTTCGCCATCTTCCTGTACGCCAACTGGCGCGTGTACGTGGCCGTGCTCGCGGGCATGGGTGCCGGCCTCGCGATGGCCATCAACGACCTCGTGCTCTGGTACGCGGGCGCAGACGCGCTGTTCTCCACCGTGTACGTGATCGCCTCGATCATCTCCGGCGCTGTTCTCGCGGGCCTGCTCTCGTGGCTCGCGGCGCGCGGCCTCGCAAAGACAGGCGCGCTGAACCGCTTCGCGGCGGGCAGGGAAGCGACGGTGGAGGCCTGAACATCACACCCACCTTCGATGCGCGGCACCCGGCCGTCGGCGCCACGGTCAGCGCCCGCGGCTGGGGGTGGCGCCATGCCGGTCGCCGAGGCTGGGCGGTCAGTGATGTCGATCTGGAGATCGCGGCGGGGGAGCGCGTGCTGCTGCTCGGGGCATCCGGAGCCGGCAAGTCGACGCTCATGCATGCGCTCGCCGGAGTGCTCGGGGGTGACGACGAGGGCGAGCGGTGCGGAAGCCTGCTGGTCGACGGCATCGAGCCGGAGGCCGGCCGGGGCACGACAGGGCTCGTGCTGCAGGACCCCGACTCCCAGGTCGTGCTGGCCCGCGTCGGCGACGACGTGGCATTCGGATGCGAGAACCTCGGCATTCCCCGCGATGAGACCTGGCGCAGGGTCGGCGAGGCACTCGACGCCGTCGGGCTCGACCTGCCCCTCGACCACCCCACATCGAAGCTCTCCGGCGGGCAGAAGCAGCGGCTCGCCCTCGCCGGCGTGCTCGCGATGCGCCCCCGAATGCTGCTGCTCGACGAGCCGACCGCGAACCTCGACCCCGAGGGTGTGACGGAGGTGCGGGATGCGGTGGCGCGCGTGCTCGACCGCAGCGGCACCACGCTCGTCGTCATCGAGCACCGCGTCGAGGTGTGGCGGCGGCTCGTCGACAGGGTCGTCATCCTGGGTGCTGACGGTGGTGTGATCGCCGATGGCGTTCCGGATGCGGTGCTCGAGAACGAGGGAGTCCGGCTCTCCGCAGCGGGGGTGTGGGTTCCGGGTCACCCGCCCGCGCAGCCGGTTCGCCGGGCCCCCGCCTCGCTCTCTGCGGCACATCTGCTCCGTACCGAGTCGCTGGCGATCGCGCGCCCGGGCGGCACCGTGCTGCGCTCGGGCCTCGAACTGGAGCTGCGTCGCGGCGAGGCCCTCGCCATAACGGGTCCCAATGGGGCCGGAAAGTCGACGCTGGGGCTCACCCTCGCGGGGCTGCTGCCCCCGGCAGACGGAGCCGTCGTCGCGGCTGAGGAGCTCGCCGCCGGCGCGGGGCCGCACCCCATCCGCTGGAAGTCCCGGCAACTGCTCACCCGCATCGGCACCGTGTTCCAGGACCCCGAGCACCAGTTCCTGGCCGGCACAGTGCGGGAGGAACTCGCCGTCGGGCCGCGCGCACTGAAGCTCGAAGCATCCGTCATCTCCAACAGGGTCGACGAACTGCTGCAGCGGCTGCGCCTCGACAGGCTGGCCAATGCCAACCCCTTCACGCTGTCGGGCGGCGAGAAGCGGCGACTCTCCGTCGCCACAGTGCTCGCCACCCGGCCCGATGTGCTCGTGCTCGACGAGCCGACCTTCGGGCAGGATTCCCGCACCTGGCAGGAACTGCTCGCACTGCTCGCCGAACTGCTCGACGAGGGCAGCGCCGCCATTGCGGTCACACACGATGCCGCCTTCGTCGACGCCCTGGCGACATCCGAATACCGCCTCGACGGCGCCAAGGTCACACCGTGAGCGCGCTCGTCCAGGCCCGGGGCACCGCGGCCATCCACACGGTGAACCCCGTCGCGAAACTCGCCACGGCGCTGCTCATCGCCTTCACTCTCGTGCTGTCGATCGACTGGGTGTCGGCATCCGTCGCCCTCGCGCTTGAGCTCCCGCTGCTCGCGTTCGCCGGCGTGCGGGCCAGAACACTGCTGCTGCGCACCTCGCCCATCTGGATCGCGGCGCCCTTCGCGGGCCTCACCATCCTGCTCTACGGCAAGGCCTCAGGGGCGAGCCATCTCGAGTGGATGTTCGTGCACGTGACCGACGGATCCATCGAGTTGGCCGTCGCCACAGTGCTGCGGCTGCTCGCCATCGCCCTGCCCGGGGTTGTGCTGTTCATCACCGTCGACCCCACCGACCTCGCCGACGGGCTCGCCCAGATCGTGAAGCTGCCCGCCCGCTTCGTGCTGGGTGCACTCGCCGGCCTGCGGCTGGTCGGGCTCTTCCTCGACGACTGGAAATCCCTCGAACTGGCCCGTAGGGCGCGCGGACTCGCCGACAGCGGACGCATCCGCCGCCTCTTCGGGCAGGCCTTCGCGCTGCTCGTGCTCTCCATCCGGCGCGGCAGCAAGCTCGCGACCGCCATGGAGGCGCGCGGTTTCGGCGGGCCCACCGAGCGAAGCTGGGCACGCGAATCGCACTTCGGGCGTAACGAGTGGGCGCTTCTGCTGATCGGCGTCGTGATCGCGGCGACCGCCGTCACCACGTCCGTCGAGACGGGGGAGTGGAACTTCATTGCCGCGCCATGACGTCACACGCCCACAGAACATCGAGGCGATCCTCGCGCTGCTGCCGCGCGAGCGACGGCAGGTGGTACTCATCGACGGGGGATCAGGCTCGGGCAAGACCACGCTCGCACCCGTGGTGGCCGCCGCGATCCCGGACGCCCAACTGCTGAGGCTCGACGACCTCTACCCGGGATGGGACGGCCTGGAGGAGGGCAGCCGGATGGTGCACGAACGGGTGCTCGCGGCATCCGAGCCCGGTTGGTTCCGTTGGGACTGGGAGAACGACCGGACCGCCGAATGGCACACTGTCGACCCCTCCCGTTCCCTCGTGATCGAGGGTTCCGGTTCACTCAGCCGAAATAACCGTGCCCTCGCGACGCTGGGCGTGTGGGTTGAGCTTGATGAGCCGACCCGCAAGCGCCGGGCACTCGAGCGCGACGGTGACGCCTACGCCCCGCACTGGGACCGGTGGGCCGCGCAGGAGGCCGCGTTTCTCGAACGCGAGCGACCTCAACTGCTCGCCGATCTCGTCATCGACGAGCGCTGAGCCGCAGCCGCTTCAGCCGACGCGGCCGCTTCAGCCGACGCGGCCGCCTCAGTCAACGCAGCCGCCGCGGCCCGCGTGTGCTCAGCAGCACCTGCCCTGCGGCTCGCGATCCTGCCTGTCGTCTCGGTCGCGCCAGAACTCGCGTTCCGTCATGGGCGGATGCTCGAGGGCGTCATGGCTCGAGAAGTGGTGATCGAGATACTTCTCGTAGGCGTCGCCGCCCATGACCCCGCGCACGTACCAGGAGAGCCCGCCGAGCCCCCTGCGGATGGTGGCCGAGAAGCTCGAGCCTGAGACGCTCATCAGTGATCGCCCCTCTTCGCGCGGACCGAGCCGCGGGCATCCGGCCTCGCATCCCACTGGGACTGGATCTCGCGCTCGGCGGGCGTCGCCACGAAACCGGCCGGTGCGAAGAGGCGCGACGGCACGGCTGTGTCCTCGCTGGTGCCCAGTTCGCGCGTACGCCACGACCGCCAGGTGGCAGCCGCCGCGGCCAGGATGACGATTATCGCGAGCACGACGAACAACACCGACAGCACGCCCTGCACCATGGTGTTGCGCACGACAGCCTGCATGGCCTCGACGCTCGTGGCCGTTCCGAAGCTCGTCTCGCCAGCAGCGAGAGCCCCCGCGAATGCACCATTCTGCGCGAAGTATCCGATCGAGGGGATGGGCGAGAAGATCTTGAGCCCTGACGCCCAGATGGTGATGACCGCGGCGAATCCCAGCGGCAGGATGACCACCCACAGGTACTTGAACAGGCCCTTCTTCGCCATGATCGCCATGCACACCGCCAGCGCGATCGCCGCCAGCAGCTGATTGGCGATGCCGAAGAGCGGGAAGAAGGTGTTGATACCGCCGAGCGGATCCGTGACGCCCAGCACGAGGATCGCGCCCCACGCGGCGACCATGATCGCCGTCGTCAGCCAGGCTCCCGGCCTCCATGAGGTGTCCTTGAAACGGGGCACGGCATTCCCGATGCTGTCCTGCAGCATGAAGCGGGCCACCCGGGTGCCGGCGTCGACGGCGGTGAGGATGAAGAGCGCCTCGAACATGATGGCGAAGTGGTACCAGAACGCCATGAGGCTCGGCCCGCCCAGCCACTGATGCATGATGTGCGAGAGGCCGACGGCAAGGGTCGGCGCCCCGCCCGTCCGCGAGACGATGCTCTCCTCGCCCACATCCTTTGCGGTCTGCAGCAGGGCATCCGCATCGACGTGCACGCCTGTGAGCCCCAGATTGTTGACGAAGGCGACGGCACCCTCGACGGTTCCGCCGGTCGCGCCCGCCGATGAGTTCATCGCGAAGTAGATGCCCTGGTCGATCGAGAGGGCGGCCACCAGAGCCATGATGGCCACGAACGACTCCATGAGCATGCCGCCGTAGCCGATCATCCGGGTCTGGCGTTCCTTCTCGACGAGCTTGGGGGTGGTTCCGGATGCGATCAGGGCGTGGAATCCCGAGAGGGCACCGCACGCGATGGTCACGAACAGGAACGGCCACAGCGGCCCGGCCACGACGGGGCCCTCACCGGTGGCGGCGAACTCCGTGAACGCGGGAACGGTGATCTCGGGTCGCACGATGACGATCGCCACGGCCAGCATCACGATCGTGCCGACCTTCATGAACGTCGAGAGGTAGTCGCGCGGGGCGAGCAGAAGCCAGACCGGGAGGATGGCGGCGATGAAGCCGTAGATGACGATGCCGATCGCGATCGGCAGCGGGTCGAGCGTGAACAGTGCCGCGCCCCACTCCGTCTCGGCGACCGCGCCGCCGCCGATGATCGCCGCCATGAGCAGCACGAAACCGATGATGGAAACCTCCACGACCTTGCCCGGCCGCAGGAAGCGCAGATAGCAGCCCATGAACAGTGCGATCGGGATGGTCATCGACACGGAGAAGACGCCCCACGGGCTCTCGGCCAGCGCATTGACGACGACGAGCGCGAGGATGGCGACGATGATCACCATGATGGCGAGGGTCGCGATTATGGCGGCGGTGCCACCGACCGGCCCGAGCTCGTCCCGCGCCATCTGCCCGAGCGAGCGCCCGCCGCGGCGCATTGAGAAGAACAGCACGAGGTAGTCCTGCACGGCGCCGGCGAGCACTACGCCGACGATGATCCACAGCGTTCCGGGGAGGAAGCCCATCTGTGCGGCGAGCACGGGCCCGACGAGGGGACCGGCCCCGGCAATCGCCGCGAAGTGGTGACCGTAGAGAACCCTGCGGTCGGTCGCGACGAAGTCTTTGCCGTCGGCCTTGTACTCCGCGGGGGTGGCGCGCCGATCATCCGGCCTTGTCACGTACTTCTCGATGTACTTCGAGTAGAAGCGGTAGAAGATGAAATAGGTGCACACGGCCGCGAAGACGAACCAGATGGCGTTGACCGTCTCACCGCGCACGATCGCCAGCATCACCCAGCTGAGGCCACCGAGCAGTGAGATCGCGGCCCAGATGATCACCTTGAGCGGGGTCCAGCGCCGATCCTCGGCGGCCAGCTTCTGTGGATCGACCGCAACGGGTGGAAGTTTCGGATCCTGCTGCAGAACAGGTTCGGGCACGACTTCACCCTTGGAATACCGCGAGGTCGCGCTCATCGTCTCTCCCTTGAGGTTCTGAGATCTGCCCGCTCACAGCCACCACGAAGGCATACCGAGATGGGGCCCTACGCCTCGAGGTTAGGCCGACTCTGGTCGCCTGACCACCCTTTCGTGACCGAAATATCGGCCGGATGCTGGCCGGATGTCAGCCTCGCGGTCCCTGTTCCAGCACCACCAGGAACTCCACGAAGCCGGTGTCCTCCACCTTCACGAAGCCGAGTGACGGTGCCTGCACGCCGAAGTCGGCGAAGGTCACCGGGATCTGGCCGGCGATGCGGATGGTGTCGCCGTCGGCCGCAGCCGTCACATCCACTGTCACGTCCTGGCTGACACCGGCGAGGGTGAGCACCCCTGCGGCGGTCACCGTGCTCTCGGCGTCGACAGTGGCATCCGACGGTGCCTCGATGGGGCTCGTCAACTCGAAGGTGGCTGTCGGATGCTCCGACACCTGCAGGGCGCTGTCCCTGAAGTAGGCGTCGCGCTGGCTGGAGTCGGTCGCGATGCTCGCCACGTCCACCGTGATCGTCGCCGCAGTCACGGCGGTGTCGCTCGTGGTCACCGTTCCCGCGACGTCTTCGGTGCGTCCGGTGACGGTCACATCGACCCCGTTGAGCACCTCATCGACGCGATAGCCCGCATACGAGCCATCCGTGACCGTCCAGTCGCCCGCGAGGGTGCTCTCATCGAGCGTGCTCGGCGCGCGCGTGTCCAACTCTGCTGTGGGGGCATCGTCGGCCGGCCCGGCGATGACGTCCCGGTAGAAGACGGGGCCGGCGATCGCCGCGGTCGCCCCGAGCGCGATCACGGCCGCGACGCTGATGAGGATGATCGTCTTCTTCTTCGATGGTCGTGCCACGGGGCCTTCTCTCGTCGTCGCTGTGCCTTGCGGTCTGCATCCCTACGGCGTCGGCGGCGGGGAGCCCCAGATTAGCGAGCGAAACCTATGGATAGGCTCGGAATGCGCGACGGCACAGGCAATCGCACAGGCAATCGCAACACGGATGTGACACCAGCGACCGAGCATCATCGGCGCCGGCATCGTCAGAACAGGGAGGTCCAGCATGTTGATCGCATTCTCGGTGGCGCCGAGCGGGGGAGAGAACCCCGACGCGTCCGTTCACGACGCCGTCGCCGCCGCAGTGCGGGTGGTGCGCGAGAGCGGGCTGCCGAATCGTACCTCGTCGATGTTCACGGAGATCGAGGGCCCCGACTGGGACACGGTCATGGGCGTCGTGAAGCGCGCGGTCGAGGCCGTCGAACCGTTCGGATCACGGATCTCCCTGGTGCTGAAGGCAGACATCCGCCCCGGTCACAGCGGCGAGCTGAGCGGCAAGGTCGAACGGCTGGAGCAGGCGATCCGAGAGCAGAGCTGAGACGCGGCTAGGGTGTCGGCGTCGCCGCAGGGCGCACGGCCTCGCCGAGCGCGGATCGGGCCAGCAGTGTGCCGCCCGCGACCGCCGCAGGCATCGTCACGATGGCGCCGAGCGGCACGAGGAACAGCAGAAATGTGACGACGCCGAAGCCGAGCGTCACCGAGCGTCTGGTCCCCAGCATCCGGCGTCGCTGTCCGAAGCGCAGGCCTCGACGCTGAAGCGGCACCGCACTGAGTTCGAGCGCCAGGAACCAGCCGCCCGTGAACGCTCCGGTGACGGCCGCGAGTGGAGAGCCGACCACCGGCACGAGGCTCAGCAGGAACAGCCCCAGGCCGATCAGGAGGGTCAGGGCGAGAACCCCGAGCGCCTCGGCCATGCCACGCCACAGCCCCCGCCAGAAGCCCGGCTGGGGCGCCTCGGGAACGGTGCCGAGCGCATCATCCACGTCGCGGGAGATGCGCTCGAAGAACGGCTGCCCGACCGCGAGCGTCACCACGGTGAACGAGTAGACGAGCACGAGGGATGCCGCCACGGCGAGGGCCAGGCCGACGGCGATGCGCAGGAGCGTGCGCAGCGAGTCATCCCAGCCGCTCGCGAACGGCGTCAGCCAGTCGGTGATCGGCCCGATCGTCGCCACGAACGCGATCACGATCGCGATGTAGATCGCGAAGGTGATCGCGCCGGGGATGAGGCCCAGCAGCATGCGTTTCGGTGAAGTACCCCAGGTAGCGAAGCCACGGAACAGCAGCCCGGCGCCCTCGAAGAAGCCTCGCACTGCGGAGAATCTCGGATGCTTCGGAGCCACGGCTGTCACATCACGATCCTAGAAGGCCGGGCCGTGGAGGCTCAGTGCCCCGCGTGCATTCCCTCAGGCATGTCGGCCGGCTTGCGCACGAAGAACGCGGCGACGACCGCGAGCAGCGAGATGACTGCACCGCAGACGAAGGCCATGTGGATGCCCCCGGCCGTGTCCGCGACGTCGGGCGCGCCTCCGCCCGCGAGTGCGATCGACTGCGCCGTCATGACGCTGATGAACAGTGCCGTTCCGGCCGCGCCGGCGAGCTGCTGCACGGTTCCGACGATCGCACTGCCGTGCGAGTAGAGGGAGGGCCGCAGCGAGCCGAGTGCCGAGGTGAACAGGGGGGTGAACAGCAGTGCGAGGCCGATGCTCAGGGCGACATGCGCGACGAGCACCCACAGGAACGGTGTGTCAACACCGAGCAGCGTGGTGCCCCAGAGGGCCCCGCTCACGATGATCGAGCCGGGCACGACGAGCGGTGCCGGCCCGAAGCGGTCGTAGAAACGCCCCACGAACGGTGCCATCACACCCATCAGCAGCCCGCCGGGAAGCAGGAGGAGCCCGGTGGTCAGCGTGTCGAGCCCCAGTACCTCCTGCGTGTAGATGGGGAGCACGACGACCATGCCGAACAGGGCGATCATGCTGATGACGAGCATGATCGTGGAGACGCTGAACACGGGCGACAGGAACGTGCGCAGATCGAGCAGGGCACGGTCGGAACGCTGGAGCCTGCGCTGGCGCAGGACGAACAGCACGAGGGCGGCGATGCCGACCCCGATGGGGATCCAGAGCGGCACGGTGGCCGCGCCCCGGGCGGCCTCGCCGAGGCTGCTCAGGCCGAAGATGAGCCCGCCGAAGCCGAGCGCGGACAGCACGACCGACAGCGAATCGACGGGAACCTTGCGGGGCTCTGTGACGTTCTCGATACGGGCCGCGCCGAGCACAAGCGCGCCGATCGCGATCGGCAGCACGAGCAGGAACAGCCAACGCCATTCGAGCACGTTCAGGATCAGGCCCGAGATGGTCGGGCCGAGCGCGGGCGCCACCGAGATGACGATCGAGATGTTGCCCATGGTGCGGCCGCGCGCCGACGGCGGCACGAGGTTCATGACGGTCGTCATGAGCAGCGGCATCATGATCGCCGTTCCGGTCGCCTGCACGATGCGGCCAGCTAGTAGCACCTCGAAGCCGGGGGCGAGGGCACAGATGAGGGTGCCCAGGCTGAACAACGACATCGCGGTGATGAAGACGCCGCGCGTGGTGAAGCGCTCCAACAGGAAGCCCGTGATCGGGATCACGACGGCCATCGTCAGCATGAACCCCGTCGTCAACCACTGGATGAGGCTGTAGGGCACGCCGAGGTCGTGCTCGAGGCGCGTCTGGGCGACGCCCAGAACCGTCTCGTTCAGGATGACCACGAACGCCGAGACCAGCAGCAGGCCGATCACGAGACGGTTGCGTGACGCGATACGGGCCTCGGCCTCGGTAGAGGGTGCGGTTCCCAGCGATGCGGCGTTCGGCACGGGAACGGCACCCGTGGCGGTGCTGGAGGAGGTGTCAGTCATACGGCTGTCCTGTCGAAAAGAGTGGGGGTGCATCGCGATCGCGGCCCTGAGGGCAACGCAGAAACCAGTGTGTCGTATTCCACCGACATTGAAATCTTTCTGCCGGGAGCGCATCCGCTTTCCATCCGTTGTCCACATATTGTCCACCCGGTGGCATCGTCGCCGGATGTTCGGCCATACTCGATTGATGCCCCTCTTCTCGGGGGTCGCCCCTTCCGCCCGTTTCATCGACGAGAGGCCCCTCGTGCCGTTCTTCCCCTTCGAACTCCTGCTGCTTCCGGTGCTCATCGGCATCGCCGTGGTCGTGGTGCTTGTGTTCCTCGTGCTGACGCTGCGCGGTATCAAGATCGCCAAGCCGGATGAGGCGATCATCGTGACCTCGCGCCAGAAGGGTGCCAGGGCGGCGAGCGGCGAGTTCGAGAACGCCGGGCAGAAGGTCGTCTTTGGTTCGCGCGTCTTCGTCAAGCCGATCGTGGAGGCACACTTCAAGCTGAGCCTGCGCAGCCGCCAGCTGAATGTACAGGCGACAGCGCAGACGAAGGATGCCATCACGATCCGCGTCAACGCGGTGGCCGTCGTCAAGGTGGGCGGCTCCGAGGAGATGGTACGTGCCGCCGCCCAGCGCTTCCTCAACCAGCAGGACCAGATCGAGACCTCCACCGAGGAGGTGCTGAGCGGGTCGGTGCGATCGATCGTCGGCCAGCTCACGGTCACCGAGATCATCACCAACCGCCAGGTGCTGCAGGGGCAGGTGCTCGAGGCGGTGCGTGAGTCGCTCGACGTGCAGGGCCTCCAGATCGACACCCTGCAGATCAAGGAGATCGACGACGACAACGGATACATCCGTGACCTGGGTCGCGCCGAAGCCGCCCGGGTGAAGCAGGTCGCCGAGATCGCCGAGTCGGTGTCTCGTCAGGCCTCCGAGGAGGCCCGCATCGGTGCGGAGCAGGCCGTCGCCGAGCAGCAGCGCAAGCTCGACCTGCGTAACGCCGAGATCCAGAAGGAGACCGACAAGGCGCGCGCCGAGGCTGATTCTTCTCGTCCTCTGGCCGAGGCGATCGCCCAGCAGGAGGTCATCTCGCAGCAGGAGATCACCGCGGGCAAGCGCGTCGGCCTGCGCAAGCAGGAGCTCGACGCCGAGATCCGCGCCGTCGCCGACGCTGAGGCCTATGCGGTCGAGAAGAGTGCCGAAGCATCCGCCGGCGCAGCAGTGGCCGCAGCCAACGCCGACCGTGACCGCCGCAAGTCGTCGGCCGAGGCGCTCGAGGCCGAGAGCATCGCAGAGAAGAACAGCCGAGGCTACGCGGCGCAGGCTGTTGAGGCCGAGGGAATCGCCGAGCGCAACCGCCGTATCGCGGCCGCTGAGGCGCTGAGGGCTGAGGGTGAGGCCGAGGCCGAATCGATCCGAGTCAAGGGTGCCGCTGAGGCGGAGTCTGCGAGGGCTCGCGCCGAGGCGCTCGAGGAGCGCGCCACCGAGCTGCTCCGCCAGCAGCTCATCAACCAGCTGCCCGATATCGTGCGTGCCGCATCCGAGCCGCTCTCCGCCATCTCGAACATGACGATCATCTCGAGTGACGGCAACGGCTCGGAACAGCTCGGCCAGAGCGTCGCGTCGCAGCTGGCCACGTCGACGAAGATCATCAAGGATCTTGTCGGCATCGACATCTCCGAGATCGTCACGGGCCGTGCCACGGGCGAGGCCGTGGGGCGCGCGATGACCGAACAGTCGAAGCCCGCCCGTCGGGCCGCCGCCCCGAACGCGCCCGCCACGGACTGACGGGCGCGACCACGGCCGAAGCGACCAGTGACCACTCGCGTGATACCGCGAGTGGTCACTTTTCGCCCTTCATGTGCGCGTAAAGGGCTCATCGTGACCTTTCGTTGATCCGGATGGGGCCGCTCACTGGAAGTCGCGCGACCGCGTGCGCACCGGCATCCGCAGCTCTTCGAAGCGGTCGGCGACGACGTTCACGATGCCGTCGGGGGAACGCTCCAGGATGCCGCGCACGAGCAGCGCGGGCGACTCCCTGGCGATACGCCGGTAGCGAGCCCACGCCCCCTTGCTCACGATGATGTTCAGGATGCCCGTCTCGTCTTCGATGTTCATGAACGTCATGCCGCTGGCCGTCTGTGGCCGCTGGCGGTGCGTGACGATGCCGCTCACATGGATGCGCCGCCCGGATTCCGCTGTGGTGAGCGCGTCGATGGGGAGCACCCCGCGTCCGGCCAGTTCGGGGCGCACATGCCTCATCGGGTGGTCATCCGTCGACACCCCCGTCGCCCACAGGTCGTAGGCCACCTGCTCTGCCGGTGTCAGCATCGGCAGCAGAGGAGGCTGGATGCTCGTCCCGCTGCCGTCGAGATGGCCTGACTTCTCCTGCGCGGCGGCCCCCGCATCCCACAGCGCTTCGCGGCGGCTCATGCCGAGCGAGTCGAAGGCTCCGGCGGAGGCGAGCGCCTCCAACTGTTCGGCGCTCAGGCCGACCCGGCGCGAGAGATCTGCGAGGTCGGCGAATGCTCCGCTCGTCTCCCGTTCTGCGACGATCCTCTCGGCGAGGGCTGAGCCGATTGTGGTCACCTCGGCCAGGCCGAGCCGCACGGCGAAGCCTGCGTCGCGCCGGTGGGAGGCGGTGTCCGCGGGTGAGGTTCGGTCGAACGCGCCGATCGGTGGCTGGTTCTGCTGCACGCAGCCGTCCTGCCTCCGGTGGTCGGCTCTGCCGAGTTCGCTGTCTCTGGGCTCGGTGATCGATTCGAGCTTCGCCTGCGCGTCAGAGAGCAGGATGTCGGGCCGCAGCACGGCCACACCGTGCCTGCGGGCATCCGCCACAAGCGTCTGCGGCGAGTAGAAGCCCATCGGCTGCGCCCGCAGCAGCGCCGCGAGGAATGCGGCGGGATAGTGCAGCTTCAGCCAGGAGCTCGCATAGACGAGCACGGCGAAGCTCAGAGAATGCGATTCGGCGAAGCCGAAGTCGGCGAACGCTTCGATCTGCGCGTAGATGCCGTTCGCCGTGTCACCGGTTATACCGTTCGAGGCCATGCCGGCGAAGAGCTTCTTCTTGAGCGAGTCGATGCGTTCGACCCCGCGCTTGGATCCCATCGACCGGCGCAGCAGGTCGGCGTCTTCTGCCGTGCATCCGCCGACGGCCACGGCCATCTGCATGAGCTGTTCCTGAAAGAGGGGAATCCCCAGGGTTCGCTCCAGCACCTCCTTCAGTCGGGGGTGCGAGTAGCTGACCTTCTCCTCGCCTGCTCGGCGGCGGATGTACGGATGTACCGCACCGCCCTGGATGGGACCCGGCCGGATGAGGGCGATCTCGACCACGAGGTCGTAGTAGCAGCGCGGCTTGAGTCTCGGCAGCGTCGCCAGCTGGGCCCGGCTCTCCACCTGGAAGACGCCGATCGCATCCGCCCTGCACAGCATGTCGTAGACGCCCTGCTCCTCTTTGGGGATGGTCTCGATGCTCCACCGTTCGCCGAGGTTGTCGTCGACGAGGTCGAAGCAGTACTGCAACGCCGCGAGCATGCCGAGCCCGAGCAGGTCGAACTTGACGAGGCCCATCCATTCGCAGTCGTCTTTGTCCCACTGCAGCACCGTTCGGTTCTCCATGCGTGCATGCTCGATGGGGCATACCTCGCCGACGGGTCGCTCGGTGAGCACCATCCCGCCCGAGTGGATGCCCAGATGGCGGGGGGCCTTCAACAGCTGCTGTGTGAGCCCGATGACGGTGGCGGGGATGCCGTCCCCCTTCTCGGTGGCGGGAATGTCGCGTTCCAGTCGCTTCGACCAGGCGTCCTGCTGGCCCTGGCTGTAGCCGAGCGCCTTCGCCATGTCGCGCACGGCGTTCTTGGGCCGGTAGCTGATGACGTTCGCGACCTGGGCGGCGTTGCGTCTGCCGTATTTTCGGTAGACGTACTGGATGACCTCTTCGCGGCGATCCGAGTCGAAGTCGACGTCGATGTCGGGCTCTTCTTCGCGCATGCTCGACAGGAAGCGCTCGAACGGCAGCTTGAAGAAGATCGAGTCGACGGCGGTGATGCCGAGCACGTAGCAGACGGCCGAGCTGGCGGCTGAGCCGCGCCCCTGGCACAGGATGCCCCGCTCGCGAGCGAACTGCACGATGTCGTGCACGATGAGGAAGTATCCGGGAAAGTCCTTCGTCTCGATGACGCCGAGTTCCTGCTCGAGCCGGGCGTGCACAGTCTTGTCGGCGTCCGGGTATTTCGCCGGGGTTCCGCGTCGCACCAGTTCTCTGAGCCACGACATGGGTGTGTGGCCGTCGGGCACGTCCTGTTTCGGCAGTTTCGGTCGGGCGGCGCGCAGGCTGAAGGCGAGATCGTCGGCCAGTTCGACGGTTCGGGCCACGGCGCCGGGGTAGCGGGAGAAACGTCGGGCCATCTCGGCACCGCTGCGCAGGTGAGCCCCGTCGGAGGCGGGCAGCCAGGCATCCATCTCGTCGAGGCTGCGGTGTGCCCGCACGGCGGCGATCGCGGATGCGAGGGGCTGCTCGTCGGGGTGCGCATAGTGCACGGCGTTGCTGGCGATGTAGGGGATGCCCAGCCGCGCGGCGATTCCGGCGAGGGCGTCGTTGTGCTCGCTGTCGAGGGGGCCTCCATGGTCGATCAGTTCGACGACGACGTTCTCGTCGCCGAACAGTCGCATGAGCCGCAGCACCTCCCCTTCTGCCGCCTGCTCACCGTGGGAGGTGAGCGCACGGCGCACGGCGCCCTTGCGGCATCCGGTGAGCACGACCCAGTGGCCGCCGGATGCCTCGGCGAGCTGTTCGAGGTCGTAGACGGGCTGCCCCTTCTGGGCGCCGTCGGCGAGTTGCGCGGTCGTGATCGCGCCGGCGAGCCTGTGGTAGCCCTCCTCGCGTCGGGCGAGCACGAGCAGATGTTCGCCTTCGGGGTCGGCCTGGCCGTTCTGTGGCATGCCGAGGTCGAGCGAGAGTTCTGCCCCGAACACCGTCTTCAGTGGTGTTGTCTCTGCCGCTTCCGCCATCCGCACGATGCCGTAGAGGCCGTCATGGTCGGTGAGGGCGAGGCCGTGCAGGCCGAGGCGCATGGCTTCGGTGACGAGTTGGGCGGGGGAGGAGGCGCCGTCGAGAAAGCTGAAATGCGAGTGGATGTGCAGTTCGGCGTAGGGCACCTGCGGCCCGGCCGGGGTGTCGTCCGGCTGAGGGGTTGGGGCCGAGGCTGGGGGTGGGCGTCGGCGGGAGTGGTGAGGTCGTTCGGGCTGCGGTTCGCCGCTGAGCGTTCGCTCGAGTTCCGCCCAGGTGACCGGGGGATTGTTCCATCCCATCCGCTGTTCCTCCTTCCCTGTTCACCCGCCGATGTCCGGTTGGGCCCGTGTTCAGCTGGACGTTGTCCAGCGGGTCGCAGTGGTTTCAGTCGTAGCGCCCCTCCGCCCACCAGCAGTGTTGTTCGAGCAGAAGAAGCCAGGCCGTTCCGTTGTCGTCGAGTATCTGAAAGCGGTCGGAGCGGCGGCTCTTTGCCGGATCCCACCAGCGTTGTCGTAGCGGCCAGGGCCCCGCCCAGCCCGCGATGCGATGTCTGCCGGGCGGGCCGGTGCCGCCCTGTTCGTGCCCCAGCCAGGTGGGCGCACCGCTGAGGGAGCCGCGCCGGTCCACGTCGACCGTTGTGCCGCCTGCGTCGAGCACGGTGACGGGTTGGGGCGTCTCGAACACGGTTGTCGGCTGCGGGTCGGGAAGGCTGCCCGGCCAGGGGCGTGACGAGGCGGCCCGTGCGGTGGCCGGCGGGGCGTCTCCCCAGGGCACGAGAACCCGCCGCTCTGCGAGCAGCCGCCCGCCGCCCGCCACCGCTGTGAGTACGGCTTCGTGCCCGAGCATGCTCTGGATGCGCGACAGTCCGTGGTGGATGCGCTCGTCTGCCATCTGCCCCCACAGGCCCTCTTCGTGGCCTGCCGCAGCGTCGACGTGTTCCGGTGCGATCTGTACCCGCGCGACGGGGGAGTCTGGCCCGCCGTCGGCGCCGGAGTCTCCCTGCAGCTGCCAGCGGACCCGGTCGAGCACATCCGCCGCTGTGAAGTATCGCGGATGCGCCCAGCCGCGTTCCGAGTTCACCCCCGTCTCATCCGTCACGGTGATGCGGATCCCCGTGCACACGAGCCTCTCGCGCGTGAGTCGGGTTATGAAGAGTTCGGATGCCGCCCGCATCCCGAATGCGATCTGGTCGACCCGATCGAGGGGCGGTTCGAATTCGACGGAGCAGTCGAGCTCACGCGGCGGCACCCGTGCGATCACGGGGCGCGGGTCGTTTCCTCCCGCGCGGGCGTGTGCCCTGGCGCCGGTTTCACCGAAGCGGGTGCGCACATCTGTCGCCGACAGGGCGGCGAAGTCGCCGAGGGTGCGCGCCCCCAGCCTGCGGAGCAGCGGGGTGACGCTGTCGTCGCCGAGCGCCTCGATGGGCAGGCCTGCGAGGAATCGTGCCGATTCTCCGGCCGGCACGATGATGAGCGGATGCTGCGCGGTCGCCTGCCAGACCGCCTGCTCTGCTGCGAAGAGGCTGTCGGCGATCCCGATGCCCGTTCCTGCCAGGCCGTGTTCTTCGAGCGCGGTGAGCAGTCGTTCTGCTGCTTGTTGTTCTCCTCCGTAATAGCGGGCGGCGCCTCTGGCCCGCACCGCGCAGAGCCCGGGTCTCAATATCTGCACTCCCGGCACGATCTGTTCGATGACGGCGACGACGGGGTCGAAGGCCCGGGCATCGGCAGTCGCGTCGTAGGGGGCGAGCACCAGTTCGGGGCAGCGCAGCTGTGCTTCGCGCAGGCGCAGCCCGCGGCGCACGCCTTCCCGCCGGGCCGATTCGGAGCAGGCCACGACGTGCCCGCGGTCGACGAGTGCGAGCGGGCCGTCCGGCGGAAGCCCCTGCTCCATCCGTGCTGCTGAGATGGGCCAGTCGGGCAGCCAGACGATGAGCGCCCGCAGTGGGTCTGCTGCCGTCTCGGTCATCCGGCGATCCCCTGCACGAGTCGGATCGAGGGGCTGTGCGCCGTGCCTGTTGCCGTTGCGATCGGATGCCCCCGCTCGGCCAGGTCGAGCCGGATGGCGCGCATGCGCCCGCTGCGTCCGGTCGACTGCACATCCAGGTGCCGCGTGCGCAGTCTGCCGTGGCCATCCGAGAGCCCTTCCCAGCGGTTCGTGGCCACCCGCAGCGTCGCCTCGGCGTGCGGCCAGTCGCCCAGCACGAGGAGGGTGCTGCCGCGCTGCCGCAGCCGGGCCGCGAGCCTGTTGGCGTCGGCGGCGGTCGCCCTGCCCGGGGGCGCCAACAGCACCATGCCGAGGACGTCGGCCATGGCGGCGGCGACGGTGAGCCAGCGGTCGCCGGGGCGGGGCACCAGCACGAGCCGTTCGAGGTCCACGCCCAGCCCGGCGGCCGCCTCCGTTCCGAGCCCGGGCATCCCGAGCACCCCGCACCAGGCACCCTGCCGGGAGGGTCCGGCCAGGAGTGCCAGGGCGAGCGTCACAGCCCCCGCGGCGCTTCCGTCGATGGAGTAGCTCGCGCCTGCCCGCAGCCCTTCGGGCAGCAGCGACTCCATGCCGGGGGGCATGGGTAGGGTCTTCTCGTCGAGCCGGGTGGCCTGCATCTGCCGGATGCGCGTCTGCAGCTCGTCCCGCGCGAGGGCGGGGGAGGAGGTTTCGGCGAGCAGCGTCATGCCCATAGTTTCGAACATATGTTCGAGTTAATCAACTGAGAGCTTTCCTCGTCGCCAAGCCACCCGCATCCGCCTGACTGCGGCACCGTGTGACATCCTGAACGGGTGACGTCGACACTGATCGCAGCCGAAGCGCCGCGCACCGCCCTCAGCTGGAAGCTGCTGCCCGCGGTGCTGCTCTCGGCATCCGCCGTCGTCCTGTTCGGTCTTGAGAGCGACGCCGGCTATCTGCTGATCGCGGCGAGCCTTGTGGCGGCTGCCGTCATCGATCGTGTGCTTCTGCGCCATCTGGCGCTCATCGCATCCGGTCTCATCATCATCAGTCTGGTTCCGCTGAACGCCGATCTGAGCCTCGGGCACATGGCGCTCATGGGCGGCGCGCTCGCGCTCGCCGTTCTGGTGCCGTGGCTGGTCGACCGGTTCGTGTTCCGGGAGCGCATCATCCGTTTTCCGGTGCGCACGGGCCACCGCTGGTCGCTCACGGCGAAGCTCTACCTGCTGGGTGTCGTCGCGCTCGGCTATTTCATCCTGCCGGTGTATCTGATCAGCACGGATGTCTTCCAGAACTGGCCGAATGCGATCAGCACGGATGATCCCACCATCTTCTGGCGCCTCTTCCTCGGTGTGAACACGGTCGGCATCTGGGATGAGTTGTTCTTCGTCTGCACGACGTTCACTCTGCTGCGCCGCCATTTTCCGGATTGGTTGGCGAACATCCTGCAGGCGGTGATCTTCTCGTCGTTCCTGTGGGAGATCGGCTATGAGGCGTGGGGGCCGCTGTTGACGTTTCCGTTCGCGATGCTGCAGGGGTACACGTTCAAGCTGACCAAGTCGCTCACCTATGTGGTGTCGGTGCACCTGTTGTTCGATCTGGTGCTGTTTCTGGCGCTTGTGCACGCGCACAACCGTGACTGGCTGCCGATCTTCCTCTACTGAGACTGAGACTGAGACTGAGCCGGGCCGTTCAGTAGCCGCGCAGTTGCTCCAGTTCGCGCCGTTCGCGTTTGGTGGGGCGGCCGGCGCCGCGGTCGCGTACCGGCAGGAGGGGCCGTTCCTCCCGGGGTGGCGGTGGTGGGGTCGTCTCGTTGTAGGCGGTTGCTGCGTCGGGCGCGCCGACCCGTTTGACGAGGAGGCGCTGCACCACGAGCGTGCGGTCGAAGCCGGCGATGCGCACGCGCACCTCGTCGCCGATGCGCACCGTCTGGGCGGCTTTGACGCGCTCGCCGCCGACCCGCACATGCCCGGCGCGGCAGGCCGCTGTGGCTGCCGAGCGCGTCTTGTACACGCGCACGGCCCACAGCCAGCTGTCGACCCTGGCCCCGTTCTGCATGCTCTCAGGGTAGTCGGCGCGGTCGCTGGTGGTTCCGGATGCTCACAGCTACAGTGACCGAGGGATGACTATATCGAGGCGCACCTTCCTTATGGGCTCGGCTTCCGGGCTGACCCTCCTTGCCGTTTCGGCGTGCACGAGTGCACCGCCGCAGCCGACTCCGACGGTTCCGCCGACGCGCACGAAGATTCCGCAGCCGTCGGCGTTCGAGCGCAGTTCTTGGGCGAGCGATCCGTTCTCGCGGGGCGCTCTCAGCTTCCAGCCGGTCGGCTCGAGCCCTGAGCAGCGTGCCGCGCTGGGCGAGCCGGTGGCGGGCCGCTTGTTCTTCGCGGGGGAGCACACCGCTGATTTCGAGCCGGGAACGGTGCAGGGCGCCCGCGCTTCCGGCCTGCGGGTCGCGCTCGAGTTGGCAGATGTTGTCGGCGAGCGGGAGCGCATCGCCGTCGTGGGGGCCGGGATCGCTGGGGCGACGGTCGCGCGGCGTCTCGCCGATGCGGGCCACAGCGTTGTGGTGGTGGAGGGCCGGGATCGTTCGGGTGGCCGCATCCGCACGGTCGATGACGAGCGTTGGCCGGCGCCGATCGAGTTGGGGGCCGCCTGGGTGCACGATGCGTCGACGAATCCTGTGACGTCGGCGTTGGCTCGTGCCGAGGTGTCGACGAGCTCGTTCGATTTCGTGTACGACAGGCGTACGGCGGCGGGGGCGTCGATCGAGGCTGGTTCCGTGGCTCCGGATGCTGTGGCCGCCGCGATCGCCTGGGCCGCGTCCCAGCCGGGTGATGTCTCCATCGCCGACGCCCTCGTGGCGTCGGGCGCGGCGGATGTCAGTTCGTCGCGCTCGCCCGACGGGGTGTCCGACGCCGATCTGCTCGAGAATTTTGTTGCCGGCGATGTCGTGATCGAGGGCGGTGCGGAGGCCGATGAGCTCTCTGCCTGGTTCACGGCCGACCCGACGCGCAGCACTGATGACGATGTTCTGGTCACGGGCGGGTTTGCCGGCCTGGTGACATCCGAGCTCGACGGTCTTGACATCCTGCCGTCGAGCACGGTGTCGAGTGTCAGCTATGACAACGATGGGGTGAGTCTGCGTCTGGCGCGGGGCGAGTCGCTGTCTGCGGATCGTGTCGTCATCACGGTGCCGCTGGGTGTTCTGAAGGCGGGGTCGATCGAGTTCGATCCGCCGCTGCCGTTCGCCCACCGGGGCGCGATCTCTGCGCTGGGGATGGGTCAGCAGGAGAAGATCGTGCTCCGTTTCGATGCCCCGTTCTGGTCGACGGATGCCACGGTGTGGAGCGTCATCGACGGCGACTCCGATTTTCCGCTCTGGTACAACCTGTTGCCGCTCACGGGTGAGCCCATGCTTGTGGGGATCTGTGCAGGCGAGGCAGCGACGCGCTTGGCCGAGTTCTCTGATGCCGATCTGCTGCAGGCGGCGTTGACGAGTCTGGAGCCGTTCCTTGATCCCGAGGTGCTTGAGGGGCCTGGGGGCGTGCTTCCGTCGCCGTCTGGCGAGAGTGGTGCCGCCGACTGATCGCGATCAGCCCGGAGACGACGCCGGTGAAGATGACGATTGTCGCGAGGATGTAGAGCCCGAATTCGAAGGGGATCTCGACGAGTGCGGGGTCGAGGAAGAAGTACGGGTACCAGTACACCTGTGAGCCGCGGATCATCGTGAAGACCACCCAGATCGCGGGGAACAGCAGCACCCAGCCGATCGTCTTCCACGGAACTTCTCTGCCGGGGGCGACGATCCAGTCGAGCAGCGCGTAGGCGGGCAGCACGAAGTGCAGCAGCTGGCTCGACCAGGGCGCCCAGACAGGGATTCCGCGGAAGGTTCCCTCCACGAGGATCACAGCGAACACGAGCCCCGAGACGATGACGTAGCAGGTGGAGACGGCCCTGAGCTTGTCCAGCCAGAGGGGGTCCTGCGGTTCGCGCAGGGCGTTGGCGGCTCCCAGCGCGAAGACGATGACGGCGATCGTCATGCTCTGCACGGTGAAATAGCTGAAGAAGTTGGCGATCGCGAACGGGCCGGTGCCGATCGTGTAGTTGATGTCACCGATGAGCGCTACGACGGCGACGCACGCCGCAGTGATGCGCGTCACGCCGAAGATCGTGCGCGCCCCGCGGGTGTGACGCGCTGCATTGATCCTGCGCACGGGTTCCTCTGACTCGCCGTTCGCGACGGACTCAGGCGTCGACGAGCGCGCCCTTCCAGTTCACGAGCTTGCGTACGGTCTCGCTGGGGTCCGCTGCGAGGCGCTCCATGACGTCCGCCGGAACGTAGTAGTTGACGGCGAGCCATCCGCGGACCTGCTCGGATGCGTCGTCGGCCATCGATCGGAGAACGTCGCAGGGCGCGTATTCATTGCGGGCGACGCAGCTGCGCACACCGTCGTCGGGGTCACGCGCCAGCACCTCGAAGAGGTCCTCCGGCGTGTGGTAATTACTGGCGACGCTCTCGCGGATCTTGGGGTTCTGATCCTGGGCCAGGATGCGCAGCCGGCGGATCTTGCTCTCCGTCACGGGCGGGGCGGGATGCAGCGCCGCAGCCTCCTCGGGGGTCAGCATGACGGGAACGTGCTCGCGCATGGCCGCGAGCTGCGCCGGAGTGTTGAAGCGGATGCACGACATGCTTCGAGCGTACCCTCCGAGGCTCGGGCCCAGCAGATCGATCCGGCGTGCCGCGAATGCGGGGTGCCTTCTCATCTTCGGCTGGGAAATCGGGCCCCCGGGCAGGCCTTCGAATCCGATACGCTGGGACGCTAACGAGCTAGGAGGTCCACATGGTTGATTCACCGCGATCGGATCACACCGGTGCGAACGGTTCTGGTTCGAACGGTGAGCACGACGAGCCCCGCACCACCGACACGACAGCTCACTTCGGCGAGGAGTTCGAAGCCCAGCTGGCTGCGCTCACGGGAACGATCTCTCCTGAGGAGAAGGATGCCGTCGGCGCGCTCCCCTCGGGGTCGGCGCTGCTGATCGTTCGGCGCGGCCCGAATGTGGGGTCTCGCTTCCTGCTGGATTCTGATGTGACAACGGCGGGCCGGCACCCTGAGGCCGACATCTTCCTCGACGATGTGACGGTCTCGCGCAGGCATTCGGAGTTCCTTCGTCACGGCACGACGTTCGAGATCAAAGATCTGGGGTCGTTGAACGGCACCTACTTCGACGGCGTGCGTATCGAGTCTGCGCTGCTCACGGATGGCGCTGAGGTTCAGATCGGCAAGTTCCGGCTGACGTTCTACGCTTCACGCGTCGATCTCGCGCAGCAGGCAGCCCACTAGTGGCGCGGTCCGCCGCGCAGCAGAGTTCGGCTGCGCAGGAGTCTTCTGCGGCCCCCGCGCTGCTCAGTATCGGCCAGGTGCTTGCCAGGTTGACGGCTGAGTTCCCCGATCTGACTCCCTCGAAGTTGCGCTTCCTGGAGGAGCGCCAGCTGGTCTCTCCGGCGCGTACCGAGTCGGGCTACCGCAAGTTCTCGCCGAGTGATCTGGAGCGGTTGCGTTTCGTTCTCACGATGCAGCGCGATCATTACCTGCCGCTGAAGGTCATCCGCGGCTATCTCGACGACATCGATGCCGGCCGCCAGCCGGAGCTTCCGGGCGCTGCGACGTTGTCGACGCCGTCGATGCTCCCCTCGGAGCGTCGCTTCCAGCGTGATGAGCTGATGCGCGAGGCCGGGGCCACTCCTCAACTGTTGAGTGATGCGGTGTCGTCGTCGCTGATCGTGGCGGCGGATGTCTATGGCGAGGATGCGCTCCATGTGCTGACTGCTCTGGTCGAGTTGAAGCGCAGCGGCATCGAGCCTCGTCATCTGCGGGGCTTCCGGGCTGCGGCGGAGCGCGAACTGGGGCTCATCGAGAGTGCCCTGATTCCGGTCGCGCGCAGGAATGACGCGTCGAGCAGGGCGAAGGCGGGGGAGCTTGCCCGTGAGATCGCGGGGCAGCTCGAAATCGTGCGGAGCAGCCTCATCCGCAGTGCGCTTTCGCGGCTCGACCCCTAAGCTGTCAGGAAGGCCACGCGATTGCGGCGACACGCCGCCCGCGATGTGGTCAATACAGGTTTTCGGGGTCGAAACCTCGTACCGTTGAGCTACATCAAGTTCAACCAGACCTTGAACGTTGCAGAGCAGCGTTCGGGCTCCTGCGGACTCAATCGGCAGGCACAGCGTGGAAGGCACATCGAGATGAGCGAACTCTCCAGTCGTAACGAGGATGCTCGTTACGACCTCGGGCTGCTGTTCACCGATGGCCTGCCCGATCTGGGTGATGCCGGCGCTGGCTACCGCGGTGCGGTCGCCGCCCGTGCGGCGGGTATCAGCTACCGCCAGCTCGACTACTGGGCTCGCACCGAACTGGTCGAACCGACCGTTCGTGGTGCCGCTGGCTCTGGTTCGCAGCGTCTGTACGGCTTCCGCGACATCCTCGTGCTCAAGCTCGTGAAGCGCCTGCTCGACACGGGCATCTCGCTTCAGCAGATTCGCACCGCCGTCAACCAGCTCCGCGAGGCGGGCGTCAACGATCTGGCGCAGACGACCCTCATGAGCGATGGCGCGAGTGTCTATCTCTGCACCTCCAATGACGAGGTCATCGACCTCGTCAACCGCGGCCAGGGCGTCTTCGGCATCGCTGTGGGCAAGGTCCTCCGCGAGGTCGAGCACAGCCTCGTCGAGCTTGAGGCCGACAAGCCGGATGCCATGGACGAGCTCGCGGCCCGCAGGGCGTCACGCGCCTCCTGAGCACCCGCCCCTGAGGCGTCGAGCCGTGACACCCGCTGGTCGAGGTGTGGAGCCGCAGCGCATCGGTGATACCCGCTGGTCGAGGTGTGCGAGTGCGGAGCGATCGCACAGTCTCGAGACCTGCCTCCGACTGACCCCTGGGGCTACGCCAAACCAGCCGTGCGGATGATCCGCTCGAGCAGCTGGTCGAAGTTGCGCGCCATCTCCTGTGCGCTCTCTCCGGGCCAGATGTGCAGCGGCTTGGCGGCACCTTGAGCCTGCTGCAGGGAGGTACGTTCCGGCAGTTGCGGGCTGAGTACGAGCGGCCCGAACATGTCGCGCAGTTCTTTGATGCGGAACTGGTGTTCGAGTGATTGCACTCGCGCACGGTTGACGATGATGCCGAGGGGCTGCAGGCGGGGGGAGAGGCCGCGGCGGATCTCTTCTATGGCGCGCAGTGCGCGGTCGGCTGCGGCGACGGAGAAGAGCCCGGGCTCTGTGACGACGGTGACCCGGTCGCTGGCCGCCCAGGCTGTGCGGGTGAGCGCGTTGAGTGAGGGCGCGCAGTCGATGAGCACGAGGTCGTAGTCGGCTTCGACGTTGGCGAGGGCCTCTTCGAGCTTCCAGATGTCGCGGATGCTGGGGTGCGGCCCGTCGAAGTTGATCGCCGAGGGGCTTCCGATCATGACGTCGATCTTGCCCGGGCGGCCGCGTGTCCATCCGCTGGGGGCGATCGCCTGGCGCACGATCTTCTCTTTGGGGGAGGCGAGCACGTCGGCGACGTTGAGGTGTCCGGCGACGTTGATGTCCATGCCGGTGGAGACATCCGATTGCGGGTCGAGGTCCACGACGAGGGTTCTGAGCCCCTTGGCAAAGGCTGCTGAGGCCAGTCCCAACGTGACGGTCGTCTTTCCGACGCCCCCCTTGAGGGAGCTCACGCTGAGTACATGCACAAAAAGAAACCCTACCTTCACTACTCTGAAAGAACCCAGCACATCGCACAGCGTTTGCCGCTCCGAGGCGGCTTTCTTTCGCAATAGAGTTGCGGAAGTCGGAAGGGACCGGATGTTTAAGAAGATTCTTGTGGCGAATCGTGGCGAGATCGCCATTCGCGCTTTTCGTGCCGCCTTCGAGTTGGGGGCGAGCACTGTCGCGGTGTATCCGTATGAGGATCGCAATTCCCTTCACCGCCAGAAGGCCGACCAGGCGTTCCAGATCGGCGAGAAGGGGCATCCGGTCAGGGCCTATCTCGATGTTTCTGAGATCATCCGCGTGGCGAAGCTGAGTGGCGCTGACGCGATCTACCCGGGCTATGGCTTCCTGTCGGAGAATCCGGAGTTGGCGCAGGCGGCGGCGGATGCCGGCATCACCTTCATCGGTCCGGGTAAGAGCGTGCTCGAGATGGCCGGCAACAAGGTGACGGCCAAGGAGTACGCGATCGCTGCGGGCGTTCCTGTGCTGAAGTCGTCGCCGGCGACGACGGATGTCGATGTGCTTGTCGCGGCGGCCGATGAGATCGGTTTTCCTGTCTTCGCGAAGGCGGTGGCGGGTGGCGGTGGCCGCGGCATGCGTCGCGTGAACACGCCCGAGGAGCTGCGTCCGGCGCTCGAGGAGGCCATGCGGGAGGCCGACAGCGCCTTCGGTGACGCCACGATGTTCTTGGAGCAGGCGGTGCTCCGCCCGCGTCACATCGAGGTGCAGATCCTGGCGGATTCCTCAGGCGAGACGATTCATCTGTTCGAGCGGGACTGCTCGATCCAGCGACGCAATCAGAAGGTTGTCGAGATCGCTCCCGCCCCGAACCTCGACGAGGGCATCCGGCAGGCGCTCTACCGTGATGCGGTCGCGTTCGCGAAGTCGATCGGCTACGTCAATGCGGGAACGGTCGAGTTCCTGCTTGACACGGTCGGCGATCGCGCCGGCGAGCATGTCTTCATCGAGATGAATCCGCGTATCCAGGTCGAGCACACGGTGACGGAGGAGGTCACGGATGTCGACCTCGTCCAGGCGCAGATCCGTATCGCCGCGGGGGAGACACTCGATCAGTTGGGCTTGAGGCAGGATTCGCTGAGCCTGCGGGGCTCTGCGTTGCAGTGTCGCATCACGACGGAGGATCCGACGCAGGGTTTCCGCCCCGACACCGGCAAGATCACGACGTATCGTTCGCCGGGCGGCGGCGGCATCCGTCTCGATGGCGGAACGGTGAGCCCCGGTTCGGAGATCAATCCGCACTTCGATTCGATGCTGGTCAAGATGACCTGCCGCGGGCGTGACTTCGCTTCGGCGGTGAGCCGTGCCAGGCGTGGTCTTGCGGAGTTCCGCATCCGTGGCGTTGCCACGAACATCCCGTTCATCCAGGCGGTCCTGGAGGATCCGTCGTTTGTCGCCGGTGATGTCAGCACGGCGTTCATCGATGAGCGCCCGCAGCTGATGCACGCGCACCCGTCGAGGGATCGCGGCACCAAGGTTCTCAACTGGCTGGCGGATGTGACGGTGAACCACCCGAACGGCCAGCCGTTCGGTGCGATCAATCCTGCGCTCAAGCTGCCCGAGTTCGACCGTCTGGCGACCCCGAAGCCGGGTTCGCGTCAGCGGCTGCTCGAGCTGGGTCCGGCCGGCTTCGCCGCCGCCCTGCGCGAGCAGAAGGCGCTTGCGGTGACGGAGACGACGTTCCGCGATGCCCACCAGTCGCTGTTGGCGACGCGGGTGCGCACCCGTGATCTGGTGCAGGCGGCACCTGCCGTGGCTCGGCTCACGCCGGAGCTGTTCTCGGTGGAGGCCTGGGGTGGCGCCACCTATGATGTGGCGTTGAGGTTCCTGGGTGAGGACCCGTGGGAGCGCCTTGCGAAGCTGCGCGAGGCCCTGCCGAATGTGGCCATCCAGATGCTGCTGCGTGGCCGCAACACTGTCGGCTACACCCCGTATCCGACGCAGGTGACGGATGCCTTCGTGCGTGAGGCGGCGAGCACCGGCGTCGACATCTTCCGCATCTTCGATGCGCTCAACGATGTCTCGCAGATGCGCCCGGCGATCGATTCGGTTCTTGAGACGGGTTCTGCTGTTGCGGAGGTCGCCCTCTGCTACACCGGTGATCTGCTGAACCCTGCCGAGGATCTCTACACGCTCGACTACTACCTGCGTCTGGCCGAGCAGATCGTGGAGTCCGGCGCGCACATCATCGCTGTCAAGGACATGGCGGGGCTGCTGCGCGCGGGTGCCGCCGAGAAGCTCGTCGTTGCTCTGCGCGAGCGTTTCGATCTGCCTGTCCACGTGCACACGCATGACACGGCGGGTGGCCAGCTGGCGACGCTGCTGGCGGCGAGCCGTGCGGGCGCGGATGCCGTCGATGTGGCGAGCGCGCCGATGGCGGGCACGACGAGCCAGCCTTCGTTCTCTGCCCTCGTGGCGGCTCTGGCGAACACGGAGCGCGACACCGGGTTCTCGCTTGACGCGGTCTCCGATCTCGAGCCGTACTGGGAGGCCGTGCGCGAGGTGTACCGTCCGTTCGAGTCCGGTCTGGCCGGCCCGACGGGGCGCGTGTACCATCACGAGATCCCGGGTGGCCAGCTCAGCAATCTGCGTCAGCAGGCGATCGCGCTGGGCCTCGGCGACCACTTCGAGAAGATCGAGGACGCCTATGCGGCGGCGAGCACGATGCTGGGCCGCCCGCCGAAGGTGACCCCGTCGTCGAAGGTCGTCGGCGATCTGGCGCTCGCACTCGTGGCAGCCGACGCCGATCCCGCCGATTTCGAGGCGAATCCGCAGAAGTTCGACATCCCCGATTCGGTGATCGGCTTCATGGCCGGCGAGCTCGGGGATCTGCCTGGCGGATGGCCCGAGCCGTTCCGCAGCCGGGTCCTGGAGGGCCGCACGGTGCGCATCGGCGTCAACGAGGTGTCCGAGGAGGATCAGGCCGCGCTCGACGGTTCCCCTGCCGAGCGCCGTGATGCGCTCAACCGGCTGCTGTTCCCCGCCCCGACGGCGCACTATGCGGAGGTTCGGGAGAGCTACGGCGATCTCTCGGTCGTCGACACGATCGACTACCTGTACGGGCTTCGTCAGGGCGATGAGCACATTGTCGAGATCGCGACGGGCGTGAACCTGTATGTGGGTCTCGAGGCCATCGGCGACGCCGATGACAAGGGCATGCGCACCGTCATGGCGACGATGAACGGGCAGCTTCGTCCTGTCTTCGTGCGCGATCGCAGCATCTCGGTCGATACGAAGGCGACGGAGAAGGCGGATGCCTCCAATCCGGGCCATGTCGCGGCCCCCTTCGCCGGAGTGGTGACGCTCCAGGTGGAGGAGGGTGCCGTTGTGGCGGCGGGCCAGGCGGTGGCGACGATCGAGGCCATGAAGATGGAGGCTGCGATCACGGCGAGCGTGGCGGGCACGGTGTCGAGGCTGGCGATCAAGGCGACGTCTCCTGTTGAGGGCGGCGACCTGCTCGTGGTGGTCGACCCGGCCTGAATCGGCGGCGACCGCAGCGATTGATAGACTGGATCGTTGCCGTCGGAGCCCATTCCGGTGGTGGAGGGATGCGATCGGTGGCCAACAGAGGAGACAGGGCGGATGCCGCGGGCAGGCCCAGCGGCTCGACGCGGGCCGTCGATGCTGCCCACGCCCTTGACGATGACGACGACATTGCGGCTGACGAAGCTGCGGCGTTGACCGTCAGCGTCGATCTTCCCGCCCCTGTCCGGGTCGCCCCGGAGGAGGAGCTGGCGCTCTCCATCCCTGATGAGCCGATCAGTGCCGGGCAGCTCGGACTGGTCGACACCTCGACCATGTCGATCGAGTTCGTGGGCACGGATCTCGAGGGTTCCGAGTCGATTGACGATGTCGATGATCCGGGCGTTCTCGATGTGGTTCCGCTGCCCGCGTCGGACGAGCGGCAGAGCCGTCGCGACCGGATGCGGGGCGAGGTGTCGAAGTCGCCGGAGTCGGCGAACATGCTCACGGCCGATCGCCTCATCGACAATCGCAAGCGCCGCCGTCCCGCCCCGGAGGGGTCGTGGCCGGCCTTCGTCTATGCGGTGACGCTGCATCTCGTGAATCTGGGCGATTCGCCCAAGGTTCGCGCCCGCAAGGAGATCGACGCCCGCATCGACAAGCAGTTCGAGGGCGGCACCCGTTTCGTGCCGGTGCTCACCCGCAAGGGCGGTGTCGGCAAGACGACGATCACTGCGCTGCTGGGCATGGCGCTCTCCGACGTGCGTGAAGACCGCATCATCGCGATCGATGCGAACCCCGACCGGGGCACCCTGTCAGAGCGTGTGAACAAGCAGACCAGGTCGACCGTGCGCGACATCGTCACGCAGGCGCCGTCGATCACGAGCTTCAACGACTTCTCCACGATGGTGTCGCGTGACGAGACCCGGCTCGACATCCTCGCATCCGACACCGACCCGATGCTGTCTGAGGCGTTCGACGAGAACGACTACAACGTTGTGGCAGATCTCGCGGCACGCTTCTACTCGATCGCGTTGACCGACTGCGGCACCGGCATCGTCCACTCGGTGATGCGGGCGACGCTGCAGCGCGCCGATTCGCTGGTCATCGTCTCCGGCGGCAGCGTCGACGAGGCGAGGCTCGCATCCGAGACCCTCACCTGGCTCGAGGCGAACGGCTACGCGAAGCTCGTGCGCAACGCGGTTGTCGCGATCAACACGGCCACCCAGGGAACCAGCCTGGTCAAGCTCGATGAGATCGAGTCGCACTTCCGCTCGCGCGTTCGCGAGATCGTGCGCATCCCGTATGACCCGCAGCTGGCTGCGGGCTCGGTGATCGACTACAAGGGTCTCAGGGATCTGACAAAGGATGCTGCGCGCAGGCTCGCCGCCATCGTGATGGATGGTCTGCCCGCTCGTCGCTCCGACTAACGGTGGCACGGCTCAAGCCGCCCCACCCTCTCGTACAGCCATGAAAGGCCACTCATGACCGCGCGCCAGATCAGGATCTTCGGCGATCCCGTGCTGAAGACCGTCTCCGACCCGGTGGGGCCGAACGACGACGTCGCGGGCCTCGTCGAGGATCTTGTCGACTCAGTGAAGCTGCCGGGGCGGGCCGGGGTGGCTGCCCCGCAGATCGGCGTCAACCTGCGCGCGTTCAGCTACAACGTGGACGGCGAGATCGGCTACCTGCTGAACCCTGAGCTTGTGGAGGTGTCGGGGGAACCGGAGCTGCTCGATGAGGGATGCCTCTCGGTTCCCGGCTTCTACTTCGAGCGCCTCCGCTATCCCTTCGCCCGTGTGCGCGGTGTCGACCTCGAGGGCAAGGAGATCGAGATCAGCGGCACCGGTCTGATGGCCCAGGCACTGCAGCATGAGATGGACCATCTTGAGGGCAGGCTCTACATCGATGGCCTCGACAAGGAGACCAAGCGGGAGGCCATGCGCCTCATCCGCGAATCCGACTGGTTCTAGGCACCCGGGGAGTGTGGCTCCTCACAGGATGCCCCCGCAGGAATAAAGGGAGGCCTGGGCGAATCCGCCCGGGCCTCCCTTTTTCTGGTCTTCGTCAGCCGGCGACCGAGATGCCCTCGGTTGCGGGACTGTCGTTGTACATGCTCTCGATGGAGTTCGAGAAGTCCTTCAGGATGACGGCGCGCTTGATGGAGAGCTTCGGCGTCAGGTGGCCGCTCGCCTCCGTCAGATCCTTCTCGAGGATGGTGAACTTGCGAATGGACTCGGCCCGAGAGACCGTCGCATTGGCGGCGTCGACCGCCCGCTGAACCTCGGCGATGACCTTCGGGTTCCTGGCGGCCTCTGCAACGCTGAGCGTCGCATCCTCACCGTTGTTGTTCAGCCAGACGGGGAGCATCTCGTCGTCGAGCGTGATCAGCGCGGAGATGAACGGCTTCTGGTCGCCGACGACGATGACCTGGCCGACGATCGGATTGGCGCGGATGGGGTCCTCGAGCGCTGCGGGGGAGACGTTCTTGCCGCCAGCGGTGACGATGATCTCCTTCTTGCGTCCGGTGATCACGAGGTAGCCGTCGGAGTCGAACTCGCCGACGTCACCCGTCTTGAACCAGCCGTCTTCGAAGGAATCCGCAGTGGCCTCCGCGTTCTGCCAGTACCCCTGGAACACGCTGACGCCCTTGGCCTGCACCTCGCCGTCGGAGGAGATGCGCAGCGCATTGCCTGGGACGGCCGGGCCCACCTTGCCGATCTTGAACTTCGAGGGGAGGTTCACCGTGACGGGCGCGGTGGTCTCGGTGAGGCCGTAGCCCTCGAGGATCGTCAGGCCGAGAGCACGGTAGAAGTGGCCCAGGCGCAGGCCGAGCGGCGCGGAGCCCGAGACGGCGTAGCGGACATTGCCACCCATCGCCGCACGGATCTTCGAGAGCACGAGCCTGTCGAGAACGGCGAACTTGAGTTTGAGTCCGAGGGGCACCGAGCCGGTGTCGAGGGCCTTCGAGTACTCGATCGCCGTCGTGACTGCAGCATGGAAGATCTTGCCCTTGCCTCCGGCCTCGGCCTTCTGCTCTGACGAGTTGTAGACCTTCTCGAAGACTCGGGGCACGGCGAGCAGGAAGGTGGGCTTGAAGGTTCCGAGCGACGGCACGAGCTGCTTGGTGTCGGGCTGGTGACCGACCTTGACTCCACCGTGGATGGCGAGGACCGAGATGAAGCGGGCGAAGACGTGGGCGAGCGTGATGAACAGCAGGGTGCTCGACTGGTCGTTGACGACCTCGGGGATGGCGAGCCGGCAGTTGCGTGCGAGCTCGTAGAAGTTGGAGTGGTTGAGTATCACGCCTTTCGGGCGCCCGGTCGTTCCCGAGGTGTAGATGAGGGTCGCGAGATCGTCGGCCTTCGCGAGGGTGCGCCGCCGTTCGATCTCCTCGTCGCTCACTCCACCGCCTCCTGCGACGAGCTTGTCGAGGTCACCCAGGTTGATCTGCCAGACGCTGCGGATGAGCGGGACATCGGCGTGGATCTCGTCGAAGCGCGCGAAATGGTCGGGTGTCTCGCCGATGAACGCGATCGCACCTGAGTCGGAGAGGTACCACTGGATCTGCGCGGGGGCCGAGGTCTCATAGATGGGCACGAGTACCGCTCCGGCGAACCATGTCGCGAAGTCGATGAGGGTCCACTCGTAGCTGGTCTTGGCCATGAGCGCGATCTTGTCGCCGGGCTCGATCCCTGCTGCGACCAGGCCCTTGGCCAGCGCGACCACCTGACGAAGGAACTCGCTCGAGGAGACGTCTTTCCAGCTGCCATCGGGCTGCGGGAGCGCGAAGAGGGCCTTGTCGGGCGTTTCTGCGACACGCTCTATGAGCAGGTCTGTCGCATTCGCATTCGGGTCGGCCTCAACGAGGGCGGGCACGATGTACTCTTTCACGGCAACTCCTTCGGTACCTGTGCGGGTGTGGCTAAAGGATATCGCTAGGCCCATCCCGTCACGAGGCAGTTGTTGATTCCCTACACTTGTCGAGGCACCCTCGCCGCGATGGTTTATCGCGCGACGCATACCGAGCATGGTTCGGTTCGGGTGCGCCCAGACTATCCGGCTGGGCTTCATCATGCAGAGAGGACAGCGCTGATGCACGCCGTCGGAATCGATATCGGAGGCACGAAGATCGCGGGGGCCCTCGTGACGGAGGCGGGGGAGATCGTCCGCTCCGATCGCACGCCCACGCCTGCGGGTGATCCGGGGGCCATCGTCGATGCTGTCGTTGGGATGATCGAGAGGCTCGTCGAGGGCGAGGAGGTGCGCGCGGCAGGCGTCGCCGCTGCCGGGTTCATCGACGAGCAGCAGTCGACGGTCTACTACGCCCCCAACATCAGCTGGCGGAACGAGCCGTTCCGCGACAGGCTGCGCGAGCGGCTCGATCTCGACATCACGATCGACAACGATGCGAATGCGGCCGGATGGGCTGAGTACCGTTTCGGCGCCGGCCGCGGGGTGAAGAACATGACGATGCTGACGATCGGCACCGGCGTGGGCGGTGCGATCATCGTCGATGGTCGCCTGCTGCGCGGCGGTTTCGGCGCCGGGGCGGAGCTCGGCCATCTGCGGGTCGTTCCGGGCGGTCTCCCCTGCGGATGTGGCGCGCGCGGATGCATCGAACAGTACGGCTCCGGCAGGGCTCTGTTGCGGATGGCGAACGAGATCGCCGATGTCGGCGGCATCGGCCTGCGGTTGGCGGGGCTGCGCGAGCACGGCGGTCAGCTCACGGGGCAGCACGTCGCGAAGCTCATCGCCGAGCAGGATCCGGGCGCGATCCAGGCGCTCCGTGAGCTCGGCGGCTGGCTCGGGCAGGCCTGTGCGTCGCTGAGCGCGGTGCTCGATCCGAGTCTCTTCGTGCTGGGTGGCGGAGTCGCCTCGGCGGGCGATCTGCTGCTGGACCCCATCCGTGAGGCTTATCTCGCCCACCTGCCGGCCCGCGGATATCATCCGGAGCCGTCGTTCGAGACAGCGCAGCTGGTGAATGACGCGGGTGTCGTGGGCGCGGCAGACCTCGCCCGGTTGCACCAGCAGTCGCGTTAGAGTGGGTGCACACTTTTCAGGAAGGCTCCGATGTTCTATTGGTTCATGAAGAACCTGGTTGCCGGTCCGATTCTGCGAACCGTGTTCCGGCCCTGGGTGACGGGGCATGAGAACATCCCGAAGACCGGTGGCGTGATTCTCGCCAGCAACCATCTCTCCGTCGTCGACTCGGTGTTCCTGCCGCTCATGATGGATCGCCGCATCAGCTTCCTCGCCAAGAGCGATTACTACACGACGCGTGGAATCAAGGGCTGGGCGATCAAGACATTCCTGAAGGCGACGGGCATGATCCCGATCGACCGCTCGGGCGGCAAGGCCTCTGAGGCGTCGCTCAACACCGGCCTGGGGGTTCTGGCTCGCGGCGAGATCCTCGGCATCTACCCCGAGGGCACCCGAAGCCCCGACGGCAACCTCTATCGCGGTCGTACGGGCGTGGCCCGGATGATCCTGGAGGGCAATGTCCCCGTCGTCCCTGTCGCGATGATCGACACGGAGAAGGCGATGCCGATCGGAACGCGCCTGCCCAAGGTTCGTCGTATCGGCATCGTCATCGGCAAACCGCTCGACTTCTCCCGCTTCGAGGGGATGGAGGGGGATCGTTTCATCCTGCGCTCCGTGACCGATGAGATCATGTACGAGCTCCTTCAGCTCAGCGGGCAGGAATATATTGACGTCTATGCGTCTTCTGTCAAGGAGAAGCGCTCGAGCCTGACGCGCTGAACCCGGGGGCATCGCTGCTCCACTAAACTCGGGGGAACGATGCCATGAGGCCCGTTTCCTGCCCATCCCGAAGAGGAACCCATTTCGTGACCAAGTCGTCCGCAGATCTCGTCGTACCAGCCGATCCCTCTGTGATCGCGGGCCTCGACTATTGGCGCACGCTTCCGATCAAGCAGCAGCCGCAGTGGCCGGATGCTTCGGCGGTCGAGCAGGCATCGGCCGAGATCGCGACGCTGCCTCCTCTCGTGTTCGCTGGTGAGGTCGACCAGCTGCGCGATCGTCTCGCGGCGGCGGCGGCGGGCAAGGCGTTCCTGTTGCAGGGCGGCGACTGTGCCGAGACCTTCGCGGCGGCCACGGCCGACCAGATCCGCGACCGCGTGAAGACGATCCTGCAGATGGCGGTCGTGCTGACGTACGGCGCATCGATGCCGGTTGTGAAGATGGGCCGCATGGCGGGCCAGTTCGCGAAGCCGCGCTCCAGTGACACCGAGACGCGAGGCGAGGTGACCCTTCCCGCCTACCGGGGCGACATCGTCAACGGCTACGACTTCACGCCGGAGTCCCGCACCGCCGATCCCGCGCGTCTCGTGAAGGGGTACCACACCGCTGCGTCGACGCTGAATCTCATCCGCGCGTTCACGCAGGGCGGCTTCGCCGATCTCCGCGAGGTGCACAGCTGGAACAAGGGCTTCGCCTCGAACCCGGCGAACAAGCGCTACGAGCACCTGGCCGGCGAGATCGATCGCGCCATCAAGTTCATGGAGGCGGCGGGCGCCGACTTCGAGGAGCTCAAGCGGGTCGAGTTCTACTCGAGCCATGAAGGCCTGCTCATGGACTACGAGCGGCCGATGACTCGCATCGATTCCCGCACTGGCACGCCCTACAACACCTCGGGTCATTTCCTGTGGATCGGGGAGCGCACCCGCGAGCTTGAGGGCGCGCACATCGACTTCTTCTCGCGCCTGCGTAACCCGATCGGTGTCAAGCTCGGCCCTTCGACGACCCCCGAGGTCATGGAGAGGCTCATCGACAAGCTCGACCCCGAGCGGGAGCCGGGCCGCCTCACCTTCATCACGCGGATGGGCGCGGGCAAGATCCGCGATGCGCTTCCGCCGCTGCTGGAGGCCATCAAGGGCATGGATGCGCAGCCGCTGTGGGTGACCGACCCCATGCACGGCAACGGCATCACGACACCGAACGGCTACAAGACGCGTCGCTTCGACGACGTGGTAGACGAGGTCAAGGGCTTCTTCGAGGCGCACCGCGCGGCGGGAACGCACCCGGGAGGTATGCACATCGAGCTCACGGGTGATGATGTCACCGAGTGCTTGGGTGGTTCAGAGCAGATCGACGAGGCGACTCTGGCGACCCGCTACGAGTCACTCTGCGACCCGCGGCTCAACCACATGCAGTCGCTCGAGCTCGCGTTCCTGGTGTCGGAGGAACTCAGCTCTCGCTGATGCTGTGCGGTGCCCGCCACGGGCATCCGGAGTGTCTGCGGCTCAGGAGTTGAAGTTGACCTTGATGGTCGCGCCCTTGTCGGCCATGCTGCCGCCCTCGGGCGTCGTACGCGAGACGGTGAAGAGGCTCGGTGCCATGTCGGCGAAGATGTTGTAGTCGAGTTTGAACCCTGCGGCTTCGAGCTGCGGCTTCGCCTTGGCCCAGCTCTGCCCCACGACATCGGGCACCTGTACCTGCTCGACGCCCTTCGAGATGATGAGGTCGACGGTGCCGCCGGGGGCGACGGACGTCTGTCCGGCCTGCAACTGTGCCCGGATGACGTTGCCGGCGGGAACGGTGTCGCTGTAGTCCTCGGCACCCTCAACTCCCGTCAGCTCGACTTCCTGAAGCGTGTTCTTGGCGTCGTCGACGGACCTACCCGAGACATCCGGAATGGCTCCGAGTGAGACGATGAGCGTGACGGGTTGGCCTTCGCCGTATTCGGTGAGCCCTGCGAGATCGACGTCGTCGGCGCCGAGCGCCTGCAGCACGATGCCGTCGGCGGTGTCGGCGTTGAAGAGGTACCGCGAATCGCCCAGACTGAACTGCGCCTCCTCCACGAGTCTGCGGGCTTCATCCTCCGTGACCCCCACCAGTTCGGGAATCGGCAGCGGCTGGGGCCCCTTCGAGAGAACGAGGGTGACGGATGCCCCGTGCGCGACGGCGGATCCGGCCCCCGGCTCGGTTCTCACGACCGTGCCGAGGGGCGCGTCGGGGTCGAAGTCGTCGAGCGTCGCGTCTGCGACCTGCAGGTCCTGCGCCAGCAGCGCATCCCGGGCGGCGGCGGGCTCCAGCCCGGAGACATCCGTCACGAGCACCTGCGACCCGGGCCCGGCGCCGAAGTACCAGCCGGTTCCGGCGGAGAGTGCGGTGAGCAGCAGCACGAGGACGAAGAGCCAGCTGCCCCGGGCGCGACGACGCTCGCTCTTGTGGGCCAGCGCATCCGCGTTCGCGCCCAGATCGGATGCGGCCCGCGGCAGCTTCACAGGGTTCAGCACCTGAGTGGCCCCGCCCGTGTCGTGCTGGGCGATCGCCATCGGCATGACCATGGTGCGCTGCACAGATGTGGCTGCGAGGTCGCCGTCGGAGGAGTCGAGCAGGCGCTGCGTCTCGTAGAGCTGTTCGAGCATCGCGCCGGCGTCTGCCGGGCGCTGCTCGGGGTCGCGGGCGGTCGCCCACAGCACGAGCTCGTCGAGCTCGGCGGGCACCTTCGGGTTCTTGGTGCTCGGCGTCGGCACCGTGTCGTTGGCGTGCTGCTGGGCGATCTGGAACGGCTGTTCGCCCTTGTACGGCTGCTCTCCTGCGAGCATCTCGTAGAGCATGATCCCCACGGCGTAGATGTCGCTGCGGGTGTCGGCGACCCCCCTCGTGACGAGCTCGGGGGAGAGGTAGGCGATCGTCCCGAGCAGCGCGTTGCCGGTCGCGGTGTTCGCGCTGGCGGCCCTGGCGAGCCCGAAGTCGCTGATCTTGATGCGTCCGTCGTCGGCGAGCAGTACGTTCTCGGGCTTCAGATCGCGGTGCACGATGCCGCTTCGGTGGGCTGCGGCGAGCCCCGCGAGCACGGCCTCCATGATGTCGATCGCCTGCTCGGTCGTGAGTATCTTGTGTTCGTTGAGCAGATCGCGCAGCGTTATGCCGGGCAGATATTCCATGACGAGGTACGCGGTCTCGGCGTCCTGCCCCTGGTCGTAGACATTGACGACATTCGGATGCGCGAGTCTGGCGGCCGAGCGCGCCTCCTGGATGAAGCGCATCTTGTACTGGGTGTCGTCGGCGAGGTGACCGTGCATGACCTTTATGGCGACCCGCCGTTCGAGGCGAAGATCGGTCGCGAGGTAGACCGTCGCCATTCCGCCCCGCGCGATGCGCGAACGCACCTGGTATCGGCCGTCGAGAAGACGGCCGATCAGCGGATCGGAACTCTGGTTACTCACCGTTCAAGTCTAGAGACGGGGGTGTCGGATGCCTGCCTAAAACACCGCTCGCCGGCAACTGTCCGGTAACGGTGGTCGGCGGATGTCAGCCGAGTTGCGCGAGCCACGCGCGGGCCGAGGTCTCCCACTTGGCGTAGGCATCCGGGTAGGCGGAGATCTGCACGGCCTGGGCTGCCTGCGTCACGGTCATCGACTGCCATCCGGGAATCTCGAGCAGGCCACGGGTGACGCCCTTGTTGGGGTTCTGATCGCCGCCGAAGAAGAGCCGTGCGGAGCGCTCCGGCGTGGTCAGCTGGGCCACGGTTCCCCAGCCGGCGGTGGGTCGCTGCTGGAACAGGCCGACGGAGTCGAGGTCACCCCAGCCGAGGTTGCGCAGCGTCGACTCCTGGGCGGCAGCGGCAAGGGCGATCACAAGCCCGTAGTCGCTGACTCCGAGGGAGCGGCCCACCGAGATGATGGTGCGGGCATGGCCGGCCATCTCGTTGCTGAGCGGCACCACCGTGCCCGCGCTCGCCACGACGGGTGCCGGAGCGCTCGGGATGCTGAGGCTGGCGCCGGCGTAGATCGTGCTGTCGAGGGTCATGCCGTTGGCTGCTGCGAGGGCTGCGGGGCTGACCCCGAACTCGCCTGCGATCGAGCTGAGGGTGTCGCCCGAGGCGATGGTGTGCGAGGAGCCGGGTGCCGGCGTCGACGCGGGAGGAGCGGTCGGGGCGAGGCTCGCGGGGGCCGACTGCCCGGGGATCGCAAGGGTCTGGCCGGGGTAGATGATCGAGGACCAGCCGAGCCCGTTCGCCGAGAGGACCGACGTGGCGCTCACGCCGAAACGGGCCGCGATGCCGCCGATGGTGTCGCCGCGTTCGATCGTGTAGCGGCCCGAGGAGGGGGCGGCGGTCGTGGGCGTCGCCGCCACCGGCGTGACGCTGCTCGAGAGCACGAGCTTCTGGCCGGGGTGGATGATCGACTTCCAGCCGAGGCCGTTGAGGGCGAGCACGGATGCGGTGGAGAGGCCGTAGTGTCCGGCGATGCTGCTGATGGTGTCGCCTGCGACGACAGTGTAGCTTCCCGGTGCCGCGGCCACAGCGATCTGCCCTTCGGGCAGTTCGGTGGGCGCGGTGGTGGGGGTGGCAGAGGCGAGCGCCTTGCGGATGCTGTCACGGAGCTGCGACGGTGCCGTCGCCTTGTCCTTCTCTGTCTTCTTCGCATCGTCGAGGTGGATCGGCCCCGTGAGGTTCATGGTCATGGCCAGGGAGCCAGCCAGCACGATGGGCAGCGTCGAGAATGCACCACGTGCGACCCTGCTTCGCCCGCGGGCTGCGATGTGTCGTGGCGTGCGTTCTGTTGTGTTGCTCATGCTGATCCCCGTTGTTCTGCGACGGTGCGCGTGGTCGGGCCACGATGCGTGGACCCCATACGAAACGCTGGCACAGATGTAACTCACTGTCAATCAAAGGGATCAATGTGAAACAAGTGAATATTTGATATCAAAGTGACTGATGTTACTGAAGTGACAGTTATCTACTCGCCCAGAGGAGCCGATCGCTGGGAAGAACACGCCGCGGTCCGGCCATGCCCGCGAATGTGCAGCCAGTCCACGAATTTTCTGACAGGCTTTTCCTGTGACAAGTACCTCCGAAATTCGTTGGATGACCATTCCCGAGCTCGTCGACGCCCTCGGCCTCGGCGTCAGCAAGGTTCGCAGACTCATCGAGGATCGCAGCCTGGCGGCCCGTCGCATCGATGGCGTCTGGAAGGTCCCTGAGCTCTTCATTCGCGATGGAGAGCCACTCTCCGAGCTCAAGGGCACGCTGATGGTGCTCGCGGATGCCGGCTTCGGCGATGACGAGGCGATCGATTGGCTGATCGGGCCGGAGGAGAGCCTGGGTGTTTCGCCCATCGAGGCACTCCGTGCAGGCCGTAAGGCCGAGGTTCGGCGCGTCGCGCAGGCTCTCGCCTAGCTGGAGTGATCGACGGGCCTACACGGTCCGCCGCGTCACCGATTCAGCCAGGCGGAGAAGTTGCGACTGCGCGCTGTCGGAGATGTCGACATCCTGCAGTGCCGAATGAGCGATCTCCGTGTTCGTGGCGATGATCCGCTCGACGTCGTCGACGGCACCGCTCTGACGGATGGACGATTGCAGGGTTCGGATCTGCTCTGAGTTCAGCTCCGGATCGCCGAGCAGCTCGTCGAGCAGCCGAGACGATGTGCCGGGCAGTTTTCTTCTCGCGATCGCCACGAGAACGGTGCGCTTGCCCTCGCGCAGGTCGTCGCCTGAGGGCTTGCCTGTCTGCTCCGGGTCACCGAAGACTCCCAGCAGGTCATCACGAAGTTGGAATGCGATTCCGAGGGGCAGGCCGAAGTCCCGGAGGTGCTCGACCTGGTCAAGCGATCCATTGCCGATGAGCGCGCCGATCACGAGGGGTGCCTCGACGCTGTACTTCGCCGACTTGTAGACGATGATGCGACTGGCTCGGTCGAGCACATCCGCCTCGTCCCGCGAGCGCCAGGAGTGCTCTTCGAGGATGTCGAGGTACTGCCCGAAGGTGACCTCTGTGCGCATCCGGTTGAACTCGCGGCGAGCGGCCCGTGCCGCATCTCGATTCTCCAGGCGGGAGAGCCCATCGTCGAGCAGTTCGTCGCTCCACCCCAGCAGGAGGTCGCCGAGCAGGATTGCGCTGGAACGTCCGAATGCGCTCGCGTCACCGTCCCAGCCGGATGTTCGGTGCAGCTGCTCGAAGCGCCGATGGGCAGCGGGCATGCCCCTGCGGACATCTGAGCTGTCGATGATGTCATCATGCACGAGCGCGGCTGCGTGGAAGATTTCGAGCGCCGCAGCCACTCTGACGATGCAGTCGAGCTCGGCCTGCCGCGAATCGGCCGACTGCGTCACAGCCTCCCACCCCTGGTAGCAGAACAGCGCCCTGAAGCGCTTGCCGCCCGCGAGCAGCGCCCGAGAGTACTCGATATAGGGGGAGAGTTCCGCTCCTATCTCGCCCGCCGTCACCTCATGGGCCGAGAGGAAATCATCGATTGTCTCCTGCACCAGCACAACTAACCGCTTACTCTCAGTCACGCTTCTAGCCTAGCCAGCCGGGGCAGCATACAATTGGAGGTCACCAGCCATTTTGTCGTGCTGGCCGGGAGGGAGTCATCATGCCGCTGTCAGAACGAGAACAGCGTCTCCTGGACGAGATGGAACGCAGTCTTTACCAGAACGACGCCGATTTCGTCTCAACGGTCAATCCGCGACGCGGACGACCCAACTATCGCGTTCTTGCGATCGGGGTCCTGATCGCGCTGTTGGGCATTGCCGCGATCGTCGTCGGAGTCATCGTCAAGCAGCCGATTGTCGGTGTCATCGGATTCATCGTGGTGTTCGTGGGCGCTCTGCTCGCCATCTCGCCGCCTCGCGGTTCCAAGTCGGTTCCCGAGGAGCGCATCGGCGGTTCGACGCATGCGCCTCGTGGCCCCGGCTTCATGGATCGCATGAATGACCGCTGGGAGCGACGTCAGGGTGGTGGCGGCCGCTGAGTCGTTGATCCTCATCCAGCCTTCCCTCTGAGGGATTGTGGGCCGGCCTTCGGGTCGGCCCTTTTTTCGTGCCATTTTTGGGCAGGTATTGGAGTTTTCCCTCCACTCCACTCCACCCCCGTTTCTCCCCGTAAATGTGGGGGTGTTTGGTGAACAATTCTGCGAGAACACCGTGATTTCGTTGTTTTGTGGTGGAGAGTGGAGTAAAGTGGGGGATACCTGAATCCGGGCCGGAGAGTTGAGGGGGTGACCGCGTGTTCCTTGGTACCTATGCCCCCAAGCTCGACGACAAGGGCCGCGTCATCCTGCCGGCCAAGTTCCGGTCCGAGCTCGAGAACGGCGTCGTCATCGCCCGCGGCCAGGAGCGGTGTCTCTACGTGTTCAGCACTCGCGAGTTCGAAGAGCTCGCCGACAAGATGCGTCTCGCGCCCGTCACCGGTAAGCAGGCGCGCGACTACATGCGTCTCTTCCTCTCCGGCGCCAACGCAGAGGTCCCCGATTCCCAGAACCGTGTCACCATTCCCGCAGCCCTCCGCTCCTATGCGGGTCTTGATCGTGAGCTGACCGTCATCGGCGTCGGCAACCGTGCCGAGATCTGGGACACGGCGGCGTGGGAGAGCTACTACGCCGAGCAGGAGAGCGCATTCGCCGACACGACCGAGGAGGTGATTCCGGGACTCTTCTAGTTCCTGCTGCCTGACTCCCAGCCGAGCGCCCTGCCGCACCTTCCCCGGTGACAGGTCGAATCGGATGGGGATCAGGAATCAGGAGCCATCCCGGTACATGCCATGGTCGAAGAACAGGGACTCTCCGAGATCCACACCCCCGTCATGCTCGAGCGCACGATCGAGCTGCTGGCGCCCGCACTCGAGCAGCCCGGTGCCGTGCTTGTGGATGCGACGCTCGGCATGGGCGGGCACGCCGAGGCATTTCTCACCCGATTCCCCGAGCTGGTACTCATCGGCCTCGATCGCGACCTCGATGCGCTCGCGATCGCGGGGGAGCGGCTCTCGGCTTTCGGCGACCGGGTTCGCCTCGTCCACACTGTGTACGACCGCTTTGCCGAGGCGATCGAGGGCATCGGTGTCGAGAGCGTGCAGGCGATCCTCTTCGATCTGGGTGTGTCCTCGCTTCAACTCGATCGCGTCGAGCGCGGCTTCTCCTATTCGAAGGACGCCCCGCTCGACATGCGGATGGATGCGACGTCCGAGCTGACCGCCGAGCGCATCCTCGCCGAGTACAGCGAGGCTGACCTCCGCCGCATCTTCCGCGACTATGGCGAGGAACGGCTCGCTCCCCGTTATGCGCAGCGCATCGTGCAGCGCCGCCAGGAGGAACCCATCGTGCGCTCGGCGCAGCTCGTCGAGATCATCACCGCGGCGACCCCTGTGGCCATACAGCGCAAGGGGCATCCGGCGAAGCGTGTCTTCCAGGCGCTGCGTATCGAGGTCAACCAGGAGCTTGCCGTGCTGGAGAGGGCGATCCCCGAGGCGCTCGATTCGCTCGCGGTGGGCGGTCGCATCGTCGTTCTGGCCTACCAGTCGCTCGAGGATCGTCTGGTCAAGCGTTGTCTGGCGGCCGCGTCGTCGTCATCGGCACCTGCCGGCCTGCCTGTCGAGCTTCCGGAGCATGCGCCGCAGCTGAAACTTCTGGTCCGCGGTGCGGAGCTCGCCTCTGAGGAGGAGAAGCAGCGCAATCCCCGTTCGATTCCGGTGCGCCTGAGGGCAGCAGAGAGAGTGAGGGCAGCAGTATGACGAGTAGTCTCGCCGTCAGTCTCCCGCAGCAGTCGCCGCGTCCCTCGCGTGACGAGCGCGCTCCTTACATCGAGATCGCGCCGAGTCGTTCGCAGCGTCGGGCCCGCCCCAAGCTCGCCTATGCGCTCGTCGTCGTCGGAGGGCTCTTCGCCGTTCTGGTCTCCCAGTTGCTCCTGAGCATTGCGTTGGCCGACGGGGCCTACGAGATCGCTGCCCTGCAGTCGCAGCAGAAGGAGCTGACCAGGGACGAGCAGATCGCGACCGAGAAGCTCGATGTGCTCAACTCCCCACAGAATCTTGCGGTTCGCGCTGAGTCGCTCGGCATGGTCAGCAATGACAGTGCCGTCTACCTCAGTCTCGCGACGGGTGCGGTGATGGGGCAGCCGACTGCTGCGAGCGCGGATGCGGGCAGCGTGATCGGTTCGAACGGTTCGCTTCTTGTCCAGAATTCGCTGATCAATGACATCCCCGACATGGGGGCGATCCTGGCGGCCCAGTCCGCGTCCGACACGGAGAAGGCATCCGACACCACCGCCGGCGGCATGCTGGGCGCGTCGGATGCTCAGACGGAGGGCGGTTCTGTAGCGTCGTCCCCAGATGGGATTCCGGCACCGCAGACCCGCTAGGGCATGGCGTCGTGAAGAGATCACCGCGGTGGTCACCAGGATTGAGTGAAGGGCGACAGTGAACAACCCACGGATGTCAGGGCGCAGGCTCTCCGTAGCGATCCTTGTCACGCTGGCGATCGTCTCCGTCTTCGTGGTGCGGCTGGTCGACTTCCAGGTCGTGCGGGCGGATGAGCTGAATGCGGCGTCGCTGAACAAGCGAGCCGTCGCGACCAAGACATTCGGGCTGCGTGGTTCCATCATCGACACCAATGGCGTGGATCTCGCCGCCACCGTGCTGCGATATGACGTCACCGCTGCTCCGAAGAATGTGAAGCCGAGCTTCGATCGCACGATCACGGCGGAGGACGGAACGAAGAGCAAGGTCACCGTCACGACCTTGGATGCCCTGACGGAGATCGCTGAGATCACCGGCGGAGATCCCGCAGCCCTGTACACGACGCTCATGGCCGACCCCGAGTCGAACTGGGTGCTCCTCACTAAGAATCTCGACACCGAACAGTTCCGGGCGGTGCGCGAGCTGAACATCCCGTGGGTCTTCTTCGAGTCGAAGCCGACGCGTACCTATCCGAATGGTGCTGTCGCGGGCAATCTCGTCGGATTCATCGGTAAGGACGACCCGCTCAACGGCCTCGAGTACAGCGAGAACGGTTGTCTCGACAAGGTCGATGGCACATCCACCTATGAACGCGGGCTCGACGGTGTGCGACTGCCGGGCAGCACGGTGGTCACGGAGGACGCAGTCGACGGCGGCACGCTCAAGCTCTCGATCGACAGTGACCTGCAGTGGTTCGTGGCCCAGCGTCTGGCCGAGCAGGCCACGGCCCTCGGCGCCGAGTCGGCCAACGCCATCGTGGTGCGGGTCAAGGACGCGCACATCATGGCGGCTGCTGACTGGCCGGCACTCGACCCCAATGATGTCGATGCCACGGATGTTGCGAACATGGGTTCGCATGTCTTCAACGCGGCCTACGAGCAGGGCTCGACCTTCAAGCCCATGAGCGCGGCCATGCTCATCGAGGAGGGCTACGCGTCCACGGGCACCAAGCTGACCGTTCCGGGCATCTACCAGACCCCCGAGGGAGGAGTCGTCAGGGATGCGACCGCTCACGGGCCGCTCAACCTCACCCTCGCGGGCATCCTCGAGCAGTCCTCCAACGTCGGTATCTCGATGCTCGCCACCCAGATGCCCAGCTCGCTCCGCTACGACTACTTCAAGAAGTTCGGCATCGGCGACTACACGGCGGTGGGCTTTCAGGGTGAGTCGAAGGGTCTCCTCTCGGACTACTGGGACAGCCAGCAGAAGTACGACGTCTCCTACGGGCAGGGCGTCTCGGCGACGATGGCCCAGATGGCGAGCGTCTTCCAGACGCTCGGAAATGGGGGAGTGCGGCTTCCGCTCACCCTCGTCGAGAGTTGCACGAAGGCCGACGGCACGGTCGTTCCGCGCGAGACGCCGGCGCCTGTGAACGTCGTCTCCGAGTCGACCGCGGATCAGGTGCTCGCGATGATGGAATCGGTCGCCACGGGCGGTTATCTCGCCTCGCAACTGCAGATTCCCGGCTACAGGGTCGCGGCGAAGACGGGTACGGCAGAGGTCGCGGAGAACGGCGTCTACACGAGGGAGCGCATCGTCTCCGTCGCAGGTCTGGCTCCCGCCGAGAACCCCGAATACGCAGTCATCGTCAGCTTCGTGAAGCCGACTACTATAAAGACTTCGGCCGCGGCTGCTCCGACCTTCCAGAAGGTCATGACCCAGGTACTCAAGGCGTATCGGGTGGAGCCGTCGACAGAGCCGGCCCCCAATCTGCCGACGACCTGGTGACGCAGACCCCGTAGAAAGAGGATCAATTGTCTGATCGGATTCCCCCGGTCCTCAGGCCGGAGCATCCGTCGGCGAGATCGCTGGCCGGTCTCGTCTCAGAATTCGAGCTCGAGCATCGAGGCTCCCTTGACGGCGTCGAGGTCACCGGCATTACGCTGCGATCCAACGAGGTGCAACCGGGCGATCTCTTCGTCGGCGTTCCCGGGGCCGTCGCCCATGGGGCCAGCTTCGCGGTCGATGCGCGCGAGTCGGGCGCCGTGGCACTGCTCACCGACGCCGGGGGCGCCGAGCTTGCCGCAGACAGCGGGCTTCCCGTCATCCTCGTCGACTCTCCTCGGGCGGCGCTCGGCGCCGTCTCGGCCTGGGTCTATCAGACGAACGTGCACCCCCCGCTCACGCTCGGCGTGACCGGAACGAACGGCAAGACCTCGACCTCGTACATCCTCGAGGGCATCCTGAAGCAGCTGGGTCTCGTTACCGGTCTGAGCACGACGGCGGAGCGCCACATCGGTGAGCTCTCGGTCGTCAGCAGGCTGACGACGCCTGAGGCGAGCGAGATTCACGGTCTTCTCGCGCGGATGCGCGAGAGCGAGGTGCGGGCCGTCGTGCTCGAGGTGAGCGCCCAGGCTCTGAGCCGCAACCGCGTCGACGGCATCGACTTCGACATCGTCGCATTCACCAACCTCAGCCATGACCACCTGGACGACTACGCCGACATGGAGGAGTACTTCGAGGCGAAGCTCGTGTTCTTCGACCCCGACCGGGCCCGCCGCGGCGTCGTCTCGCTCGACTCACCGTGGGGTGAGCGGATCGTGTCGGCCTCGCGCATCCCCGTCACGACGGTGACATCCGTCGAGGGTGCGGATGCGGAGTGGCGCGTCGAAATCCTTGACGAGACCGCCGCGTACACCTCGTTCAGGCTGACAGGCCCAGAGAACCGGTCCATCGAGACGAGCGTTCCGCTCATCGGTCGACACATGGCGGCGAATGCGGCCGTCGCGATCGTGATGCTGGTCGAGGCGGGCTTCGAGCTCGAGGCGATCGGCCACGCCATCCAGGGTGGCATCGACGCATATCTTCCGGGTCGCACCGAACGGGTCTCAGGAGACCGCGGCCCCGCAGTGTTCGTTGACTTCGGTCACAGCCCGGATGCCTTCCTCAACACCCTCACGGCCGTGCGCACCTTCACGACGGGCCGTGTGATCATGCTGTTCGGCGCGGATGGCGACCGGGATGCGACGAAGCGGCACGAGATGGGGAGGGTCGCGTCGGAACATTCCGACATCCTCGTCATCACCGACCACCACCCGCGTTTCGAGGATCCTGCATCGATCCGCCGCACCCTCATCGAGGGTGCGGCTCTGGCCGAGCATCAGGCGGAGCTGCACGAGGTGAGTCCCCCTGAGGATGCGATCCGCTTCACGGTGTCTCTGGCCCAAGAGGGCGACTCGATCCTCTGGGCGGGTCCCGGGCATCAGGACTATCGCGATATCCGCGGCGTCCGCACGCCGTATTCGGCGCGTGCGCTCGCCCGCGATGCCCTCCGCGATGCGGGTTGGGCCTAGATGGGCGCAGAAGTGCCCGCCGCAGTGACGACAGTGGGCATGGTCGGGCGCGCCAGCACGAACAGGATGCTGCACGCCGCAGGAGTGCTTCCGGCGGTTGGGCCGGGCGGTCTGCTCGTGCTGCTCGCACGCGGTCGCACCCGTGACGATGCCGTCTCTTCGCAGTCCTGGAGCGAGGCGCTGTCCGGCCTCGACTCTTCGTCCGTGGCCGTCGTGACCGCTGACGAGCCGCGCCTCGTCGACCTGGCCAGCGCATCCGGAGCCAGAGTCGTGACCTTCGGCTTCTCGGAGCTTGCGGATGTCAGGGCCACCGACATCGAATCGAGTTCGCAGGGCACGTTGTTCAGCGCGGTGCTTGCGGGATCCTCGCACAGGGTACGTCTCGCGCTTCTCGGCGAACATCTCGTCACATCGGCGATTGCGAGTCTCGCGGCCGCGCACGCCCTGGGTGTGCCGCTCGGAGACGCCATCGAGGGGCTGGAGGCGCTCGACGCCACAGGAACGGCGACCATGGAGCCACTGCGCAGGCCCGACGGTTTGCTCGTCATCGATGATGCTGCTTCAGCGACCGCCGCATCGACAGCGGCCGCGCTGAAGACGCTCGCCGTGATCGGGATGGAGGGGCGGCGCACCGTCGCCGTGCTCGGAGAACTCGACGGCGACGGGGCGGCTTCGAGTGTCGAGGAGGAAGACGAACTGAATCGCGAACTCCACGACAGGATCGGTCGACTGGTGGTGCGCCTCAACGTCAAGAAGCTCGTCGTCGTGGGTCACGATGCTCGACACATTCACAATGCTGCAGGGCTCGAAGGTTCATGGGACGGAGAGTCGATCCTCGTGAACGGCCCGGAGCAGGCATACGATCTTCTCCGTGACGAGTTGGACGCGGGAGATGTCGTGCTGGTGAAGTCGTCGCGTGACGGCGGACTCCAGGGGCTTGCGGCCCGGCTGGCGTCCGGGCCTGTCCAGGGAGTCGCCTCGTGATCGCGCTCCTCGTCGCCGGCGGCGTCTCGATGTTCTTCTCGCTGTTCCTGACCCCGGTCTTCGCCAACGCCTTCCGGCGGATGAATCTCGGCCAGTTCGTCCGAGCCGACACACCGACAACGCATGTGGTCAAGCGCGGAACGCCGTCGATGGGCGGCGTGGTGTTCATCATCGCCGCGGTGATCGGCTATTTCGTCGGCAAGCTGCTCAGTCAGGAGGCACCCTCGGTATCGGCGCTGCTCGTCATCTTCATGATGGTGGGCCTCGGCGGTGTCGGCTTCATCGACGACTACATGAAGGTCAGCCGGCAGAACAGCCTCGGGCTGAGCGGGCCGGGCAAGATCATCGGCACCATCATCGTCTCGATCGCCTTCTCGCTCATCGCACTGCTGTACACGGACGAGAACGGGGTCTCGCCGGCATCGACGGCGATCTCCTTCGCCCGCGATCTGTCGTTCCTCGATCTCACCGCGATCTTCGGGGCCGGCGTCGGCATCGTGCTCGTGATCATCTGGATATCCTTCCTGACCACAGCGGTCTCCAACGCGGTCAACCTCACAGACGGTCTCGACGGTCTCGCGGCCGGCTCGTCGATCTTCGCGATCGGCTCCTATGTGATCATCGGCTTCTGGCAGCAGAACCAGTGGTGCCAGAACCCGGCGCTCGACCCGGATGTCGCGTACAAGTGCTACGACATGTCGAGCCCGCTCGAACTCGCGGTCATCGCGGCCGCGATCGTGGGCGCGCTCATCGGCTTCCTCTGGTGGAACACCTCGCCCGCCCAGATCATGATGGGCGACACCGGCTCCTTCGGCCTCGGCGGCGCACTCGCAGCGCTGGCCATCCTCTCGCGCACCGAGCTGTTGCTGGTCTTCATCGGTGGCCTCTTCGTGGTTGTCACCAGCCAGGTGATCATCCAGCGAATCTACTTCAAGGCGACGAAGGGCAGGCGGATCTGGAAGGCCAGCCCACTCCACCACCACTTCGAGATGCAGGGCTGGGCCGAGGTGACCATCGTGGTGCGCTTCTGGCTCATCGCGGGGCTCTTCGTGGCATCCGGCGTATTCCTCTTCTACATCGAATGGCTGACCCACACGCCATGATGAGGAGCATCGATGGCTGAGGCGGGCGGCATGGAATCTCGTGTCGAATCGCTGCGCAGCTGGCATGACGATTGGCGCGGGCTGCGCGTCGCGGTGCTCGGTCTGGGGGTCACGGGATTCTCCGTCGCCGACACGCTGGTCGAGCTCGGGGCAGAGGTCCTCGTGTTCTCGCCGTCGCACGACGCCCGCCGGGCCGAACTGCTGCAGGTGATCGGGGCACGCCTCATCGACCGGGTATTCGACGACGCGAGTGCTGACGAGTTGTTCGACTTCGAGCCCGAGCTCGTGGTGGCCTCCCCGGGCTTCTCGCCGCAGCATCCACTGATCCGTCACGTCGAGGAGGCGGGCATCCCGCTCTGGGGCGACATCGAGCTGGCCTGGCGGTTGCGAGACAAGGTGGGCAAGCCCGCCGACTGGCTCCTTGTCACGGGTGCGGGCGGCGCAGCGGAGACAACGCTTCTGGCCGAGGCGATGCTCCTCGAGGGTGGCCTGCGCACGCTCGCGTGCGGCAATCTGGGCATCCCCGTTCTCGACGCCATCCGTGACCCCGTCGGTTGGGATGTGCTCACCATCGAGCTGTCGAGCGCGCAACTGCACTACACACGCTCGTTGTCGGCCTGGTCGAGCCTGTGCATCGAGGCGGGCAGTGGGCCTGTCGACTGGCACGGCAGCCGTGGCGAGTATCTCGCTGCCACAGCACGCGTCTACGAGAACAGCAGGGTGGCCTGCATCTACAACCGCTCGGACGCCGACACACTTGCCATGGTGGAGGGCGCGAACGTGGTCGAGGGGTGCCGGGCCATCGGTTTCGATCTCGGCACGCCCGGACCGAGCGATCTGGGGCTCGTCGACGGGATCCTCGTCGACCGCGCGTTCCACGATGATCGGCTTGCGAGCGCGATCGAGTTGACGACGGTCGAGAAGCTCACCGAATCGGGTCTCGGCGATCGAGGTTCTGTCGTGAACGTGCTGGCAGCATCCGCCCTCGTCCGTTCCTACGGTGTGCCGGTGGTGGCAGTCCACGGTGCGCTCTCAAGCATCCGGGGTGGCAGGCCGACCTTCGAAGGCTGAGCGTTCGCAGAGGGTCTGGGTGGCGATCGGCGACACGCGTCGTGCCTCACGCCGATCGCTGATCGCGCAACCGACACTAGTCAGGTGGGTTCGGCGAGCACTGCCGAAAGCTGCACCGGGGCGGATGCCGCCGTTCCGGGGTGCCGGTCGAAAACCGGAAGATGTTGGGGAGGAGAGGCCGATGACTGCGAGTCCGCCACGCCGCCCGATTCCCGGCGGCCATGACAGACGTGGCCCGCAGGGTCATCCGGCTCCGGAGCGTGGCGACGCGGCTTCCTCTGGCCGTTCCGGTGCCGCCGCGGTGATTGCGGTGCGCAGGCTCTTCGGGGCGGAGACGGGCAACTACTTCCTGCTCCTGGGTACGACCCTGTTCCTCGTCGCGCTCGGCCTCGTCATGGTTCTGTCGTCGTCCTCGGTGACGTCCTACACAGAGTCGGGCGGCTTCTTCGGCAGCTTCAGCCGCCAGGCCCTGTTCGCAGCCATAGGCCTCCCGTTGATGCTTCTGGCTTCGCGCGCTCGCGCGGCGTTCTGGAAGCGATGGGCCGGGATCGCCGTCGTCGGTGCCGTCGCCCTCCAGTTCCTCACCGTGGCCACCCCGCTGGGCGTCAACGTCAACGGAAACCGAAACTGGATCGCCATCGGCTCCATCCAGTTCCAGCCCTCCGAGCTGGTCAAGCTCGCCCTGGTCATCTGGCTGGCACTGATCCTCTCGCGCAAGCAGGGTGTTCTCGGCGACTGGCGAGAACTCGCGATCCCGATCGCCCCGGTGACCATCGTCGCTGTGGGCCTCGTCATGGCCGGGGGTGACCTCGGAACCGTCGTCATCCTTGCGGGCATGATCCTCGGAACGCTGTTCTTCGCCGGCGCGAAGCTCACCCATCTGGCACTCACGATCGCGGTCGGTGCGGTCGGTGCCGTGTTACTGGCCTTCGGCACCCTCTCCAGACAGGACCGGATCGCCACCTGGCAGGCCGGATGCGGAACGAGCGACGACCAGCTCGGGTACTGCTGGCAGACGCTTCACGGGTGGTGGGCGCTGGCATCCGGCGGCGTCTTCGGTGAGGGGCTCGGCAACTCGAAGGCCAAGTGGAACTGGCTTCCCGAGGCAGACAATGACTTCATCTTCGCCATCATCGGCGAGGAGCTCGGACTGATCGGTGCGTTGCTCGTGCTGGTGCTCTTCATCATCATGGTGATCGCATTTGTCCGCATCATTCGGGCAAATCCGGACCCGTTCGCCAAGATCGCGACGAGCGCAGTCATGGTCTGGCTCGCAGGACAGGCCTTCGTGAACATCGCGGTGGTGTTGGGGGTGTTGCCGGTGCTGGGCGTTCCGTTGCCGCTGATCTCGTCTGGTGGCACGGCGCTCATCAGCAGCATGATCGCCATCGGTGTTGTCCTCTCCTTCGCGCGCAAGCCTGTGCCACGACCGGCGGCTCGCGCCGACGCACACGGTCGGGTCGACTCGTGACGAGGTATCTTCTGGCCGGTGGGGGGACCGCTGGTCATGTGAACCCCCTGCTCGCGATGGCCGACAGGCTCCGCGAGCGTGAGCCGGAGTCCGAGATCATCGTGCTGGGCACGGCGGAGGGACTTGAGGCACGGCTGGTGCCGCAGCGCGGCTATGAGCTCGTCGTGGTGCCGAAGGTGCCGTTTCCTCGTCGTCCGGGTCGCGCGATGCTGACATTCCCGGGCAGGTTCCGAGCCATGGTCGGCTCGATCGTGCAGACGCTCGAGGAGCGTGAGGTTGATGTCGTGGTCGGGGTCGGAGGCTATGTCGCGGCACCCGCCTATCTGGCTGCCCGACGTGCCCGTCTCCCCATGGTCGTGCACGAGGCGAATGCCCGGCCCGGCATGGCCAATCGGTTCGGCAGCATGCTCACCCGTTTCGTCGGTGTCGCGTTCCCCGGAACAAGGCTGCGGCACGCCCGGCTGGTGGGGATGCCCCTGCGTCGTGAGATCGAGGAGCTCGACAGGCATGCGTCCCGCGCGGAGGCGATCGAGTTCTTCGGCCTCGATGCTGCACGTCAGACCCTTCTTGTGACCGGCGGCTCGCTCGGCGCGAAGCGCATCAACGACACGGTCTTGGCCTCCGCAGCGGGCGTGATCGGTGCGGGATGGCAGCTGCTTCACATCACGGGGGAGCGCGGCGACCTGCGGGGCCAGACCCTGAAGCATCATCATGCGATCGATTACTGCGACAGGATGGACCTGGCTCTCGCCGTGGCCGATCTCGCGGTGTCGCGGGCGGGTTCCGCGACGGTCAGCGAGTTGACGGCCCTGCGCATCCCGGCCGTCTATGTTCCTCTGGCCATCGGTAACGGCGAGCAGCGGCTCAACGCTCGGCAGGCGGTGGAGTCGGGTGCGGCCCGTCTCGTCGACAACGCCGTCTTCACTCCCGAATGGGTTGGAACATCCCTGGTCCCGCTACTGCAGGATCGTCGGGCACTGAGCGAGATGGCGGGTGCTGCGGCGTCGATCGGCATGCGTGACGGAACCGATCGTATGGTGGGGCTGATCCACGAGGCAGTCAGGATAAGTTAGGCACGATGATCAAGTCGGATTTCTCCCAGCAGGTTCCAGACGAGCTGGGTTCCGTGCACTTCGTCGGCATCGGCGGTGCCGGGATGAGCGGCATCGCGGCCCTGTTCGTTGATGCGGGCATTCCCGTGACGGGCTCGGACGCCCGCGAAGGGGCCACCGTCGAGGCGTTGCGGGCGAAGGGTGTGTCGGTCGCGATCGGCCATGACGCGGCGAACATCGGCGCTGCAGACACCCTCGTGGTGACGGGGGCGATCTCTGAGGACAATCCCGAGTATCGCGCGGCGCGCGACCGGGGCACACCGATCATCCACAGGGCGCAGGCCCTCGCCTGGTTGACCCGGCAGGACAGACTCGTGGCGGTTGCAGGCGCGCATGGCAAGACGACGTCGACGGCGATGATCGTGACGGCGCTGAAGGCGCTCGGCGCCGACCCGAGTTTCGTGAACGGCGGTGTCATCCGCTCGCTCGGGGTGAGCGCGGCGTATGGCTCGGGCGAGGTCTTCGTGGTGGAGGCGGATGAGTCCGACGGCTCCTTCCTGCTCTACGACACCTCCGTCGTGTTGGTGACCAATGTCGACCCCGATCACCTCGATCATTACGGCTCGCGGGAGGCCTTCGAAGAGGCCTTCATCTCTTTTGCGGATGCCGCAGACGAGCTGGTCGTGATCTCCTCCGACGATCCCGGGGCCGTCGACATCACGAGCCGTCTCTCGGCGCGGAGGGTGCTCACCTTCGGCACGGATGCTTCCGCGGATGTGCGCCTCCATTCGGTCGAGTCGGGTGCGACGGTCTCCTTCACACTCTCGTGGGAGGGGTTCGACCACGCCGTCGAGATGAAGGTCGCGGGGATGCACAATGCGATCAATGCGGCCGGTGCTTTCGCCGTGCTCGTCGGCCTCGGCTTCGACCCGCGTCGTTCGCTCGACGCCATCGCGGGTTTCGAGGGAGCGGAGCGTCGTTTCGAGTTCCGCGGCGAGGTGCGCGGGGTTCGCGTGTTCGATGACTTCGCGCATCACCCGACAGAGGTCGAGGCGGCGCTTTCTGGCGCCCGTGGCGTCGCGGCGGGCGGCAGGGTCATCCCGATCTTCCAGCCGCATCTCTTCACCCGCACGCGCGACATGGCGGGAGAGTTCGCGCAGGCGTTCGAGCGTCTCGCCGACCATACGGTGATCGTGCCGATCTACGGCGCGCGTCAGGATCCGCTGCCCGGTGTGACCGGTGCCCTGATCGCGGAGCAGTTCGGAGATCCGGATGTTGTGCGCTATTTCGATGGCTGGCAGCAGGCCGCGGAGTATGCGGCGTCGATCGCCCGCGAGGGTGATCTGCTCGTGCCCATGGGCGGCGGCGACATCCACCTGATCATCCCGCAGTTGCTCGCTGCTCTCGATTCTGTGGGACGTGACAGTGCATGAAGCGTCCTGAGGGGTTCGACCGCAGGGCGACGCCCACGGGTGCCGGCCTCCCGGATGATGCAGTGGGTGGAAAGCCTGTCGAGGGGACTCCCACGAAGCGCAGGAGGCCGCTGCAGGGCATCGGTGCGCGACTGAGGCGATCGGATGCCGCCAAGGACGCGTCGACGCCGTCGAAGGTGAAGCGCTCCCGCCGTCCGGTGGCCGACGATGTCGACACCGACAGCATCCCGGTGATCGGGGCACCGCCTTCTGCCGCCTCGCCCGCCGGCGCTCGTGCATCCGGAGACCCCGTCCCTGGCGCGAGTGATCGTGGGGGAGCGAAGGCTGCAGCCTCGGAGAAGAGCACGCTTCGGGCGGCACAGCGTCAGGCCCGCCGTGCAGCTCATGAGCGGCGCCGCTTCGAGAAGCTCGAGGTCAGGCGTTTCACCCGTCGCTCGCGCCACCGCCGCCTCGCATGGCTGTCGGCGCTCGTGGTCACGGCCCTGCTGGGGGGACTCATCGCGGTGGCCGTCTATTCGCCGCTGCTCGCGCTGGAGGAGATCGAGATCACGGGAACCTCCCGTATCAGCCCGGACGAGGTGCACGCCGCCGTCGACGGGCAGCTCGGCACACCCCTCGCGCTGCTCGACTACGGTGCGTTGACGGATGAGTTGTCGGCGTTTCCGCTCATCCGCAGCTATGTCACCGAGGCGGTTCCTCCTCACACCCTGATCATTCACATCGCAGAGCGCCAGCCGATGGCGTCGCTCATGACGGCATCCGGCTATTCCCTTGTGGATCCGGCGGGTGTGGAGATCGAGCTGTCGGAGACCCGGCCGGCGGGCGTGCCGCTGCTCGAGCTGGCTGATCCGGATGCGAAGGGCGCTGCATTCGAGTCGGTCGTGTCGGTGCTGCTGGCGCTTCCTGAGCCGCTGCTTGCACGGGTCGACCGGGTGACGGCGTCGACGATGGACGATGTGACGCTCGTGTTCGGCGGCGTCGGTCAGCGGGTCGTGTGGGGGAGTGTGGATCGCACGCCGCTCAAGGCGCGTGTGCTCGAGAAGCTGGTGGCGCTGCAGGATCCGAATGCGCTGGTCGAATATGACGTCACGGCGCCGTTGAGCGCTGTCGTCCGCCCCGGCTGATTCGGGGCATTCGGGCCGAGTTCAGGGCCCTGCGACTGTTAATCGGCTCCGAGTTCGCGACACGCGGGTACGCCTGAGTCCCGCAGGGCCGGAGCCCGCCTACTTTCGAGTCAGGAAATACATACTGAGCATAACTTTAAGCTTCTAGTAGAGGTTGAAAGTTCCCAGCGGAGGCCGGACGTGTCAACAAATCAGAACTACCTCGCCGTGATCAAGGTCGTCGGCATCGGTGGCGGCGGAGTCAACGCCGTCAACCGCATGATCGAGCTCGGACTTCGCGGGGTCGAGTTCATCGCCATCAACACGGATGCCCAGGCCCTGCTCATGAGCGACGCCGACGTCAAGCTCGACGTCGGCCGTGAGATCACCCGCGGCCTCGGCGCAGGAGCCGACCCCGAGGTCGGCCGTCGCGCCGCCGAAGACCACGCGGACGAGATCGAGGAGGCCCTCGCCGGCGCAGACATGGTCTTCGTCACCGCGGGTGAGGGAGGCGGCACCGGAACGGGTGGTGCGCCCGTGGTCGCACGCATCGCCAAGTCGATCGGCGCTCTGACGATCGGCGTCGTCACGCGGCCCTTCGGATTCGAGGGCAAGCGTCGCGCAGCTCAGGCCGAGGTCGGTATCTCCGCCCTCAAGACCGAGGTCGACACGCTCATCGTCGTGCCCAACGACCGCCTGCTCGAGATCAGCGACCGCGGCATCAGCTTCCTCGAGGCCTTCGCCACGGCAGACCAGGTCCTCCTCGCCGGTGTGCAGGGCATCACCGATCTCATCACCACGCCCGGCCTCATCAACCTCGACTTCGCCGACGTCAAGTCCGTCATGCAGGGCGCCGGCTCCGCGCTCATGGGCATCGGCTCGTCCCGGGGTGCCGATCGTGCGATCAAGGCGGCCGAGCTGGCTGTCGCGTCGCCGCTCCTCGAGGCGAGCATCGACGGCGCGCATGGCGTGCTGCTCTCCATCCAGGGTGGCTCGAACCTCGGCATCTTCGAGATCAACGACGCGGCCAGGCTCGTGCAGGAGGCTGTGCACCCCGAGGCGAACATCATCTTCGGTGCCGTTATCGATGACACGCTCGGCGACGAGGTGCGGGTCACCGTCATCGCCGCCGGATTCGACGGAGGGGAGCCTGTCATCAAGAAGCAGGGCCACCGTTCGAACTACATCGATCCCGCGAGCGGCGAGGCGCTTCCGGCCGACGCGTCCGCGGCGACCACCTCGCAGGGCGCCGAGAGCGCGCCCGCATGGTCGGCTGAGCCCGAGCTGCCCCAGGCACCTGCAGACCCGGTGTTCGATGACGCTGAAGAGGGTCTCGACATCCCGGACTTCCTCAAGTAGCGGCCGCAACACACCTTCGACTCGCCCCCGGCAATGACCGGATTCGGGCGGCATCCGGGTTAATCTCGCAGGAGAAACGTCACGATCAGGAGGCTTCAACCATGGCAAACCCACTTCGCAAGACGATGGTCTACCTCGGCCTTGCCGATGAGGAGTTCGACTATGAAGAGAGCGCCGCGCCCGTCGCTGCCCAGCAGCCGGCACAGCACGCCCAGTCACATCAGCCTGCGCCCGGCAACGCGGTGCAGCACTCGGCTCAGCGTGCGCCTGTCACGCCCCTTCGCCGTGCGACGCCCGCTCGCGTCGTCGCCTCGAACGACATGAACGAGATCCTCACGGTGCACCCGCGTCAGTACAAGGACGCTCAGGTCATCGCCGAGAGCTTCCGCGAGGGCATCCCGGTCATCATCAACCTGTCGCAGATGAGCGAGCCGGATGCTCGGCGCCTCGTCGATTTCGCCAGTGGCCTGTCGCAGGGCCTCTACGGCAAGATCGAGCGTGTCACCTCGAAGGTCTTCCTGCTCTCTCCGGCACATATCGCGGTCAGCGGCGAGCAGTCGCATGTCGACGCGGAGCCGGCTGACGCCTCGTACTTCGCCCAGTAGTCGTCCTGCTGTGGCCTGCCGGTGCTCCGAGTCGTGACGGGGCATGCCCCGGCGGGCCCTAGGCTCGTCCTGTGATCCTCTTCGTCCTGCTGACCATCGCGTACTTCGCGCTGCTCATCTACTTCCTCCTGATGTGGGGGCGTTTTATCCTCGAACTGGTGGTGGCGTTCTCGCGCGGCTGGCGCCCCAAGGGTGCCGTACTCGTGCTCGCTGAGTTCGTCTACACGCTCACCGACCCGCCCGTGCTCTTCACCAGACGGCTCCTTCCTCCCATTCGGCTGGGGGGAATTTCGCTCGATTTCGCATGGAGCATCGTGATGCTGGTGGTGTTGGTGTTACTTTATGTAGTCTCGGCGGGTCGTCAGATGGCGTCCGCCCTGTAACCTTGAGGAGCATCCCGCGCTTTCAGGTTCGGGCAGCCGTGTATTGCTAGCGTTGTCCCAACGTTGCAGTTGATCAACAGAGAGTTTTTGAGGTGACGAGAATGGCGCTTACGCCTGAAGACGTAGTCAACAAGCGGTTTCAGCCGACGAAGTTCCGTGAGGGCTACGACCAGGACGAGGTGGATGACTTCCTCGATGAGGTTGTCGTAGAGCTTCGCCGCCTCGGTCAGGAGAATGAGGAGCTTCGTCAGCGCCTCATCGCCAGCGACTCGCGAATTGCCGAGCTGCAGCGCAGCGGCGCCACGGAGTCTCCTGAGGCCGCCGCTCCGGCCGCCGCAGAGGTTCCGACGTCTGTGGTCGCAGAGCCCGTGCCGGCACCGGCTCCCGCCGCCCCGGCAGAGGCCGCGGCCACTCCGGGTCTCGACGAGACCGGCAGCACCAACAATCTTCTGCAGCTAGCGCGCCGCCTCCACGAGGAGCACGTGCGTGAGGGCATCGAGAAGCGCGACGCGCTCATCGCCGAGGGCCACGCCACTGCGGCTCGTGTCGTCGGCGAGGCAGAGGCCGAGCAGCGCCAGAAGGTCGGCGAGCTCGAGTCCCAGCGTTCCGCACTCGAGTCCCAGATCGAAGAGCTTCGCACCTTCGAACGCGAGTACCGCCAGAACCTCAAGGGTTACATCGAGGGTCAGCTGCGCGAGCTCGAGTCGGCCAACTCGCTGAACACCGGCAGCAACGATGTTCCTGCCGCGCAGAACGAGTTCGGTTCCGACTTCTCGGCTCCGGCCAACCAGCCTCCGGCGAACTTCCAGGGCTTTGTCGGCAACTGAGCCGACAACGAAGGGTCGCTCTCCCCGGGTCAACATTCGGGCACTCGGCGCGCTCGTCGTCGTCGCGTTGCTCGTCTATGGGGCAGATCAACTCAGCAAGGCCTGGGTTGTCGCGGAGCTGATTCCGCGGGAACACAACGAGGTTCTGGGGGAGCTGCTGCAGTTCGTGTTCGTCAAGAACTCGGGTGCGGCGTTCTCCCTGGCCAGTGGCTCGACCTGGATATTCTCCATAGCCGCTTCGGCGGTCACGATCTTCATCGTGCTCTTCGCCCACCGCATCCGCTCGATCGGTTGGGCGGTGCTGTTCGGCATGCTGCTGGGAGGAACGATCGGTAACCTCACCGATCGTCTCTTCCGGGAGCCGGGCTTCGGTGTGGGTCACGTCGTCGACTTCATTCAGGTCTGGGGATTCCCCGCGATCTTCAACATCGCCGACATCTTCATCGTCTCCAGCATGGGGTTGTTCATCATCCTCACGATCCGGGGCATCGGCCTCGACGGCACACGGCATGAGAGCCGCGAGGCTTCGGATGCTGAGCCTGCCGCAGTCGTTGACCACGATCGCTAGCGGGGTGGGTATGGAATCGCGCACGCTTCCCGTTGCAGACGGTCTGGCGGGCGAGCGGGTGGACGCCGCATTGGCGAAACTGATGGGCTTCTCTCGCACCTTCGCCGCCGAGGTGATCGATGCGGGAGGGGTCAGATCCGACGGGGTCACTCTGTCGAAGTCCGACCGCCTTCGCGCCGGCAGCTGGCTCGAGATCGAGTGGCGTCCCCGTGAGGAGCCCTCCATCGTGCCCGCTCTCGTGCCCGGTTTCACGATCGTTCACGATGACGACGACATCGTCGTGATCGACAAGCCGGTCGGGGTTGCGGCGCACCCGTCCGTCGGATGGAACGGGCCCACCGTGCTCGGCGCTCTCGCCGGGGCGGGCTTCCGCATCTCCACGTCGGGGGCAGCCGAACGCGCCGGAATCGTGCATCGGCTGGATGCCGGCACCAGTGGGCTCATGGTGGTCGCGAAGTCGGAGCGCGCCTACACCGAGCTCAAGCGGGCCTTCCACGACCGCGACGTCGACAAGATCTATCACGCCGTCGTCCAGGGGCACCCCGATCCGCTGCGGGGAACCATCGATGCGCCGATCGGTCGGCATCCCTCCTCTGCCTGGAAGTTCGCGGTCGTCGCCGGTGGCAAGGACTCGGTCACGCACTACGAGACGCTCGAGGCCTTTCCCGGCGCGTCGCTGCTCGAGATCCATCTCGAGACGGGGCGCACACACCAGATCCGGGTCCACATGGCGGCGCAGCGGCATCCGTGTGTCGGCGACTCCATGTATGGTGCCGACCCGACCCTGAGCGAGCGCCTCGGGCTGACGCGGCAGTGGCTGCACGCGATGCGTCTCGGGTTCCGGCATCCGGCATCCGGGGAGTATGTCGAGTTCGAGTCGCGCTATCCGGATGATCTCCAGCACGCGCTCGACACGCTTCGCGACGCCTGACGGCCCGCTGCGCGGCCTGTCGGTGGAGTCGACCGTCGTGGGCTCGCCGTAGACTGGAGAACCACCCCGCCCCCTTCTGGATGACCCTCGGCTAGACGGAGAAGTAGTGCCTTCGAGCAACGATTCCTTCGTGCACCTTCATGTGCACAGTGAGTACTCGATGTTGGACGGAGCGGCGCGCGTCAAACCGCTCATCGACGCTGCCGTCGAGCAGGGCATGCCCGCAGTCGCGGTCACCGACCACGGCAACGTCTTCGGGGCGTACGACTTCTGGAAGACGGCTACGAGCGCCGGCATCAAGCCGATCATCGGCACCGAGGCCTACGTCACTCCGGGCACTCACCGCACCGACAAGACCCGCATCAAGTGGGGTAACGGCGGTGAAGACGACGTCTCGGGTGCCGGCGCGTACACGCACATGACGCTTCTGAGTGCCAGCAATGAGGGCCTCCACAACCTGTTCCGGCTGTCGTCGAGGGCCTCACTCGAGGGGTACTACTTCAAGCCGCGTATGGACAGGGAGCTCCTGTCCACGTACGCGGGTGGGCTCATCGCGACCACCGGATGCCCCAGCGGCGAAGTGCAGACCCGCCTGAGGTTGGGGCAGTACGAGGAGGCCAAGAAGGCCGCCGCGGACTTCCGTGACATCTTCGGCAAGGAGAACTACTTCGCCGAGATCATGGATCACGGGCTGGGCATCGAGCGGCGCATCATGAGCGACCTCCTGCGTCTGGCCAAGGATCTCGAACTCCCGCTCGTCGCGACGAACGACCTGCATTACACCCACGCCCACGACGCCACGAGCCATGCCGCACTGCTGTGCGTGCAGTCGGGAACGACCCTCGACGACCCGAAGCGCTTCAAGTTCGACGCCGACGAGTTCTACCTCAAGTCGGCGAGCCAGATGCGTCAGCTGTTCCGCGATCACCCGGAGGCCTGCGACAACACGCTTCTCATCGCGGAACGCTGCGATGTCACCTTCGATGAGGGCGCGAACTTCATGCCGCGGTTCCCCGTTCCCGAGGGTGAGACCGAGGAGAGCTGGTTCGTCAAGGAGGTCGACAAGGGCCTGCACTACCGCTACCCCGATGGGATCCCGGCCGATGTGCGCAGGCAGGCCGACTACGAGGTCGGCGTCATCCTCCAGATGGGGTTCCCGGGTTACTTCCTCGTCGTCGCCGACTTCATCAACTGGTCGAAGGACAACGGCATCCGGGTCGGCCCCGGCCGTGGTTCCGGTGCCGGCTCGATGGCGGCGTATGCGATGCGCATCACCGATCTCGACCCGCTGAGGCACGGGCTCATCTTCGAGCGCTTCCTCAACCCTGATCGTGTCTCCATGCCTGACTTCGATGTCGACTTCGACGACCGTCGCCGCGGCGAGGTCATCAAGTATGTGACCGAGAAGTACGGCGATGAGCGAGTCGCTCAGATCGTCACGTACGGCACCATCAAGGCGAAGCAGGCTCTCAAGGACTCCTCCCGGGTGCTCGGCTTCCCCTTCGGCATGGGGGAGAAGCTGACGAAGGCGATGCCTCCGCCCATCATGGGCAAGGACATCCCGCTCACAGGCATCTTCGACAAGGATCACCCACGCTACAAGGAGGCGGGAGACATCCGGGCCGTCGTCGAGAGCGATGCGGAGGCGAAGACCGTCTTCGAGACGGCGCTGGGCCTCGAGAACCTCAAGCGTCAGTGGGGCGTGCACGCTGCGGGCGTGATCATGTCGAGCGAGCCCCTCATCGACATCATCCCCATCATGAAGCGCGAGCAGGATGGCCAGATCGTCACCCAGTTCGACTATCCGGCGTGTGAGGCGCTCGGCCTCATCAAGATGGACTTCCTGGGGCTGCGAAACCTCACGATCATCGACGACGCCCTCGACAACATCGAGTCGAACCGTGGACACAGGCCCGTTCTCGAGGACCTCGAACTCGACGACCCGGATGCGTATGCGCTTCTGGCGAGGGGCGACACCCTGGGCGTGTTCCAGCTCGACGGCGGCCCCATGCGTGGCCTGCTCCGGCTCATGAAGCCTGACAACTTCGAGGACATCTCCGCCGTCATCGCCCTGTACCGACCCGGCCCCATGGGCGCCGACTCGCACACGAACTATGCGCTCCGCAAGAATGCGATGCAGGAGATCACGCCGATCCATCCCGAGCTCGAGGAACCCCTTCAGGAGATCCTCGGCGGCACCTACGGCCTCATCATCTACCAGGAGCAGGTGATGTCGGTCGCGCAGAAGGTTGCCGGGTTCTCCCTGGGTCAGGCCGACATCCTCCGTCGAGCGATGGGCAAGAAGAAGAAGTCCGAGCTCGACAAGCAGTACGAGGGCTTCAGCGGGGGCATGAAGGAGCGCGGCTTCTCGGATGCCGCGATCAAGGCGCTGTGGGACATCCTGCTGCCCTTCTCCGACTACGCGTTCAACAAGGCGCATTCGGCCGCCTATGGCGTGATCTCGTACTGGACCGCGTATCTGAAGGCCCACTATCCGGCCGAGTACATGGCGGCTCTGCTCACGAGCGTCGGCGATTCCAAGGACAAGCTGGCGATCTACCTCAATGAGTGCCGTCGTATGGGCATCAAGGTTCTTCCGCCGGATGTCAACGAGTCGATCGGTTTCTTCGCCGCCGTCGGCGACGACATCCGTTTCGGTCTGGGAGCCGTGCGCAATGTCGGTTTCGCCGTGGTAGATCAGATCCGTCATGCTCGCGATGAGAAGGGGCGCTTCATCGCGTTCCATGACTTCCTCAAGAAGGTGCCGATCTCGGTCGCGAACAAGCGCACGATCGAGTCACTCATCAAGGCGGGGGCGTTCGATTCGCTCGGCGACACGAGGCGTGCCCTCTATGAGATCCACGAGGATGCGGCCGAAGGTGCTGTACGCGACAAGCGGGCCGAGGCCAATGGCCAGGTCGGCTTCAATTTCGACGATCTCTGGGATGAACCCCAGGCGGCCGGCGGAGTTCCTGAGCGTCCCGAGTGGTCCAAGCGAGATAAACTCCTCTTCGAGCGGGAGATGTTGGGCCTGTACGTCTCCGATCATCCTCTGGCCGGGCTTGAGCTCCAGCTCGCGAAGCATGCCAGCGTGACGATCGCCGACATCCTGGGCGGTGAGGCGGTCAGCGACGGCGAGACGGTCACCATCGCGGGTCTGGTCACATCTGTGCAGCATCGCACGGCACGCAATTCGGGCAATCCGTACGGCCTGATCACGGTCGAGGATTTCGGCGGCGAGATCACGGTCATGTTCCTCGGCAAGACCTACCAGGAGTTCTCTCCTGCGCTTGTGGCCGACTCGATCATGGCCATCCGTGCCAGGGTCAGCGTGCGCGACGACGGCGTCAATCTGCACGCGTCGAGCATGTTCCAGCCCGACACGGGGCAGAGCCTCGGCTCGGGCCCGCTCACGATCTCGGTGCCCGAGTTCCGGGCCACAACCGATGTGGTGACGGCGCTGGGAGACGTGCTGATCCGCCATTCGGGTGACACGGAGGTTCGGCTCAAACTGGTCAAGGGCGACACGGCGCGGATGTTCGAGGTTCCCTACCCGGTGACGGTGACCGCCGATCTGTACGGTGAGCTGAAATCGCTGCTGGGCCCATCCTGTCTGGCCTGACGGTCGGGAGGACCCGCCTGATCATCCGCTGGTCGGCACTGAAGATAAGGTTGATCTCGCCATGATCCAGACCATTGACCTGCGAGGCCTCGAGCCCAGTGCGAGTGAACTTCTCGCCCTCATTCCCCGCTCCCTGACGGATGTGTCGGCGGCGTCCGCAGTGGCGGAGCAACTTATAGGGGAGGTCAGGAGCGGCGGCACAGATGCGCTGCTCGGGCAGGCGGAGCGCCTCGACGGAGTTCGACCCGCAACGCTGCGGGTTCCGGCCGAGGCGATCGCTGCTGCGGTCGAGGCGCTCGAGCCGTCCGTTCGGGAGGCGCTCGAGGAGGCCATCCACCGTGTGCGCGCGGCGAGTTCGGCGCAGGTTCCGGCTCCGACGGTGACGTCGCTCGGGGATGGCGCCGAGGTCCTCCAGCGGTGGACGCCCGTCGCCCGCGTCGGGCTGTATGTCCCCGGCGGCAAGGCGGTGTACCCGTCGAGCGTGGTCATGAATGTCGTTCCCGCGCAGGTCGCGGGGGTCACGTCAATCGCCCTCGCATCGCCTCCGCAGAAGGCTTTCGGGGGTTCCGTGCATCCGACGATCCTCGGAGCAGCCGGCCTGCTCGGCGTCGATGAGGTCTACGCCATGGGAGGGGCCGGCGCGATCGGCGCCTTCGCCTATGGCGTTCCCGATGCGGGTCTCGACCCTGTTCAGCTCATCACCGGCCCGGGCAATGTGTATGTCGCCGCGGCGAAGAGACTCGTTCGTGGTCAGGCGGGAATCGACTCTGAGGCGGGCCCGACCGAGATCCTGGTGATCGCGGATGCTGCGGCCGACGCCTATCTGGTCGCATCCGATCTCATCAGTCAGGCGGAACATGACGAGCTCGCCTCTGCGGTGCTCGTCACCGATTCGGCAGAGTTCGCCCAGGCGGTCGAGCGGGAGCTCGGGCGACTGGTCCCGCTGGCGGCGCACCGTGCCCGGGTCGAGGAGGCGCTCGGCGGCAGACAGTCGGCGCTCGTGCTCGTCGACGGGCTTGCGGACGCGGCCGCGTTCAGCAATGCCTACGGTCCGGAGCATCTTGAGCTTCAGGTCGCCGATGTCGACGCACTGCTCGAGCTCATCGACAGCGCGGGTGCGATCTTCGTCGGCGAGAACTCGCCCGTCAGCCTTGGCGACTATCTCGCGGGCTCGAACCATGTTCTCCCGACGGGCGGGCAGGCCCGTTTCTCCTCGGGGCTGGGGGCCTACACCTTCCTGCGACCGCAGCAGGTCATCCGTTACAGCCGGGAGGCGCTGCGTGGCGTCGAGCAGCGCATCGTCGCGCTGGCGACGGCGGAGGATCTTCCCGCTCATGCCGCAGCGGTCACGGCGCGGTTCGATGGGGGAGCCGAGCGACAGGGCTGAGCCCGGGGCTGCTCCTGCGGGGCTTCCCACCTGCGGTGGCCTATCCTTGTGTCACCATGTTCTGCCCTTTCTGCCGCCATCCAGATTCGAGGGTCATCGATTCGCGCACGAGCGATGACGGCCTGTCGATCCGTCGTCGTCGTCAGTGCCCTGAGTGCGGGCGCCGTTTCAGCACGACCGAGACCGCGAGCCTCAGCGTCGTGAAGCGCAATGGCGTTCTCGAGCCATTCAGTCGGGAGAAGGTCGTGGCGGGCGTGCGCAAGGCATGCCAGGGGCGGCCTGTGACGGACACCGATCTGGCTCTTCTCGCCCAGCGTGTGGAGGAGTCGATCCGGGCCACCGGTGCCTCTCAGATCGAGGCGAACGACATCGGGCTGGCGATTCTGGCGCCGCTGCGTGAGCTGGACGAGGTGGCGTATCTGCGCTTCGCCAGCGTCTATCAGGCCTTCGAGTCGTTGGAGGATTTCGAGTCCGCGATCGGCCAGCTGCGGGTGGAGCACGGTGGTCGTCCGGAGGAGCAGACGTCATAGTGACGGATGCTGTCGGCTTCGCCGAGGGGTGACATGCGTCGACGCCGTGACCGCTAGTGTGGCAACGGCATGTATCGCTTACTCTTCTCCCTCATCCTGACCCGACTCGATCCGGAGTTCGCCCACACCGTGGCATTCCGGGTCATCCGTGCCCTTCCCGTGACGGGAGTCGGCCAGCTTCTTCGTCGTTTCCTGCGGCCGGATGCCTCGCTGCGGGTCACCGCGCTCGGAACGACGTTCCCGTCGCCGTTCGGTGTCGCCGCCGGCTTCGACAAGGAGGGGCTCGCCATCCGTGCCCTGGGGCAGCTCGGCTTCGGGCATGTCGAGGTGGGAACCCTCACGGCGCGGGCACAGCCGGGCAACGAGCGCCCGCGCATGTTCCGGCTTGTCGCCGATCGTGCCGTCATCAATCGCATGGGTTTCAACAATCACGGCTCCGCGGCGGCGGCCTCGCGCCTGGAGCGCGAGATGGCGAGACGCATCCGCCCCGTGATCGGCGCGAACATCGGCAAGAGTCGTGTGGTCGAGGTGGACGATGCGATCGACGACTATCTGCAGAGCACACGGTTGGTGGCTCCGCACAGTGACTACCTCGCGGTGAATGTCAGCTCACCGAACACTCCGGGCCTGCGCGGTCTCCAGGAGATAGACCGTCTTGCCCCGCTGTTGTCGGCGGTGCGGGATGCGGCGGGCGCGACGCCCGTTCTGGTCAAGATCGCCCCCGATCTCTCCGACGACGAGGTGCGTCGCATCGCCGCCCTCGCCGTCGAGCTCGGCCTCGCCGGTGTCATCGGCACGAACACCACGATCTCCCGCGAGGGGCTGCGCTCCGATCCCGCGACGATCGAACGGATCGGTGCTGGCGGCCTCTCCGGGGCACCCGTGCGGGCGCGGTCGCTCGAGGTTCTACACATCCTGCGTGAGGAGCTCCCCGAGACGATGTGCGTGATATCGGTCGGCGGCGTGGAGACCGCCGCCGATGTCATGGAACGACTGGATGCGGGTGCCACCCTTGTGCAGGGATACACCGGATTCATCTACCGTGGCCCGTTGTGGGCAGCCGGTATCAACAGGGCGCTGAAGCGGGCAGGCTACAGAGCTGCCACGCCACGAACGGGTGCTGCCGAGAGCTGAGCTGCCCGCTGGCGGATCACTCGGGGTATGCCCAACGCTTGACCTGCGGCTTCGGCAGTCGCATGAAGCGCATCTGCAGGCAGCGCATCGCGCAGTACCAGCGGGCGCCCTTCTGCACCTTGTCTGCTCCGAACTTCTTCGCGAGACGTCGTGAGACGAGCATGCCGGCGATGATGCAGTCGAGCACTGCGAGCAGGAAGAACGCCCACAGAACGAAGATGGCGATGACCTGCATGGCCGCGCTGTTCACGAACGAGATGATGATGACGAGGAACATGACGGGGATCATGATCTCGCCGACGCTGAACCGCGCATCGACGTAGTCGCGCACGTAGCGGCGCTGTGCGCCCTTGTCGCGCTCCGGCAGGAACCTCTCCTCGCCATTGGCCATGCCGATTCGGGCCCGCTCACGAGCCTCGTTGTACTTGGCCTTGGACTCCTTGTTGGCCGCCTTACGGTCGTTGGAGACGAGGGGGCGCAGATTCGCGGCTTCGCGCTCCTTGCGCGTCGGCGTCGGCCGGCCCTTGCCCGAGACGGATTCGTCTGTTGTGTCGGGTTCGGAGGATCCGGCGGGGGAGGTGGGGTCGGGCTTGGCCATGGAGTTTCCTTGCGTAGTGGTCGCCTTAAGATTACCTGCATGAGTTCTTCTGAGATCACGGCAGCCCCCGACGACGCGTCCCTGGTCGACGCACTCCGCAGTAGCGTTCGCGATGGAATGCCTGCGGCGATCGCCGACCTTTCGCGCCTCGTGCGCATCCCGTCCGTCTCCTGGCCGGCATTCGACCCGCGCCATGTCGATGAGAGCGCGGATGCTGTGGCCGCGCTTCTGGAGGGTCTGGGCGTCTTCGAGTCGGTACAGGTCGCGCGCGCGCCGATCGGCGACGGTGAGGCATCCGGCAAGCCTGCTGTTCTCGCCCGCAGGGCGGCGAAGAACGGCAAGCCGACGATCCTGCTCTACGCGCATCACGATGTGCAGCCCCCCGGCCAGGACGAGGACTGGGAGTCGCCGCCGTTCGAGCCGACCCTCCGGGGCGAGAGACTCTTCGGCAGGGGTGCGGCCGACGACAAGGCCGGCGTCATGGCGCATGTCGGCGCCATCCGGGCGTTCGTGGAGACGGTCGGTGCCGATTTCGATCTTGGACTCGCGGTCTTCATCGAGGGCGAGGAGGAGTCCGGCTCCCTCTCATTCCGCAATTTCATCCAGCAGCACAGGGCCGAGCTCGAGGCGGATGCGATCGTGGTGGCCGACTCCGACAACTGGGACGTCGACACCCCGGCGCTCACGGTCGCCCTCCGCGGCAATGTGGCTTTCGTGCTCGAGGTGCGCACGCTCGCGCATGCCTCCCACTCCGGCATGTTCGGGGGAGCGGTTCCGGACGCGATGATGGCGCTCGTTCGCATCCTCGCCTCCTTCCATGGAGCCGACGGCGCCGTCGCCGTCGAAGGGCTGACGTCGCAGGACATGCAGACGCCCGAATACCCCGAATCGCAGTTGCGCGAGGAGGCGGGCCTGCTCGAGGGCGTCACGCCGATCGGCTCGGGCAGCATCCTGAGCAGGCTGTGGGCGCAGCCTGCCGTCACGGTGACGGGAGTCGACGCGCCGTCGGTCGCGAACGCATCGAACACACTGTCCCCGATGGCGCGGGCGCGCGTGAGCGTGCGCATCGCGCCCGGGCAGACGGCGGATTCCGCGCTCGAGGCGATTCGGCAGCACATCGACGCGGCCACACCCTTCGGAGCGCAGGTCTCGCTCTCGGGATTCGAGCTGGGCGACCCGTTCCTCGTGGACACGAGCGGTTGGGCGGTCGCGGAGGCCAGACGGGCGATGACGGATGCCTGGGGCGTCGAGTCGGTCGAGACCGGCATCGGCGGCTCCATTCCGTTCATCGCCGATCTCGTCGAGGTGTTCCCGTCCGCTCAGATCCTCGTCACGGGTGTCGAGGATCCGGAGTCCAAGGCGCACAGCCCCAATGAGTCGCTGCATCTGGGCGTGTTCCAGAAGGCGATCCTCACGGAGGCTCTGCTCCTGGCACGGATGAACGCCCGCGACTGATTCGGGGCGGGTTCGGGCATCCGGCGCGGCCCACTTTCGGACGTGGAGCCTATTTGCCCGCCGGATGCTTACACTGGAAGAAGAATTCCCCGGCCGGTCCGGGGCGAGAACCTAGGGAGTGGTCATGACTGACACCACACTGGCAGAAGCCGTCTCGGAAGAGACGGCGGCCGCGCACGGCGTGCTGCTGACGGATGCCGCCGCAGGCAAGGTGCGCGCGCTCTACGAGCAGGAGGGTCGCGACGACCTGCGCCTGCGCGTTGCCGTACAGCCGGGCGGATGCTCCGGGCTGATCTACCAGCTCTATTTCGACGAGCGTCTGCTCGACGGCGACAACACGGTCGATTTCGACGGCGTGGAGGTCGTGGTCGACAAGATGAGCGTGCCGTACCTCGACGGTGCGACGATCGATTTCGAGGACACGATCCAGAAGCAGGGCTTCACGATCGACAACCCCAATGCTGGCGGAAGCTGCGCGTGTGGGGACTCGTTCCACTGATTTCTGCATGACCCGGTGGTTCCGGATGCCCCGACACGGGCAGCAGGAACCGACAAACTTCTCGACACGGCGGGGAGTCGCCATCGGCGGCTCCCCGTTTTCGCCGCTCCGGGCCGTTTCGGGTTCGAGACAGCGCGTCCGAAAGGGATAGGCTGATTCCTGTCAATAGACTGTGTCCGTACAGTTCCACGTCATCCGAGAGGTCACAGGTGCGTTTCAACCGCCGTCTTCGATGGGCCGCAGTGCCGATTGCAGCAACCCTTGTCGTCGTCCTTGCAGGATGCACCCAGGCTCAGCTGAGGGGCTTCCTGCCCGGCGAGCCGGGGATCACCAACCACACCGACCGCATCGCCGGCCTGTGGACCACCTCCTGGATGGTGCTGATCCTGGTCGGCCTCATCACCTGGGGTCTCATCCTCTGGGTCGCCGTGGTCTACCGCCGCCGCAAGGGCCAGACCGGGCTTCCCGTGCAGCTGCGCTACAACCTGCCGATCGAGATCTTCTACACGATCGTTCCGCTCATCCTTGTGATCGGCTTCTTCGCGTTCACAGCGCGTGACCAGGCGGCCATCGAGGAGCCGACCGAGAACCCGGATGTCCAGATCGAGGTCTTCGCCAAGCGTTGGGCCTGGGACTTCAACTACCTCAACGAGGGTCCCGGCAGCGAAGGCGTCTACTACCAGGGCATTCAGGCTCAGGAGACCGATGAGGCGCCCTTCATCGATTACGAACAGCTTCCGGTGCTCTACCTCCCGGTCGGCAAGACGGTCGAGATCGACCTCGAGAGCCGCGACGTCGTGCACTCCTTCTGGGTCGTTGACTTCCTCTACAAGAAAGACAACGTTCCCGGCAAGAGCAACTACATGTACTTCACTCCTCTCGAGGAGGGCGAGTACATGGGCAAGTGTGCCGAGCTCTGCGGCGAGTATCACTCGCTCATGCTCTTCAAGGTGAAGGTCGTCTCGCAGGGCGAATACGACGACTACATCCAGAGCCTCGTCGATGCAGGCCAGACGGGAACCCGTGGCCCCGAGTACAACACGAACACGAATCAGCCCGGCACCGAGGCGCCGGCACACCGGGAGTAGCGCGACATCATGAGCACCACAACTGAGAGTCGTCCGGAAGCCGCCGACGCGGCACCCGCAGCGGGCACCGTGGCGTCGAGCCACACCATCTCACCCACCGCGCGCCGCAAGGGCAACGTGCTGGTGAACTGGATCACCTCGACCGACCACAAGACGATCGGGTACATGTACCTGATCAGTTCCGTCGTGTACTTCTGCATCGGCGGCGTGATGGCCCTGATCATCCGCGCCCAGCTCTTCGCACCCGGTCTGGACCTGCTCCAGACCAAGGAGCAGTACAATCAGCTCTTCACCATGCATGGCACGATCATGCTGCTCATGTTCGCGACCCCGCTGTTCGCCGGATTCGCCAATGTGTTGATGCCTCTGCAGATAGGGGCGCCCGATGTGGCGTTCCCGCGTCTCAACGCCTTCGCCTACTGGCTGTACAGCTTCGGCAGCCTGATCGCGGTGGCCGGGTTCCTGACGCCGCAGGGTGCGGCGTCCTTCGGATGGTTCGCCTATACGCCGCTGTCGAGCACGACGTTCTCGCCAGGGCTTGGTGGGCATCTATGGGTGCTCGGACTCGGCATCAGTGGTTTCGGAACGATCCTCGGAGCCGTCAACTTCATCACCACGATCATAACGATGCGTGCCCCGGGCATGACCATGTGGCGCATGCCGATCTTCACGTGGAACACCCTCGTGACCTCGATCCTCGTGCTCATGGCGTTCCCCGTTCTTGCTGCCGCCATGTTCGGCCTCGCCGCGGACCGTATCTTCGGCGCTCATATATACAACGTCGAAGCCGGGGGAGCGATCCTCTGGCAGCATCTGTTCTGGTTCTTCGGCCATCCTGAGGTCTACATCATTGCGCTGCCGTTCTTCGGCATCGTCTCCGAGGTGTTCCCCGTCTTCAGCCGCAAGCCGATCTTCGGGTACAAGACACTCGTCTACGCCACCATCGCCATTGCGGCCCTGTCGGTGACCGTCTGGGCTCACCACATGTACGTCACGGGCTCCGTGCTGCTGCCGTTCTTCTCCCTCATGACGATGCTCATTGCGGTTCCGACCGGAGTGAAGATTTTCAACTGGATCGGAACGATGTGGAGGGGCTCCGTCACCTTCGAGACCCCGATGCTCTGGGCGATCGGCTTCCTTGTCACGTTCACCTTCGGTGGCCTCACCGGCGTGATCCTCGCGTCGCCGCCGCTCGACTTCCACGTCTCCGACACCTACTTCGTCGTGGCCCACTTCCACTACGTCGTGTTCGGAACCGTCGTGTTCGCCATGTTCAGCGGCTTCTACTTCTGGTGGCCCAAGTGGACGGGCAAGATGCTCAACGAGAAGTTGGGCAAGATCCACTTCTGGCTGCTGTTCATCGGCTTCCACACGACCTTCCTTGTGCAGCACTGGCTCGGAGTCGTGGGCATGCCTCGCCGCTACGCCACCTACCAACCAGAAGACGGCTACACGTGGATGAACGAGCTCTCCACGATCGGCGCAGCCATCCTGGGCATCTCGATGATCCCGTTCCTGCTGAACGTGTACCTCACCGCCCGTAACGCTCCCAAGGTCACGGTGAACGACCCCTGGGGCTACGGACGCTCGCTCGAGTGGGCCACGTCCTGCCCGCCGCCTCGGCACAACTTCACCTCCATCCCGCGTATCCGTTCGGAGTCTCCGGCGTTCGACCTCAACCATCCTGAGGCTGCCATGCCGGTCGGCATCGGTCCGGCCAAAGACGCGCCTGACGCTCCCGTGTACGACAAAGCCGACGAGAAGGTGAAGTAACCGCAGTGAAGACCAGTGCCAATATCTTCTGGACGATCGCCGTCTTCTTCTTCGTCGTCTCCGCCATGTACACGGTGTGGAGCCTTCTCGACTTCCACCATGGAACGGTCGAATGGGCGGGTACGCTCGCTCTCGCGCTCTGTGGGATTCTGAGCGGTTTCATCGCCTTCTATGTCGGAAAGTCGTACAGCTCGCAGGGCGGCGAGCTGCCCGAAGACAGGCTCGACGCGAATATCGACGACGGTGATCCCGAGCTCGGTCACTTCAGCCCCTGGAGCTGGTGGCCCATTCTGCTCGCTGGAGGAGGCTCGCTCGTAGTGATGGGCATCGGCGTCGGTGTCTGGATCAGTTTCATCGGTGCTGCCCTCCTCCTGGTGTCGCTGGTCGGATGGGTCTATGAGTACTACCGTGGAAACTTCGGTCACTAGGACTCGTATACGGTCGGCGTCCGCTGCGGATGCCGCCGGAGTCTTTGCGCTTGTGGAGCAGCTCGCCGACAGCTATGTCGTCGAGCGTTCCGCGTTTGAGAGCGCCTTCGCAGAGGCCATCGATGAGCGAAGCCACACTGTGCTTCTTGTCGCTGAGGCCGGGGATTCCCGCATCGTCGGTTACGCCCTCATGACGGTCGCGCGCCTGCTGTACACGAAGGATGACGCCGCCCAGATCCAGGAGTTGATCGTGGATTCGGCGGCACGGGGCTCTGGTGTAGGCAGCAGGCTCGTCTACGCGGTGGAGGACATCTGCAGGGCCAGAGGCCTCAGTCAGCTTTCCGTCGCCAGCAGCAGGGCTCCAGGCTTCTACGACCGGCTCGACTATCGCTCGACCGCCGACTTCCTCAAGAAGGTCTTCGACTCGGAGCACTGAGCGATCCCCGCTGTGCAGATGCGAGAGGACTCCTCGTCGCGCACAGCCAATCTTGCTCTGCCGTCTGCCGCTGCTTACTGCCTGCCCGCCTACTGTTGCCGGTTGCTGGTTGCTGGTTGCTGGTTGCTGGTGCTGTCCGCAGCACGTGATTCTTGGTGCCAGTGTCGGGTGTGATGGAGAGAAAGAAGAGGCCCCGCGCATTGCTGCGCGAGGCCTCTTCGTCGTTCTGAGGCTGCCTAGTGGTGGCCGCCCTGCTCGAGCTCGCCCTTGGTGGGCGGGGAGATGCGGTCTTCGAAGAACCAGCGTGAGAGGCTGGCGCGCATCCGCTGCCCAACGGTGATCTTTCCCTGGTCGTTCGGGCGGATCATGAGCGGCGTGTAGTCGTCGTAGCTGACCAGTCGCCAGCGGTCGTACTCCGACAGCGGCTGGTGAACCTCGACGTACTCGCCCCCGGGCAGGCGCACGATGCGTCCCGACTCGTAGCCGTGAAGGGCGATCTCTCGATCCTTCTTCTGAAGGGCGAGGCACACGCGCTTCGTGATCAGGTAGGCGATGATCGTTCCAAAGATCAGCAGGGCCTGCAGGGCGTGGGTGACGCCCTCGATGCTGAGTCTGAAGTGGGTTGCCATGAGGTCCGAGCTCGCGGCGGCCCACATCACGGCGTAGAAGGTCACCCCGGCGGCACCGATCGCGGTGCGCGTCGGGGCGTTGCGGGGGCGCTGGGCCATGTGGTGTTCGCGCTTGTCGCCGGTGATCCACGCCTCGATGAAGGGGTAGATCGCGACGAGCACGATGAACGCACCGATGACGGCAAGCGGAGCCAGGATGTTCATCGAGACGGTCCACGGCCCGAGCATGAACTCCCAGCCCGGCGGCACGAGACGAAGCCCGCCGTCGGCGAACCCGATGTACCAGTCCGGCTGCGTTCCCGCAGAGACGGGGGAAGGGTCGTAGGGGCCGTAGTTCCAGACCGGGTTGATCGAGAACAGCGAGGCGATCAGCACGATCGTTCCGAAGACGATGAAGAAGAACCCACCGGCCTTTGCCGCGAACGTCGGCATGACCGGCACACCGACGACGTTGTCGTTGGTGCGACCGGGGCCGGCGAACTGGGTGTGCTTGTTGATGATCATCAACAGCAGGTGAACGCCGAGTGCGGCGATCAGGATCGCGGGGAGCAGCATGATGTGCAGCACGAAGAGGCGAGGAACGATGTCGAGCCCGGGGAACTCTCCGCCGAAGAGGAGGTAGGAGATCCAGGTGCCCACGATCGGGATTCCCTTGACCATTCCGTCGATGATGCGCAGGCCGTTGCCCGAGAGGAGGTCGTCGGGGAGTGAGTAGCCGGTGAAGCCCTCTGCCATTGCCAGGATGAACAGCACGAAGCCGATCACCCAGTTGATCTCGCGGGGCTTGCGGAACGCGCCCGTGAAGAACACGCGCAGCATGTGGAGGCCGATGGCTGCCACGAACAACAGGGCAGCCCAGTGGTGCACCTGGCGCATCAGGAGGCCGCCGCGGATGTCGAAGGAGATATCGAGCGTCGACGCCATGGCGGCGGACATCTCGATGCCCTTCATGGGAACGTATGAGCCCTCGTAGGTGACGTGTGCCATCGACGGCTCGAAGAAGAACGTGAGGAACGTTCCCGAGATGAGGATGGCGACGAAGCTGTACAGCGCCACCTCGCCGAGCATGAACGACCAGTGATCGGGGAAGATCTTACGGCCGAGCTCTTTGACGACACCGGAGACGCTGGTGCGCTCATCGATGTAGTTGGCGGCGGCGTTGGTGAAACGCATCCCGCGTCCCGGCGGAGTCACCGGTGCGTCGGGCGTCGTCGTGGTGGTCTCGGGGGCTGTGGTCGTCATGCTGAACGCTCCCAGAAGCTCGGGCCGACTGGCTCTGTGAAGTCGCTCTGGGCGATGAGATAGCCCTCTGAGTCGACGGCGATGGGCAACTGCGGCAGCGGCCGCTTGGCCGGGCCGAAGATGACCTCACAGTGGTTCGTTACATCGAACGTTGACTGGTGGCAGGGGCACAGCAGGTGGTGCGTGTGCTGCTCGTACAGTGCCACGGGGCATCCGACGTGGGTACAGATCTTGGAGTACGCGACGATGCCGTTGTACGACCAGTCCTTGCGCTCGGGAAGCTCGTTCAGATCAGACGGGTCGAGCTTCATGAGGAGGACGGCAGCCTTGGCCTTCTCCTCGAGCTTGTGCTCGGCATTCTCGAGGCCTTCGGGAATGACGTGGAAGACGGAGCCCAGCGTGACGTCTGATGCCTTGATGGGGGCACCGGAGGGGTCGAGGGCGAGGCGCGTGCCCTTCTTCCACAGTGTGGTCTTGAAGAGGGCGACGGGATCCTCGGCTGGTGCCAGATCGCGGAAGAACACGATCGCCGGCAGCGGGAAGACCGCGAGTGCACCGATCAGGCTGTTGCGGATGAGCTTGCGGCGGGTGAAACCCGACTCCTTGTTGCCGAGGGTGAAGATGTTCGCGGCGGCGGCCCGGGTGCTTTCGGTGCCGCGCGTGCTGTGCCGCTGCTCGACCATCTCCTCGCTGTGCATGAGGTTCTTCGCCCAGTAGATCGCGCCAATGCCAAGAGGAATCAGCGCGAGGGTGATGCCGAGGCCCAAGAACAGCGTGTTCAGGCGTACCGAAACCAGATCACCCGGGACGATCGGGAAGACGATGTAGGCGACGATCGCGAAGATGCTGCCGACGATCGAGAGGATGAAGAGTCCGCCGACGCGGCGTGAGGCCTGACGCTCCTTGGCCGGATCGAGATCTGTCACCCGCAGGTTGTGCGGAGGCAGTCCCGGGTTCGCGAACGCGTCTGAGGCGACGACCGCCGTGCCCGGTGATGCTGCGGGCGGCAGGCTCTTCTCGACAGCCGAGCCGGCAGCGGCGGAAGAATCGCCGTTGTCCTGCTGTGCCATTCTCTTCCCTTCGATTGGCGTCGTTCGTGCGAGCGGCGCTTTGTGCTGTGGTGATAAGTGGTGGTTGGCGCCTAGTTCGCGCGTGCGGCGATCCAGACCGTCACGCCGACGATGGCCCCGAGGCCGAAGATCCAGATGAAGAGGCCCTCCGAGACCGGGCCGAGACTGCCCAGTGTGAAGCCGCCCACTGAGGGGGACTCCTCCAGATACTTGAGGTAGCTGACGATGTCGGCCTTGTCCTGGGGGGAGATGTTCATGTCATTGAACACCGGCATGTTCTGGGGGCCGGTCGCCATGGCCTCGTAGATGTGCTTCGACTCGACACCGTGCAGGGCGGGGGCGTACTTGCCCTCGGTGAGCGCCCCACCGGCACCGGCCACGTTGTGGCACATGGCGCAGTTGATGCGGAACAGTTCGCCTCCGTTGGCGAGGTCAGCCTCGCCGTTGAGAAGCGACTCGTCAGGGATTGCAGGCCCGGGGGCGAGGGACGCGACGTATGCGGCAAGCGCGGCGATCTGAGCATCCGTGAACTGGACCGGCTTCTTCTCAGCCTGCGGTCCTTGAATGGCCATGGGCATCCGGCCGGTCCCGACCTGGAAGTCGACTGCTGCGGCGCCGACGCCGTGCAGGCTCACCCCGTCTTCGGTGCCTTCAGCGTTCATGCCGTGGCAGGTTGCGCAGTTCGCGGCGAAGAGGGCCTGGCCCTCTTCGATGGTCTGCTGCGAGACCACCGAGGTCTCAGCAGTGGCCGTCGAGGTGAAGAGTGCGTAGGCGCCACCGGTCGTGACCAGACCGACGAGGACCAGGGCGACACTCGCCAGCGGATGACGACGACCGGATCGCTTGCGGCGATTGGCGGATGATGTCGAATCGATTCCCATGGTGTTGTGGTCTTCCCGTTCCTGATCTGCGTGTTTCGTAAGCCTGAGGAGCCGTGGTGGCTATTTGAGGACGTAGATGACCAGGAAGAGCCCGATCCATACGACGTCGACGAAGTGCCAGTAGTAGGAGACGACGATCGCGCTGGTCGCCTCCTTGTGTCCGAAGTTCTTGACCGCGTATGCGCGACCGATGATCAGCAGGAACGCGATGAGCCCGCCGAGAACGTGAAGGCCGTGGAACCCGGTGGTGATGTAGAAGGCTGACCCGTACTGGTTGGAGCTCAGCCCGATGTACTCGCTGACCAGGGTTGCGTACTCGAAGACCTGGCCTGTGACGAACATCGCGCCCATCACGTAGCTCAGGAAGAACCACTCGACGAGGCCCCACTTGCTCAGCTGCCAGATCGAACCCGTGCGGCGTGGCTGCAGTCGCTCGGCAGCGAACACCCCGAACTGGGCTGTGACCGAGGAGAGCACGAGGATGATCGTGATCGTCAGCGCGAAGGGAACGTTGAGCACGGCGGTCTCAGCGGCCCAGACCTCCGGCGATGTGCCTCTCAGCGTGAAGTAGATCGCGAACAGCCCGGCGAAGAACATCACCTCGCTGCCCAGCCAGACGATCGTGCCGATCGCGACGACATTCGGCCTGTTGATGACAGGGGCCGCAGGGGAGTGAGTAAGAGAGGTGCTGGTCACGACTCCCATTATGGCTGAAATTCACAGGCGGCGTTGTCATTGGGGAGGGCGAGGCGCAGGGAGTCGATAGTATTTTGGGCATGCCCGTCGATGTCACATGGCCTTTACTGCTGACCACGCTGCTCGAGGGAGACGATCTGAGCATCTCTGAGTCGTCCTGGGCGATGCGCAACATCATGGCGGGAGAGGCCACTCCCGCGCAGCTCGCAGGCTTCCTCGTGGCATTGCGACGCAAAGGCGAGACGGTCGATGAGATCGTCGGGTTCCGTGACGCGATCCTCGAGGCGGCCCTGCCGATCGACGTCGACCCGCTCGCACTCGACATCGTCGGAACGGGAGGGGACCGCTTCGGCACGGTCAACATCTCCACCATGGCCAGTGTCGTGTGCGCAGCATCCGGGGCCCGCGTGCTCAAGCATGGCAACAGGGCAGTCAGCTCGGTGTCAGGGGCATCGGATGTGCTCACCGAGTTGGGTGTGAACCTGCAGTTGAAGCCGGAGCAGGTCGCCAGCGTGCTCAACGAGACGGGCATCTCCTTCGCCTTCGCTTCAATGTTCCACCCGGGATTCCGCCATGCGGGGCCCGTACGCAAAGAACTGGGCATCCCGACGGTGTTCAACTTCTTGGGTCCGCTGTGCAATCCGGCGCGCCCCGAGGCATCCGCGGTCGGTGTCGCCGATCTCGACGTCGTTCCGTTGTTCGTCGGAGTGTTCCGCACCCGTGGGGCCACGGCGCTCGTGTTCCGTGGCGACGACGGACTGGATGAGCTGACGACGACCGGCCACAGCCACATCTGGGAGGTCTCGCGCGGTGACGTGCACGAACACGACCTCGACCCGAGGGATCTGGGTATCGCCCGGGCCAGGATCTCCGATCTCGTCGGCGGGGACGGCGCGCACAATGCGGCCATCGCCCGTGCGACGCTGGCGGGGGAGAAGGGGCCGGTCAGAGACATCGTTCTGCTCAACGCGGCAGCCGGCCTCATCTCGTGGGAGCTCGCACAGGACTCCAGCCAGGTGCAGGTGCCGATCCTCGATCGCTTCCGCGACAAGATGGCGGTCGCCGCGGCGGCCATCGATTCGGGTGCGGCGATCGCCAAGCTCGACGAGTGGGTCGCCGCGACCCAGCGCTAGGCGCTCAGTCGCCCAGATTTCGTCGCCCGGGTTCCTCTGGCCGAAGTGACAGGGGAGGCGTACCCTTGGGGGTATGGACCAGAGAAAAGCTGGTTTCCAAGGCCAGCAGAACACGCAGGAGCCACAGGGCGAGACTCGACGCGGGCCGGGAATGCGGCTCGTGGACTGGCTGAATGAGCACCTCATGACGGCGTTGGGGCCACCTCCCACAGGGCCCTACGAGGATGTCGCGGCAGAAGTCAGGGGCGATTGCCCCGTCTGTCGCCATCCGATGGGGGAGCACTTCATCGATCACTCGGCGAGCAATACTGTGCTGACCTGCCCCGTTCCCCGCGGGGGCCAGTTCGACCGGATCGAAGACAGGCCGCTCAACGAGGTGGGCATGCCGAAGCGGACCAGCTGACTCAGGCCTCGGGCGCACGCCGCGAATGTGCGATCGGTGCCGGACAGATAAGGGTGTGACGCCCTTCCATTCTCAAGATATATCGCAGTGGGGGGCTTGCCGCAAGGCCCCCCTCATGTCTGAGAATCGTTCACTGTGACATCAATGAACAGCGCTTTCAACCTTCCCGAACGACTTGCCGCCAAGAACGCCGCCGAGCTGATCGGCGACGATGAGAACCATTTCGTGGCCATCGCCGAGAGTCTGGAACAATCGGCCGTCGAACTGTCCGATCGCCTCGATGTGCTGCGCCGCGCACCCGGCGGGGCGGGGCAGGAGGCCTTGGAGCGGGATCTGGAGATCCACCGACTGAGCGCGCGCCTGCGCATTCTGAGCCGCTTCGGCCTCGATCTGTGCCTCGGGCGCATGGTCGGTGCGGATGACCTCGAGCCCGTTTATGTGGGGCGGATCGGGCTCACCGACGGTGATGGCCACAGGCTGCTGCTGGACTGGCGTTCCCCGGCGGCCGAGCCGTTCTTCGGCGCGACCCACGGCAACCCGATGGGGCTGGCCAGTCGGCGCAGATACCGGTGGGCCCATGGGCGGATCAGCGACTACTGGGACGAGGTTTTCGCTGCGGATGGGCTGGAGGGGAATGTCGCGCTCGATGACCAGTCCGCGTTCATTGCGAGCCTCGGCAGCAGTAGATCGACGCGGATGCGCGATGTGCTCGGCACCATCCAGGCCGATCAGGATGCGATCATCCGTGCCGGTTCTCGCGGCGCACTCGTCGTCGACGGAGGCCCCGGAACGGGAAAAACCGTCGTCGCCTTGCACCGCACCGCCTACCTCCTGTATTCCGACCCGCGCCTCGGGCATCGCAGGGGAGGGGTGCTTTTCGTCGGCCCGAGCAGGGGCTATCTGGGCTATGTCGACGACGTTCTGCCCAGCCTGGGTGAGGACGGCGTTCAGAGCTGCACTCTGCGGGACCTCGTCGCCGAAGGCGCATCGGCGGTGCCGGAGACAGACCGGCGCGTCGCCGGGGTGAAATCATCCGCAGATCCGATGAAGGCGATCGCGGCGGCCGTCGCGCACTACGAACAACCGTCGACGGCGGGGATGGTGGTCGACACCGCGTGGGCGGAGCTCTGGCTGGACGCCGGCGACTGGGCCGAGGCGTTTGCGACCGCAGAATCAGGCATCCCGCACAACGAGGCACGCGACCAGATACGGGAGGCGCTCCTCGACATCCTCGTGGACAGGATCGACGAGGATGTGCCCCCTCATCTGCTGCGTCGGTCGTTGGCGCAGAACGAGGACCTGGGAGGCGCTTTCGCTCGGGCATGGCCGCTGCTTGATCCTGTCGGTGTGGTTGCAGACCTGTGGTCGGTGCCCGCCTATCTGCGAAAGTGCGCCCCCTGGGCTCGGTGACGAAGAGATCCGGGCGCTGCAGCGTGAGCACCCGCGCGCGTGGACGGTGTCGGATCTGCCCTTCCTCGACGCGGCACGGCAGCGGATCGGCGACCCTGATGCGTCACGACGCAGAAGACAGCGTGAAGCGGTGAAGGCAGCAGGGGAGGAGCGGCTGCACCGTGTCGGACTCGACCAGATCACGCTGGCCTCCCTGAGCGTCAACTACCGTACGCCGACGGAGGTGATGGAGGAGGCCGAGCCGGTCATCCGTGCGGCCATCCCCGACGCCAATGTGCCCACATCGATCCGCAGCAACGGCCTTCTGGTCAAGCACGGATCGATCACTGAACTGGGGTCGATCCTCGGTGACTGGCTCGAGGGCTCCGCGGACGGCATCGCCTGCGTCATCAGCGCCGACGGCACGGTCGCAGGCCGAGCGGATCCGCGCATCCGGGCCCTCACTCCGGAGCTGTCGAAGGGCCTCGAGTTCGATCTGGTCGTGCTCATCGACCCGGATGCCTTCGGTGACGGAATCGAGGGCGCCGTCGACCGCTATGTGGCGATGACGCGGGCCACCCAGCAGCTCGTCATCCTCGAGAGCGTCTCGCTCAGCGCAGCTGGTATTTGAAGCCGAGGTGGGATCCGACGAAACCGAGCCTCTCGTAGAAGCGGTGAGCATCCGTTCGCGCCTGATCCGAGGTGAGCTGCACGAGCGACGCGCCCATCGCGGGGGCAGCCGTGTCGACCACCCAGCGCATCATCGCCTCACCGATGCCGCCCGAGCGGTGTGTGCTGCGCACCCGCACCGCCTCCACAAGGAGTCGGGTCGCACCACGCCGTGCCATGCCCGGGATGCGGGTGAGCTGCATCGTCGCGACAGCCTCACCGGATGCGTTCACCGCCAGGAGGAGTTCGTTGCTCGGGTCGTCGAGAATCGCGTGCAGGGCGGCGGCGTATGCGGCGGCATCCGCCTCGTCGGCGCGGTCTCCGCGAGTGGCGCTGATGGGGTCATCCGACAGCAGCTCCATGAGCGACTCCAGATCGGCTTCGACGGCTCGCCGCAGTGTCAGCTCCTGTGCTCGGGCCTGAAGGGAGACAGGGAGGAGCAGGGGAGAGAGCATGCTCGTATTCTCTCACCGGTGGCGAACGCACCCAGCCGAGGAACTCTGGATGCTGGTCTGTTCGCTACGACCAGATGTACTCCTCGGCGATGGCGCCATCAACCCATCGTGCGACTGTCACCATGCGACCGCCGCCTTCGAATTCGCCCACGACGCAGGTCCACTCGCCGGAGCCGAACTTGATCGGGTGGGAGGTGATCTGCGGGGGAGTCCCTCCGCCGGCCTGTTCGACGTAGGCCTTCATCGCATCGATATGTTCTTGGATGCCATGGGTCGCGCGTGCGCCCTTCCAGTCGACAAGCACATCCGCTGTGTGATGGTGGGCAAACACGCCGTCCCAGTCGGCACCGTTCCAGCCCTCGAAGTCAAGGTCGTCCATGCCCTGAAGGTTGCGTTCGACCTGCGTTTCGTCTGACATTTTCTGATGTCCTCCACCGATTGCATCGAGTCGAGTGTCGAACGATCAGCGACCGACAACCGCGCGAATCGCGCGTCTATCTGAAGCGTTGCACTCGGATGCTGTGATGGCAGTGGCAGTGGCAATGGCAATGGCAAGGGCAAGGCGAGATCTGCATCACTACAAGGCTCCAGCTTGCGTGTGTCGGTATCGTAGGGCGATCGCCCCCGACCGGAGCTCATGGCGATCCATGAGTTCGAGCTGGATGCGCTCGCGCAGACCGGCGAGCAACGTCGGCCCGTGTCCGGCAAGGATCGGCTGCACAAGAAACTCGTACTCGTCGATCAGCCCCAGATCTGCCAACGCCAGGGGGAGCGTCACGCCACCCACCCACAGGCCCTCGCCCGACTCCTGCTTGAGTCGCTGAACCGCTTGCCCCACGTCGCCGTGCACAAGCTCGGCATTCCAATCGACGCCGCTCAGCGTGCTCGACACGACGTACTTCTTCGCTCGGTCGATGGTCTCGGCGAACGGGACCTGCCACTCATCCATCCAGTCGGGCCACATGCCCGTGGCCGGCCTACGCCACACCGACTCCATCATCTCGTAGGTCACCCGGCCGAACAGCAGGGCATCGGCCCGCTCCATCTCAGCGGTCCAGTAGCGCATCGACTCCTCGTCCGGGGGGAGCCCTGCCTCGTGATGGACGCAGCCATCGAGCGTGACGTTGATCGAGTATCGGAGCGGTCTCATCTCACTACATCTCCCTTGATGTGTGCGCCGCTCTCAGCGGACTGTACTCAGGCGACTGCCGGCACCACTTCTCATCGGCGCTCGGAGTGCACCCACTTTAACGCCGGTGTGGTGTGAACTGGCGTTACATTTGGGGCGGCACGATCTCGCCGGTGTACACGCCGTAGGTGGTGTTCGCCGCGGCCTTCGCAACCGCGGGGTCGGCTCCCGAGCGCTCGTGAACGGCGGCCCAAGCATCCGCTGATCCGCGCATGAAAGCCTTGCCCTCTGCGCTCGCAACCCATTCAGCTGCCTTCTCCGGCGTGATTCCGTCCTCACCGCCGGAGTAGTACTGCGCGAGGCCGAGCAACCCAGAGTCCCAGCCCATTCCGGTGGCGGAGGGTCCGAACTGCTCCCAGACGCCGTCGGGAAGGCTGTCGACCGCCGCGACGTTCTCCAACTCGAAGCGGGTGGATGTCGCATCGACCGCCGTCAGCCGAATGTGAACCATCGCCGGCTCACCCTGACCCCTGCCCCAGGTAACCGAGTACCCCGCGAAGCCACCGCTCGGCGGGGTGCAGCTTCGGATCTCGCCGCCGGCGTTCCCCTCGAACTGGTAGGTGCCGCCCAGTCGCAGATCGCCTGTGATCGGCAGGAACCAGCGGGGGATGCGGTCGAGCGAGGTCACGGCGTCCCACACATCGTCAATGGGGGAGGGGTAGGTCTGGCTCAACGTCTGGACGTACGAGCGCACGCCGTCCACATCTTTGGTCTCGAGGCCGCGATCGACGGCGTCGATCTGGACGTTCACATTCACCATGATGGTGCTCCTTCTTCGTGGGGTCTTCGTGAGGTCGGATGGGCATCCGAGGTCATGGTTCGTCGTCGGTGGTCTTGTCGCCCTCGTCGGCTGTGACGGAGGTTTTAGGAGGCAAGCTGGAGGCTTTGCGCTGGGCGAGGCGCCCGCGGGCCAGCTCAGTGCCGAGCGCGTCGAGCTTGGGCTGCCAGAAACCGCGGAACGTGTCGAACCATGCGTCCGCCTGGGCGAGCGGTGTGGGGTCGACCGCGTAGAGCCGTCGAGCGCCCTCGGCGCGCACGCTGGTGAATCCGGAACCACGGAGCACCCTCAAGTGCTGCGAGACCGCGGGCTGTGAGATGCCGAACTCACGCTGGATGACCTTGCCGAGGTCTCCTGCGGATTCCTCACCGTTGGCGAGCAGCTCGAGGATGCGCCGGCGGACCGGATCTCCGAGAACGTCGAGTGCGTGCATGCGGCAATACTTGCACCATCACTTATATAAGTCAATTATTATGCAGCGCGACCAAGCGGATTGTGGAGTGTCGCCTGTTTGCGTGCTTGAGCTGACATAATCATCATTATCGGCGCTTTTGTGATTGAGATGGAAGTGGTTCTGCTGGGCATCTGCTCAGCCTTTCTGTTGCTGTGCGTGGAGCTGCTCGAGCGCCTCCACGGCAAGGGCGTGGTCGTCTGCCTGTGGCAGGCCCGAGACGGTGACCGTGCCGACGACGCCGACATTTGCGATCCTGATCGGAAATGCGCCGCCGTGCGCCGCGTACAGAGCCGAATCGAGATGCGGCTCATCGTCAAATGACCGTCCGGATGCTGCAAACCTGAGCCCGACGAGATACGAGCTGACCTCGAACCGGGTGACCGTGCGATTCTTGCGTGCGATCCAGTCGGACTGGTCGGCGATCGCACCGGGAAGGACAGCACGGAACAGTTGCTGGCCGTTCCTTGTGATGTCGAGCGTCACCGGCAGCTTCCGCTGCCGGGCGAGCTCGACGAGGATCGATCCGAGCCGCCACGCGTCATCATTGTCGAAGCGGGTCAGCGTCAGGCGTTCCTCCTGGGCGACGACCTCGGCGATGAGGCTGCGGAGGTCGTCCATCTGCGCTACTCCCCTGTCGCCGAAGCGCTGGTGAAGTCGCTGATGTTGCCGACGTACCGGGTGTTGTCAGCCGGGACCGGCTCGACGGCGGCGAGGGCTACCTCGGCGGCGAACTCGTTGACGTTGTAGAGACGGCCAGCCTGCTCCTTGCGAGAAGAGATCGCACCCGGGTTCGCGCGCTCCAGCAGCGTCGCGGTGATGGTTCCCTCGATCATGTCGCCCGAAACCACCACGAATTCGACCCCTGCAGCCTCGAGGCGCGGGATCATCGCGCGCAACGCATCCTCACCTGCCCGCTTGCTGAGCGCGACGGGCTCGTACTCCGGCATGGTGGGAACTGTCTTGATGAAGTGCGCCTGGTGGCTGGTGACGAACACGACGCGGGCGCCCTCTGCGAGGTGCGGGAGGGCCAGCTCGAGCAGCTGAACCTGGGCGTCACGGTTGAGACGCATGGCGTAGTCCTCAGCCATTCCGCTCTCCATGCCGCCGGATGCGTTCATGACGAGGATGTCGAGCCCGCCCAGTCGCTCCTGCGCAGCGTCGAAGAGGGCGGTGACGGAGTCGGCGTCGGTCAGATCGGCCCCCACCGCGAAGGCCTCTCCCCCGGCCGCTTCGATCTTCTCGACGAGCTGCTGGGCGCGCTTCTCCTTGTTGCGGTAGTTGATGACGACACGGGCGCCGGCTTCGGCGAACATCGCGACGGTGTCCGCGCCGATTCCGCGGGATGATCCGGTGACAAGGGCACGGCGTCCGGTGAGCGATCCGGGCGAGAGGGGGTTGGTCACGCTTACTCCTGTTGTCGAAATGGCGGCGGATGCCGTGACGAGACTACCAATACCCTCCCGGTCGACCCAGCGGGTGATAGTTTCGGGAGCACCCGACACATGAGGAGTGCCGATCATGCCCCTGGAGTTCCTGAGCGAATACGCATGGATCGTCTGGCTTGCGGTGATCCTGGTATTCATCATCATCGAGGTGTCTAGCCTCGAGTTCACCTTCCTGATGCTCGCGATCGGCAGCCTCGGCGGTCTTGTCTCCGGCCTCCTCGGCACCGACGGATGGCTGCAGATCGTCATCGCGGCGGTTCTCTCCGTCCTGCTGCTCTTCCTGCTGAAACCCGTGCTGCTGCGCAGGCTGCACAGGGGTGGTGACACGGCGAGGAGCAATATCGACGCGCTCATCGGCACCGAGGGCACCGTGGTGATCGACTTCGTCGACGGCACGGGCCAGGTGCGGCTCGACAACGGCGAGACCTGGACGTCCCGCTTCTCCCCCATCATCACGCGACGCACCGCCGACAGCGGCGACCGCGTCGTCGTCACGACCATCGACGGGGCCACCGCCATCGTCGTCCCTGCTGAAAGGAATGACGTATGAACGACATAACGCTCGGCCAGGTGGTGCTCATCGTGCTTCTGGTGCTCCTCGCGATCTTCGTGGTGTCGGTCCTGTTCCGCAGCATCCGGATCGTCCCGCAGGCGACAGCGGGCGTGGTGGAGCGCCTCGGCAAATATCACAAGACGCTGCAGCCGGGCCTGAACCTGCTGGTGCCGTTCATCGACCGGATGCGGCCGCTGCTCGACATGCGTGAGCAGGTCGTGTCGTTCCCGCCGCAGCCGGTCATCACCGAGGACAACTTGGTGGTCTCAATCGACACCGTCGTCTACTTCCAGGTGACGGATGCGCGTGCCGCGACCTACGAGATCGCCAACTACCTCGGCGCAGTCGAGCAGCTGACCACGACGACACTGCGTAACGTCGTCGGCGGGCTGAACCTCGAGGAGGCGCTGACCAGTCGCGACAACATCAACGCCCAACTGCGCGTCGTACTCGACGAGGCCACCGGCAAGTGGGGCATCCGTGTCGGCCGTGTCGAGCTGAAGGCGATTGACCCGCCCCTCTCGATCCAGGATTCGATGGAGAAGCAGATGCGCGCCGAGCGTGACCGTCGTGCGCAGATCCTCACCGCAGAGGGCACCAAGCAGGCTGCGATCCTCGAGGCCGAGGGTTCGAGGCAGGCTGCGATCCTCTCGGCGGAAGGTGACGCCAAAGCGGCTGTTCTCCGCGCCGAAGGTGAGGCCCAGGCCATCACGACCGTCTTCGGGGCGATCCATGCGGGCAACCCCGATGCTCCCCTGCTGGCGTACCAGTACCTGCAGACCCTGCCGAAGATCGCCGAGGGCGAGGCGAGCAAGCTCTGGATCATCCCCTCGGAGCTGACCGAGTCGCTCAAGAGCATTGCGGCCGGCTTCGTCGGCGGCGGAGCGGGAGCAGCAGCGACGAAGGATCCGGGTGCGCGGTAGGCAGACGGGCGACGGCACTTCGTCGGGATTCCTCTCCCCCGCTCCCCCACGCGTCATCGCCCACCGTGGTCTCGCGTTGGAGGCGCCGGAGAACACGAAGCTCGCCTTCCTGAAGGCCCTCAGCATCGGCGTCACCCACCTGGAGACGGATGTGCACGCATCCGCCGACGGCGTCGCCGTGGTCAGCCACGACCCCGATCTGGTGCGCGTTGCGGGGCGCGAAGTGCGCGTGGATCAACTGACGATGGCAGAGTTGCGCCGCATCGATCTGGGTGAAGGGCAGGGCTTCTCGAGTCTCGCCGAGGTGCTCGACGCATTCCCGGATGCCCGGTTCAACATCGACGTGAAGGTGGCGGATGCGGTGGCCCCCACGATCGAGGCGATCAGGGAGGCGCGTGCCGTCGATCGGGTGCTCATCGCATCCTTTGACAATCGTCGTCGGCTCGCGGTGCTCGATGCCCTCCCCGGCGCGGCGACATCGGCCTCGTCGTCGGGTATCACGAAGGCCCTCGTCGCCCTGCGGGTGGGAAGCCCGTCGCTGGTGGCGCGCGCGCTCGGCGAGGTCGACGCCGTGCAGATTCCTGTGCGCTACGGCGCGCTCCCCCTCGTGACGGCCCGCAACGTGCGGCTGCTGCATGCCGCAGGGGTTGAAGTGCACGTCTGGACGATCAACGAGCCCGCCGAGATGGGGCGACTGCTCGATCTGGGCGTCGATGGCATCGTCACCGATCGCGCAGATCTCGCTCTCGACGTGCTCAGATCCCGCCTCTGAAGCTGGGAGTCTGCTGATAGCGGACAAGTTCGCTCGCGCGGAGGGAAGCTTTCTCCCAGCTTGAGGCGTTATAACTTGAGCAACGCGAGAAGGGACCACACAATGGCGGATCGCAGTTTGCGCGGAATGAGGCTCGGATCTCAGAGCCTGCAGAGTGAAGAAGGCGTCACCTTCTCCCCGCGCAAGAAGAGTACTTATCGGCAGGCCGACGGTTCGACCTTCGAGGTCATGTTCTCGTCCGACGCGGAGGTTCCCACGGTGTGGGAATCGCCCAAGTCCGGCGCGGAAGGGCGGCTCGTCGCCGAGGACGGAACCCTCGTCGAACGAGATGACGCCGAGCAGAAGGTGGCACGTACCCACTGGGACATGCTGCTTGAACGGCGCACGAGGGCTGAGCTCGAAGAGCTTCTCGAAGAGCGGCTGAGCTACCTTCGCTCACGCAGAGGCGAGAAGATCGGCGCATAGCCGACAGCCGTCACGGCTGACGCCCCAGACGCATCAGGACGCTCCAGGACGTCACCCGGAACAGTGCTTCAAGCACGATTCCGAGGTGCATCTTGGAGCGTCCTTGTGTGCGCTCGACGAACGTGATCGGATGCTCGACCACCGTGCATCCCTTGGCCTCGATTCGCCACGCCAGCTCCACCTGGAAGCAGTAACCCTGCGATGAGACCGTCGCCAGGTCGAGAGACTGCAGCGCACTCGTGCGGTATGCCCTGAACCCTGCCGTGAGATCACTCACGCGGGAGCGAAGGGCTGCGCGGGCGTAGCCGTTGCCGACCCGGGAGATCGCCCTGCGGTGGGCAGGCCAGTCGATGACCCTTCCCCCGTCGACCCATCGCGAGCCGATCACCAGATCAGCTCCGGATGCGATCTGCGCGAGCATCGCAGGAAGCTCGGCCGGGTCGTGAGAGCCGTCGGCGTCGATCTCGACGACCACGCTGTAGCCGCCGTCGATGGCGTGTGCGAAGCCGGCCAGATAGGCGGCACCGAGCCCGCGTTTCTCCGGGCGGTGCAGCACGGCTATGCGGGCGTTTGCTGTGGCGAGCCGGTCGGCGATCTGCCCTGTGCCATCCGGGGACGCGTCATCGACGACGAGTACATGCGCTGCGGGCACGGCCGCAACGATGCGCGCGATGACGGCCTCCACATTGTCGGCCTCGTTGTACGTGGGCACGACGATGAGTGTGCCCTCGCCGGCAGGCTCAGCCATGGGAGCCTCTGCGCCACACGGCCAGGCCGAGCGCCAGCAGGAGCGCCCCGAGGCCGAAGGCGGAGAGGCCCCACTCGACGCCGCGGCCGATGACCGCCGCAGGCGTGACTGTGTCGCTGAGCGGAACATCCTCGACCATCGCGCCCGGTTCGAATGTGGGCAGCTCTGCGATGGTGCCGCCATCCGGGGCGATGATCGCGCTTGTGCCGACCGTGGAGGTGTTGACCACCGTTCGCCCGTATTCGAGCGCCCGCAGCCTGGCGATCGCCAGCTGCTGCACACTCTCATCGGTGGGTCCGAAATCGGCATTGTTGGTGGGGGCCAGGATGATCTGCGCTCCCCCGTCGATCATCTCGTGCAGCAGACCGTCGTCCACGATGTCGAAGCAGATGGCGATGCCGGCGAGCAGACCGTCGATGTCGAACACATTGGGGCGAGTGCCGAGCGTGTAGTCGCGGGGAACCAGATCGAACAGCGCGGGCGCGAGCGGGTACCAGAACTCGCGATCGGGCAGGTACTCGGCGAAGGGCACCGGATGCGCCTTGTCGTACTGTGCCACGGAACCCTCGCCGGAGCGCCACAGCAGCACACTGTTGAAGAGTTCGTCTTCGGGCCCGTCGGTTATGGTGCCGACGACCAGCGGGGCATCCATCTCACCACTGACGTAGTCGAGCACACCGGCCGCCCGGGGGTAGCGCAGGGGGTTGACGTCTGCGGCATTCTCGGGCCACACGACGAGGTCGACGCTCTCATCGATGATCGGCATGGTGGCCTGCAGGTGGTCATCGAGGATGGCGCCGGCTTCCCTCTGCGCGAAGAGCCCCGCATCCGCATTGCCCTGTACCGCTGCGACACGGATGCTCGACGTCACCGTCACAGGGAACGGCGGCATCAGGAAGGCCAGCAGGGCGAGCGCCAGCACCGCGGCTGTCGGGGCCAGCGCGGCCCTGCCCGCGCGCAGGACGGCGAGCTCTCTGATGGCCTGAAGCAGCATCGCAGCGATCAGGGCGACGACGAAGCTGAGGCCGGATGCGCCAAGCCAGGCAGCGAGGTCGCCGAGCGAGCTCTGCGACTGCGAGAACGCGAGCCGCCCCCAGGAGAAGCCGCCGTAGGGCCACACCGCGGTGATGCCCTCGCGCAGGGTCCAGATGCCGGCGAGCACCGCCGGCAGCAGGAGCATGCGGCCCCAGACACCGGGCACCGCGCGCGGGACGAAGCGCCACGCCAATGCCAGCAGAACGGCGCCGAGGGCGAAGAAGAGCGCCTCGAGGCCGGTGAGCGCGAGCCACGGCACGGGGCCGAGGTAGATGGTGAGCCAGACGATGTGCAGGCCGTAGAAGGAGAAACCGCCGAGAAGGCCCGTCAGAAGTGCGCCGCCGATGCCGCGCCCGTCAAGCGACCAGAGCAGGAGGCCCGTTCCGACGAAGGCCAGAGGCCACCAGCCGAGAGACGGGAACGCCCCCGCCAGCAGAGCCCCGCCGACAACCGCAGTGAGAAGAGAGAGCCACAGCCGACGGCCACTCCCCCGGTCGCCCGCCTTCGACCCGCGCGTGCGGGAACCCCTGAACGCCATGCCTCAGCCGACGCTCGAATAGGCGACAATGCCGCGACGGATGGCATCCAGAGCCTTGCGGGCGGTCGGTCCGACCGGCGCATCGGCGACGATCGACAGCTGGTCGAGCAGGTCGATCGCCTGCTTGGTCACCCGAACGAAGTCGCCGGCGGCGAGCTCGGCGTCGCGGAGCACCGCGTCGAGCGGGGCGCCCTCAGCCCAGCGGTACATGGCCATGCAGAGCCCCGCCGAGACCGGATTGCTACCGGAGAGCTTGTTGTCGCGCTCCAGATCGTCGAGCGTCGCCCACAGGGTGGTCGTGTTGTCGAAGGCGGCCCGGAACGGCCCGCGAGGCAGACTGCGCTCATCGATGGGCCCCTCCTCTCGGCGCGGCTCATACACGAGTGCTGCAGCCATCGCCGCGAGGCCTGGCACGTCGAGGGCATTCCAGAGGCCACGATTCACAGACTCTGCGACCAGAAGGTCGCGTTCGCCGTAGATGCGACGCAGCACTCGCCCAGACGGGCCCACCGACACGGCGCCATGCTCATCACGCGACAGATAGCCCAGCTCGAGCAGAACATCCGTGACCCTGTCGAAGACCTTCGCGACGGCCCCCGTGCGCGAGCGCACCTGCCGCCGCAGCTCGTCGGACTGCTTCTTCAGCCGCCACCAGCGCTCCGCCCAGCGGGCGTGCGCCTCCCTGTCGCTGCAACTGTGGCAGGGGTGCTGCTTCATGCGCTTGCGCAGTGCGGTCAGCTGGCGTTGGCGCCGGTCGCGCTCGCCACGGGAGCCCGTGTCGCCGCGAAGGCCTTTGCGTTCGAGATCGCCCAGTTCGCGCCGGATGCCCGCATACTCGGCGAAGTCGCCCAGATGGCACTCCATGGCCTTCGCGTAGCCCTCCAGCGCCTCCTCCTGGCCGCGCACCTTGCGCGCGATGTCCACGACGGAGCGGTCCGCCTGGAACTGCGCGAACGACGACTCGAGGATGTCACGGGTGCGGTCGCGGCCGAACTGCTCGATCAGGTTGACGGCCATGTTGTAGGTCGGGCTGAAACTCGAGTTCAGCGGGTAGGTGCGGCGGGATGCGAGAGACGCGACCGCCTGCGGGTCGAGCCCGCCCTGCCACTGGATGACCGAGTGGCCCTCCACATCGATGCCGCGGCGCCCCGCCCGGCCCGTGAGCTGCGTGTACTCGCCGGGCGTGATGGGCACGCGGGCCTCACCGTTGAACTTCTCGAGCTTCTCCAGAACGACGGTGCGCGCCGGCATGTTGATGCCCAGGGCGAGGGTCTCGGTCGCGAACACGGCCTTCACAAGCTTCTTCTGGAACAGCTCCTCGACGACCTCCTTGAACGCAGGAAGCATGCCGGCATGGTGGGCTGCGACGCCGCGCTCCAGACCATCCAGCCACTCCCAGTAGCCGAGCACGATCAGATCCTCGTCGGGGATCGTGCGGCAGCGTTCCTCCACGATGCCGCGGATCTCCTCGCGCTCGTGCTGATCGGTGAGGCGCACACCCGCCCGCAGCACCTGGCGGACGGCCTGATCGCATCCGACCCTGCTGAAGATGAAGAAGATCGCGGGCAGCAGATTCTTGGAGTCGAGCAGCCCGACGATCTGGGCGCGATCCATGCGGCCGTCATCGTTCCTGTTCTGGTAACCGCCGCGACTGCGGTCGCGCCCCCGGCCGTGCACGGGCCGCCCGGATGACTGCCGTCCACCCGTGCCCGTCAGGCGCATCAGTTCCGGGTTGACCCGATGCGAGGCTGCCTCGCCCGAGGAGTCGAACAGGTCGAGCATTTTGCTGCGCACCAGCACATGCTGATCGAGCGGCACCGGGCGCTCCTCCGAGACGATCACGGCCGTCTCGCCGCGCACCGCCTGCAGCCAGTCGCCGAACTCCTCCGCATTGGAGACCGTGGCACTCAGCGAGACCAGCCGCACACTCTGCGGGAGGTGGATGATGACCTCCTCCCACACGGCGCCGCGGAAGCGATCGGCCAGGTAGTGCACCTCATCCATGATCACGTAGGAGAGATCGCGCAGGAGGTCGGAGTCTGCGTAGAGCATGTTGCGCAGCACCTCCGTCGTCATGACGACGATCCGGGCGCCCGAGTTGATGTTGGTGTCGCCCGTGAGCAGACCGACCTCGCTCGCCCCGTACTCGGCGACGAACTCCTGGAACTTCTGGTTGCTGAGCGCCTTCATCGGCGCCGTGTAGAAGACCTTCGCGCGGGGCTGCTGCATCGCGAGGTAGACGGCGAACTCGGCCACGACGGTCTTGCCGGCGCCCGTGGGTGCGGCGACGAGAACGCTGTCGCCCCGCTCCAGTGCGGCGCCCGACGCCAACTGGAAGGGGTCCAGATCGAAGGACAGCCCCGAACGGAACGCTTCCAACTGCGGGGAGCCCTGCCGGGCCTTCGCCAGCGCATAGCGTTCGGCGGGTGAGGGCTGCTGTTCTGCGGTCATGCGGATGCTGTCCCGTATTCCTCGTCGAGGGCTTTGTCGCGCCTGCGCACGGCCCGGTCGTGCAGCCAGGCCACGCCGGCCGCAGCGAAGTAGAGGACGCCCATGGAGCCGATCAGCAGCATCATCGACACGACATCGGCCGCCGGTGTCGCCAACGCCGCGAACACGCTGATGAGAAGGATGGCGATGCGCCAGCCCTTCAGGATCTGCTTCGCGCTGAGCACGCCCACGAAGTTCAGCAGCACCAGGAACACCGGCAGGATGAACGCCAGACCCACTGCGAGGAGCAGCTTGAGCGCGAAATCGAGGTATACCTTCGCCTGCAGAAGGGTCGCGGTATCGGATGCCGCGAAGCGGATCATCAGTTCGACCATGTTCGGGAGGATCAGCCAGCCGACGAAGCAGCCCGCGAGGAACAGGGGGAACGCCGCGAGTACGAAGCCGAGGGCGTAGCGCTTCTCCTTGCGGTGCAGCGCGGGAACGAAGAATGCCCACAGCTGGTAGAGCCAGACGGGGCTCGAGATGACGAAACCCACGGTGAACGAGATCTGCAGGAGGGTGTCGAATGCCTCGGTGATATAGGTGTAGGCGACCTCGGCGGTTCGGCCCTGCTCCTCGGCGACCTGCAGAAGCGGCTGCTGAAGCTGGGCCCACACCCACTCGGAGGTGAAATAGCCGCCGACAGCACCCAGGATGACCGCGAGGCCGGCGATGAGAAGCCGCTTGCGGAGTTCTAGCAGGTGCTGGCCGAGGGGCATCCGACCCTCGCGGTCTCGCGGCGTGCGTGTTGGCGCAGCCACAGTGCTCAGTTCTTCTGGTTCTTCTCGTCGGCCGGAGTCTTCTCGTCAGCCGGGGTCTCAGACGAATCCGTGGAGTTGCCGCGGATCTCCTTCTTGAAGATGTTCATCGACTGGGCGACGCTCTTGGTTATCTGCGGAAGCTTGGGCGCGGCGAAGAGCACCAGCACGATGATCACGAGGATCAGGCCGGTCCAGCCACCAAGATGTGCAGGCATGTCTGTTGTCCTTCGAAAGGGGAAGAGTCCTAGAAGTCTACGCGCAGTGGGCAGGAATCCCCTGCACCGCACTCACTCGTAGCGGACGAGCGCAGCACGGGCCCACTCGGCCACGGCAGCACGGGCATCCGGCGGGCCGACCACCGACACGACACCCGCACGGCTCGACACCAGCCGCTTCAGGCCGTGGAAATGCGGGACGGTGATGTCCATGCGCATGCGGCCACCCGACTCGGTGACCGGCGAGCCCTCCGGGACATAGTCGGCGATCAGGGGTAGGGCCGACGGCGCCACATCGAGCGTCACCGACACGTCATCGCGCGAGCCCTCGAACAGCCTGTCGCCGAGCGGGATGTCACGCAGGTGGAACGTCACCGGCTCATCCGTCACACGCGGATCGATGATGCGATCGATGCGGAAGGTGCGCACCGCCTCGCGCAGATGGCACCAGCCGCGCAGATACCAGTCGGCGTCGAGTGACTCCACCCGCAGCGGATCCACCCGGCGGCTCTGACGCTCGCCGCGCAGGCCCAGGTAGTCGAACTCGAGTTGAACGCCGCCGTCGACCGACCGCCTGATCAGCGCCAGCGTCGCATCCGACTCCGAACCCTCGACGGCCATAGGACTCGGAGTGGCGGATGCGCCCCGCGACAGCTTGGCCATGAGAGTCGCGATGGCGGCCCGGTCAGCGTTCTCGGGCAGCCCGGAGAGATACTGCAACCCCGCGATGAGTGCGGCGGCCTCGCGTGCCGAGAAACGTGGCGCATCATCGATGGCGACCATCTGGGTGAGCACGATCTCGTCGTGCTCCTCGAAGGCATCCCAGGCCAGGTCGAAGAGATCACCGTGCTGGTAGGTGCCCGTCTCGCCGGGGATGCCCGAGATGGCGATGAGCCTGACGGCCTCGCGGATCTGCTCCGGCTCCATGTCGAAATGGCGGGCGGTGTCGGCGACGCTGATGCGGTCGTTGTCCATGAGGAACGGCACCAGCGACAGTAGGAACGCGAGCTTCTCCCCCGCGGGAACGGCCTTGCTTCGGCGCTCAGCCATGGTTCGCTCCCCCGTCCGCTCCGTGGTCTGCAAGGATCTGCCGCAGCCGGCCGATCACGGCCTCACGCAGCTCCGGCGGTTCGACGGCGCGCACCTCAGGGCCGAAACCAGCCAGCTCGTCAGCCAGGATGTTGAGATCGGCGTAGTGCAGCAGGAGCCGGCCGGGGCCCTCCTCGCGGGTGCCGCGCCGCTTCATCAGCCGTGTCGCCGCATCCGAACCCTCTACGACCTCGACGATCGCAGACTTCGCGTTCCACACCTCGCTCAGTTCGGCCATGCCGATCGCAGCCTGATCACCGGGCGGCGGGGTGAATCCGCGATTGCTGAGGGTGACCGTGCCGACGATGCGCCGCAGCAGATACGTCTTCGTCGTCGACGTGCCGGGCATGCGCGAGAACAGGTGCCAACGACCCTCGTGCTGGAACAGGGCGAGCGGTTCGACCGTGCGGATGCCCGCATCCGCCTCCCCCGGCTTCAGATAGGCGAAGGAGACGACGACGTTCTTCTGCAGCGCCATGCTGAGCGGTTCGAAGGCGCTGTCGCGCACGCGCAGGCGGGGGGCATAACCGAGCACGGGCTCGTCCGGACTGAGCCCGAGTGAGCGAAGCTTGAGCATCGCGCGATGCGACTCCGTCGACAGCGAGCCCTCACGCCACACCATCGCCGCAAGATGCAGCAGGGTCGTCTCGTCGGCCGTGAAGCGGACATCCGCCGGAAGCTCGTAACTGCCGCGCGGGATGCGATAGCGCAGATTCTGATTGTTGCCCGCGTCGGACGGGTCGTCGACCGTCTCGAGAGGCACCCCGAGTTCGCGGATGTCGTCTTTGTCGCGCTCGAACTGACGCTCGAGATTGGCGTTGTCGCCGGATGCGGAGAAACGCTGGCGGTACCCCTGCACGGTCGACAGGATCTCGAGCTTCGTCAGCCCTGCCTCGGTGGCGAGCAGCGCGAGGACCAGGCTGAAGAGGCGCTCCTCAACCGGGATCCGGGGCTTCGCTGCCGACACTGCTCCCCTAACCGGCGATGCCGAGGATGTCGACGACGAACACGAGCGTCGAGCCCGCAGGAATCGTGTCACTCGCCTGGTCGCCGTAGCCGAGGCTCGGCGGGATCACGAGGAGCACCTGGGAGCCGACCTTCTGGCCGACAAGCCCCTGGTGGAAGCCGTCGACGACGGAGCCCGCGGTCAGCTGCATGACGGCGGCCTGGTCGCGATCCCAACTCGAGTCGAACACCTTGTTGTCGGCCCAGGTGACACCCGTGTAGTGCAGCACGGCGTAGTCGCCATCCTTGACCACATCGCCATCGCCCTGCTTGAGCACTGAGGTGACCAGATCTTCGGGGGCGTCGGCCTTGGGGATCGTGATGCCGGGGCGCCCGTTCGGGGCCAGCACCACCGTCGGGTCGCCGTTCTCGCCTGCGCGCGTCGCACCATCCGCCTTGGGCAGGAAGGCATCGAGCACATCGACGACGTAGACGAAGGAGTCCTCGGCGGCAACGCCGGAATCGGGGACGGCCTGGCCGCCATGCGTGTCGGCGGCCGTGCCGACGACGACGATGCGCGAACCCACGGTCACACCCTTGAGGGCCTCCGTCACAGGCGGCAGCGCATTCGAGCCGACCGTGAGCAGAACGCCGCTCCTCTCGCCGGCGTAGCCGCTCTGCTGCAGCACCTCGCCGGTTCCGCCGTTGAGGATCGTCGCCTCGATGAGAACAGGCTGGCCGTCGCTGAGGACCTCGCCGTCGCCGTCGATGAGGACGGAGACCTGGGTCTCATGAGCGATGACAGGCGTCGGCATGTCGACGACCGGCTGCGCCCCGAAGTCTCCCGACGCGGTCACCACCGACGAGGCGTCGCCCGAAGGGTACTCCTCCCGGGGAGAGGCCGAGCATGCCGCGAGAGCGGGCAGCAGGGCGGCCACGACGAGAAGCGCTGGAAGCTTGCGCACGAATCCTCTTTTCATTACCTGCGGGGATGCCGCAATTCTAGTCACTGACGACATCGTCGCCCTCCGCATCCGTCTCGCTGTTGGCGGCGATGGCATGGGCGGCACCCGCCGCAGCCACGCGAACCGTCTTGCGCAGCTTCTTCGGGCTGCCGGCACGCTCGCCGAGGGCACCCGGAGTCCACAGCTCGACATCCTCGTCGCTGAACTCGGTCTTCGACGCCCTCCGCTTGAGCTGAGGCAGAATCGTGTCGGGCGCGAGGCGGCGAGCCGTGAGCAGGAAGCCCGTGTGGGCGACCATGCGGTGATCGGGGCGAACCGCGAGACCCTCGACGTGCCATCCGCGGACCATCGTCTCGGATGACTGCGGGTCGGTGAACAGCCCGGTCGCCCTGATCGCCTCGGCGACACGGGAGAGCTGGGTGACCGTCGCGATGTAGCAGAGCAGCACACCGCCGGAGCGGAGCGCCGTCGCGCACACCTCGAGGCACTCCCACGGCGCCAGCATGTCGAGGACCACGCGGTCGACGGTGCCCTCCTCGGCAACGGTCGGCAGCGACTCCACGAGGTCGCCCACCGTCACCGACCAGTTCGCGGGCTCCTCGCCCAGAAAGCTCGTGACGTTGCCGCGTGCGATCTCGGCGAACTCCTCACGGCGTTCGAACGACATCAGGCGGCCCTCCGGCCCGAGGCCACGCAGCAGCCACAGGCTCAACGCGCCCGAGCCGACGCCGGCCTCCACGACCGTCGCCCCCGGGAAGATGTCGCCGAGCGCCAGAATCTGTGCGGCATCCTTCGGGTAGATGATCGCCGCGCCACGCGGCATCGACATGACGAAGTCGTTCAGCAGCGGGCGAAGCGCCAGATACTCATCGCCCGAGGAGTTCGAGACGACCGAGCCGTCGGGCAGCCCCACGAGCGCATCGTGGTCGATGGTGCCCCTGTGGCTGTGGAAGACCTTGCCCGGCTCCAGGATGATCGTGTGCAGTCGCGCCTTCGGCCCCGTCAGCTGGACCTTGTCGCCCGCCCGGAACGGCCCGCTCTGTTTGGCGGTCATGCGCCTGCTCCGGCCGCGGCATCCTGCTCGACAGGCGCGCGCCGCGCCTCGACGACAGCGCGCAGATCGGCCACCGTGGCACCGGCGAGTGACTCCCAGAGCGTGTACTCGCTGCTCGGCGGCAACTCGACATGAAGCGGCACGCCGATGGTGACGGCCCCGGATGCGACGGCCGAGGCCACGCCCGTGCGCGAATCCTCGATGGCGATGCAGTCGGCCACGTCGACGCCGAGCGCAGCCGCGCCGAGCAGGTAGGGCTCCGGATGCGGCTTGCCGTGTGTGACGGAATCTCCTGTGATCAGCGCGGCGAAGACATCCGAACCGATCGCATCCACCACCATCTCGGCCATCGCGCGGTACGACATGGTGACGAGCGCGGCCGGGATGCCCGCGTCCTTCAGCTCGGCGAGAAGCTCGCGCGCGCCGGGCCGCCACGGAACCTCGACCCGGATCTGCTCGATCACCCGATTGCTCAGGCGCGCGATGATCTCGTCTTCTGGGAGATCCACTCCCCTGCCCTGGAAGGTGCGGGCGGCATGGCTCAGCGAGGCGCCGACGATCTCGAGGGAATCCTCATGGGTCCAGCTGACGCCGAACTCGGCGACCAGCTCCTCCTCGGCGAGCATCCAGTACGGCTCGGTGTCGACGATCGTGCCGTCCATGTCCCACAGGACACCGGCGGGAAGGACGGGCTCGAGGGCTGCTCGATCAGAGGAAGTGGCGAAAGAAATCACACGGTCGATTCTACGGGAGGCCGGATGAGCCGCCGCCGAACGGGCCAACCACGCCGCGCGCTGTTCGCTGTTCGTGGAATCGGGGCACGAGCATCGGCGCCAACCGGATGCGTCGGCCCCGGCGAACTATCCTTGGACGAAGCGAGAAATCGACGGAACAGAGGAACACCACGTGCCAGACGGAATCCTGAACGGACGACTGCTCGTCGTCGCGTTCGAGGGCTGGAACGATGCGGGCGACGCGGCAAGCGGAGCCGTCGTCGCGCTCAAAGAACTGCTCGACGTCTATCCGATCGCCGAGATCGACCCCGAGGTCTACTTCGACTACCAGTTCAACAGGCCGACCGCGACCCTCGACGAGGAGGGCAACCGGCTGCTCGTCTGGCCGGGCGTGACCGTGTTCGGCCCCGTCGCCGACGGCGAACTGTTCCTGATGCTCGGCACCGAACCGTCCCGCAACTGGAAGAGCTTCGCGGCAGAGATCATCGAGATCATCGAGGATCGCGACATCACCGGCGTCGTATTCCTGGGTGCAATGCTCGCCGATGTGCCGCACACCCGGCCCATCTCCGTCTTTCTCACAAGCGACAACGACGAGGTGCGCAGGGAGCTCGAACTGGAGCGCAGCCAATACGAAGGGCCGGTCGGCATTCTCAGCGTGCTCGCCGAGGCGGCCGAGAACATCGGAGTGGAGACGGTGTCGATCTGGGCATCCGTTCCCCACTACGTGCACAGCGTTCCCTCGCCCAAGGCGACCCTCGCGCTCATCGAGAAGCTGGAGGAGGTCGTCGGCGTCGTCATCCCCCGCGGCGACCTCGAGGAGCAGGCCAGCACCTGGGAGGCCAGCATCGACACGCTCGCCGGTGACGACGAAGACATGGCCTCGTACATCCACCAGCTCGAGCAGGCGCGCGACACGGTCGACTCGCCCGAGGCGAGCGGTGAGGCCATTGCCCAGGAGTTCGAGAAGTACCTGCGCAAGCGCGACGGCGGCAAGGCTGACGGTCGCGGCGGAAGCCCCGCGTAGTTCGGTCTTAGCTGAGCGGTGGCTACGCAGCCAGGCGCACGCCGAGGAGCGACTCGATAGCATCCACCGCGAGCTGTGTCGCCGGCACGCCCGAGGCGACCCGCGCATCCACGAGCTGCACAGCGCGCGGGCTGTCGATGTCGTCGACGAGGGCGTCCCTCAACTCCGCAAGCAGTGGGTCTGAGGGTGCCTGCGCCGCTCCTGCGGCCCAGCCTGACCACGCAGCCAAGCGCTGCTGCGCCGCATCGAGGTGGCCGGATGTCCACTCCCAGTCAGAGCGGTAATGCTCAGCGAGCAGGGCGATGCGGATGGCGCGCGGGTCGACCCCGTCGGCGACAAGCCGCGAGACGAAGACGAGATTGCCGAGCGACTTGCTCATCTTCTCGCCCTCATACGAGACCATGCCGGTGTGCGCGTAGATCTCGGCGAGCGGCGCACCCGTCAACGCCGTCGCGTGGGCGGCGCTGAACTCGTGGTGCGGGAAGACCAGATCTGAGCCGCCGCCGTTGACGGTGATGGACGCGTCGTGGTGGTCGAGGGCGATGACGGTGCACTCGATGTGCCAACCGGGCCGACCGCGGCCGAGGGGCGTCTCCCAGGCGGGCTCCCCCGCTCGCTCGGCGCGCCACAACAGCGGATCGAGCGGGTCGCGTTTGCCCGGGCGCTCGGGGTCGCCGCCGCGCTCAGCGGAGAGGGCCAGCATCGTCGCCCGATCGAGGTTACTCTCATCGCCGAGCTGCCAGGGCGTCAGTCGGCTCGCCGCCGCGATGTCGAAGTAGATGTCTTCGTTGCCGGTGACCAGAGCATCCGGGGTCTCGATGCGGTAGGCGGTGCCGCGCTCGAGCAGAATGGCGACCGCCTCGGCGACCTCGTCGATCACCTCGGTGACGCCCACGTAATACTGCGGCGGGATGACCTGCAGCAGCTCCATGTCGGAGCGGAACAACTGCACCTGCGACTCGGCCAGCTCACGCCAGTCGACGCCGGTGGCCGCAGCTCGCTCAAGGAGCGGATCGTCGACATCCGTCACGTTCTGCACGTAGCGAACATCCTTGCCGGCGTCGAGCCACAACCGCACGAGCGTGTCGAAGGCGAGATAGGTGGCGGCATGGCCGATGTGGGTGGCGTCGTAAGGGGTGATGCCGCAGACATAGAGGGAGGCGTGCGTCTTGGAGCAGGCCTCCTGCACCGTGCCCGTCGCTGTGTCGAAAACCCTGGGTGTGGGCCCATTGCCCGGCAGCGACGGAACGGGCGGGTGACTCCAGGATTTCACCCTCTCAGCCTAGAGGGGTTGGAGGATGCCGTTCGCCAGCAACACGATGAGCACACCGCCGAGCAGCAACCGGTAGATGACGAACGGCAGGAAGGAGCGCTTGGAGATGTAGTTCATGAGGAACGCGATGACCGCGAAACCGACACCGAATGCGACAACCGTGGCGACGGCGGTCTCGGCGTAGCCGTAATGGCCGGCCGGCTCGCCAAGGCTGTGCAGCAGCTCATACAGGCCGCTGCCGAACACGGCCGGGATGGCCAGCAGGAAGGCGAAGCGGGCCGCAGCGGGCCGGGTGTAGCCCAGCGCGAGCCCCGCAGTGGTCGTCGCGCCGGAACGGGAGACGCCCGGGATGAGTGCCAGCATCTGGGCGAGGCCTATGAGGATGCCGTGCGGGTACGTCATGTCGTTCATCTCGCGGGTGCGCTTGCCCAGCCAGTCAGCCAGCCCCAGGATGAGGCCGAACACGATGAGCACGATGGCGACCAGCCACAGGTCGCGGAACACGGAGCGGATGTACTCCTGCGCGAAATAGCCGACCAGCACGATGGGGATGGTGCCGATGATGATCAGCCAGCCGAGGCGGACATCCGGATCATTGCGGGTGATGACGGCGGATGCGCCGCGACGGTCTGCGGGCTGGCCCTCAGCGCGTGCACCCTTCCCGAAGTGGCGGAACCATTTGCCGATGATGCGGGTGATGTCACCCCAGAAGTAGATGATGACGGCGGTCTCGGTGCCCAGCTGGGTGATCGCCGTGAACGTCGCGCCCGGGTCGGTCGCGGAGGGCAGGATCTCGCCCACGATGCGCAGGTGCGCGCTCGACGAGATCGGCAGGAACTCGGTGAGGCCCTGCACGAGGCCGAGGATGATCGCCTCTATGAAACTCAACTGGACTCCTTATCGCCGCCCTGGAGTCGTCTCGGGCACGGCATCCGGCTCAGTATTCCAGGAGCAGGTCGTGGAGAACCTGCCTGCCAAAGACTAATGCGTCGAGCGGCACACGCTCGTCAACGCCATGGAACATCCCGGGAAAGTCCAGCTCGGCTGGGAGCTTGAGCGGGGCGAAGCCGTAGCCCTTGATGCCGATCTTGCTGAGCGCCTTGTTGTCGGTGCCGGCGGCCAGCAGGTACGGGAGCACTGGGGCGCCCGGGTCGTGCTTGTGCAGGCTTGCCTTGACGGCGTCGACGAGGGGGCCTTCGAAGGAGGTCTCCATGCCGATGTCACGGAACACGGTCACCACTTCGATGTCGGGGCCCACCGCATCCTGAATGGCGGCGATCACCGCATCCTCCTCGCCCGGGAACGCGCGGATGTCGATGAGCGCCTCCGCAGTGTCGGGGATGACATTGTGCTTGTATCCGGCCTTCAGCACGGTCGGGTTCGCGGTGGTGCGCAGCGATGCCTGGATGAATCCGGATGCTGTGCCGGTGGCGAGGGCGAGCTCATCGGGCCCGACCTTCTGCGGGTCGACCCCCAGGATGCGGGCGATCTCGCCCAGAAGTTGCGTGGTCGTCTCGGTGAGACGCACCGGCCACTCGAGCCGGCCGACCGTGGCGACCGCCTCCGCCAGCCGGGTGACGGCGTTGTCGTGAATGATGCGGGAGCCGTGAGCGGCCCTGCCGTGTGCGACGAGTTTCGCCCAGATGAGCGCCTTCTCGCCCGTCTGCAGCAGGTAGGCGCGCTGATCGCCGAGCGTTATCGAGTATCCGCCGACCTCGCTGATGGCCTCGGTGGCGCCCGCGAAGAGCTGCGGGTGGTGCTCGACCAGGTAGCCGGAGCCGAGCACTCCCCCGGCCTCCTCATCGGCGAAGAACGCGACGATCAGGTCACGCGCCGGCCGTTTGCCCGAGCGAAAGATGTCACCCAGGGAGGTGAGGATCATGGCATCCATGTTCTTCATGTCGACGGCGCCGCGGCCCCACAGCATGCCGTCCTTGATGACCCCGCCGAAGGGGTCGACGCTCCAGTTGTCGGCCACCGCCGGCACCACATCGAGGTGGCCGTGCACGACGAGCGCCTCGTCGTGACTCTCCCCCTCGACCCGAGCGATGACGCTGATGCGCCCCGGCTCGCTCTCGAACATCTCCGGCTGGAGGCCCAACTTGACCAGCTCGGCGGCCACATACTCGGCCGCCTCAGCCTCGCCATTGCTCCGACCCTCACCGTAATTGCTGGTGTCGAGGCGGATGAGATCACGGGCAATGCGGGCGGTCTCTTCGAGTTGCTCGGCGGCAGACATGCCTCAACGGTACTAGGACGGGCTGCAGCCGGTCAGCCGAGCTCCCAAGTGGACAAAATGGGGTCGCCGATCATGCTAAAGTCATACCTCGTTGCGTAAGCAACATCATCCTGTCCGGATGGCGGAATTGGTAGACGCGCTAGCTTGAGGTGCTAGTGCCCGTATAGGGCGTGGGGGTTCAAGTCCCCCTTCGGACACGAAACGAAATCCCCGAGTCAAAGGCTCGGGGATTTCTTCGTTTCAGCGCTTCGCTTCGCCGCGTTTTCGGATGCCGAGACTACGCAAATTGACCAGAATTGTCGACTTTTCGATCAATTTGTGCAGTCTCGACGATGTCGCTCCGTGGAGATGAAGCGAGCGGGCGGGTGCTTAGGGCTGAGGCCCGAAGAGTTCGTCGATGACGGATGCTGCGAGCCCAAGCCCCGTCGTCATCCCGATTCCGCTGGTGACCGAGACCACGCGCACGCCGTCAGCCGGTGCCGCGCGCAGGAAGTCGCCCGGCCCCGTCGCGTACACGCCCTGCCAGCGTTGACGGATGCGCAGCGGCCGGGCGAAGAGGTTCTCGGTGAGGCGGGTCAGCAGGCCGAAGGCGGCCTCATCCTGGAACGGCATGATCGTGGTGCCGCTGTAGTGCGTGTCGCCGACGATGAGCGTGCCGTCGGGGCGCTCCGTGTACATCTGGTTGACCTCGCGGGCCAACAGATCCGGATGTTCCGCCTCAAAGCGGCGCCGAACATCCCGCAGCGACGGAGCCGATGCGAAGGCCGAGTAGCGAAGCATCGAGGAGCCGGTCAGTAGCGGGATGCCCAGACCCACGCCATCGGCGAGCATCATATCGAGCCCGTTGCGGATGACGCCGTGCGCCTCGGCGATCTGCGGAAAGAGCTGATCCACATCCGCGTTGACGGCAACGACAACGGCCCGCGCCCTGATCTCACCGCGTGAGGTGTGCAGCAGGCCCGACTCGGCGCCGAGGGCGGCGGTGCGCCATCGGAACTCGACGCCCTCGCGGGCGAGCCAGCGCGCGATCGCGGGGCCTGCTTCGCGCGGATCCACCTGGATGTCGCCGTGCAGCAGCGCTCCCCCGATGGCGCCGGATATGGGAGCCAAGCGGGCCACAGCATCCGCTGTCAGAGGCTCGCCGAGCCCGGACTCGTCGAGTACCGCGCGTTCATCCTCATGCCGAGCGATCACGAGCGTGCCCGCCTGGCGGAGCCAGAATCCGGCCTCCACAGACAGCCGCAGCCACTCCGCGCGGGCGACCTGCGCGTACTCCCCCGCCTCGCCGCTGTGCGCGGAGAACCCCGCATGGCCGAAGTTTCGAACGGTTGCTCCGGAGATGGCGGATGCCCGCTCGACGACGACCACGCGAAGCCCGCGCCGATGCGCCGCCACAGCGTGGCCAAGCCCGACGATGCCCGCGCCGACGACGGCGAGGTCGAAGGTCTGCGTCACTTGAGTGCGCGCCGAATCAGCATCGCCGCGGCCTCCACGACGACGACCATCGCGATGATCACAAGCAGGTACGCGAACATGTGGTCGAAGTGACGGCCGTTCATCGCGTTGAGCAGCAGGAATCCGATGCCGCCACCGCCGACGATGCCGAGCACGGTTGCCGAGCGGATGTTCTGCTCGAGCAGGTAGAGCACATGGCTCACGAGCGTCGGGATCGACATCGGCACGGTCGACGAGAAGAATCGTTGCGGCCTGCTGGCACCCGCCGCAGTGAGGGCCTTCTCCGGGCCGGGGTCGACCTCTTCCATCGAGTCGCCGATGAGCTTTGCGAGCAGCCCCACTCCGCCGATACCGAGGGCGAGCGTCGCCGCCTGCGGCCCGAAGCCGGTGGCGATGATGAAGAGAATCGCGACAACGAGGTCGGGGATCGCCCGGATGACAAGCGCAACGCCACGAAAGAAGTTGCGGGTGAAGGCATTCGGCGCAACGTTGCGTGCAGACAGTGGGCCGACGATGGCCGAGATCACCGCACCCATGAGTGTGGCAGCAAGAGCGACCTCGATCGTCACAAGCGCCGCATCGAGAACATCCGCTACTGGCTTGTCACCGAAGTTGAACGGCCACACGGCACGATCGAGGCCCTCATTGTGAACCTGGTCGAAGCGCCACCCACTGAACATGCGGCTGAACTCGGGCTGCAGGTAGAGGAACGAGGCGGCAACGACGATGATGCCGCTCCAGATCCAGATCATCGTTGTGCGGCGATCACGATCCCAGGGGCGATCCATTGCGGCATCGATGCGTGCGGCATGATTCGAGGAGGCAGTGGCAGCAACCTTGGCGGCCGCCTTCATCGAATTGCGGATGATCGTGTCGCCGAGTCCCTTACCCGTCGGCTGCACATTGAGCAGACGCGCACGGATGCTGGAGGAGACGATCTCGAACACGATGCAGAGCAGGATGATGATCACCACGAGGGGGATCACGCGGCGCATACCTGCGGCGCCAGCATGCATCGCACCGTTGAGTTCGGCGCCGATTCCGGCGACCCCGACGTAGCCGAGAATGACGGTGCCGCGCAGGTTGATGTCGGCGCGGTGGAGCCCGACGGCGATCCACGCGGGCAGCACCTGCGGAAAGATGCCCGACCAGAACTGCTGCGAACGTGATCCCCCGGCAGAGCGGATCGCGTTCCGTGGCCCCTCATCGACCTGCTCGATCGCATCCGCGAACATCTTCGAGATCATGCCCACCGAGTGCAGCGCGATCGCGACGATCGCCGGAAGGATTCCGGAGCCGAACCAGAGGAAGATGAGAAAGACGGCCATCGCAGCATCCGGAATCGCTCGCGCGACAACCCCGAGACCGCGGCACAGCAGACGAACGGTGCTGTTCGGTGTCGTGTTCGCCGCAGCGCCGTAGGCGACCGGGATCGACAGCAGCACGGCAAGCGCGGTGCCGGCGATCGTCAGGGCGAGGGTGAGCAGGATGACCTCGCCCATCTGCCAGATGGGCTCAAAGCCGACCCACTCGGTCGTGAAGATCTTGGTGCCACCGGAACCGACCACAGCGGTGACATCCCACCCCGGCCACTGCATGGGGGTTGCCATGCCGACGAAGCGGGTGATGTTCGACCAGGTCGTCTCGATGTTCTTGACGCTGTAGTCAAGGCGGATGAAGGAGACGACGCCGAGCACGGCGATGCCGATGAGTGTGGCGGCGCTGACAATGGTCGACACGCGCGGGCGCGGGCGTTCGACCGACTCCACACGCTTCTCGAACTCAGGCTTGGTGGGTGGTGCCAGAAGCGTGGTCACGCGGGCTCCTCGCTCGCGGAGTCCTGCGCGAACCGCTCGGCAGCCCGACGCGTCACACCAGCGCGAACCTGCTCGCGAGCCTCAGCCAGCTCGACCTCCACCGCCTGGATCTCGCTGGTCGAAACGGCCACACGGCCATAGATCTCCATGACCTGGTCTTTGCTGAGCGCCTCGGTCGGAGTGTCGAGAACCACTGCACCGCCGCGGAGCCCCACGATGCGGTCGCCCCAGCTGAGCGCGAGATCCACCTGGTGCAGCGAGCACACGACCGTCAACGCGCGCTCCGCAGCGATCTCGCGGATCAGCGACATCACCTGATCGCTCGACTCGGGGTCAAGGGAGGCCACCGGCTCATCGGCCAGAAGAATCTCCGGGTCCTGCATGAGAGCACGGGCGATGGCCACACGCTGCTGCTGGCCACCAGACAGGGTGTCTGCGCGCTGGTAGGCACGCTCGAGAAGGCCGACCCGGTCGATGTGCTCGAGCGCCTTGCGGCGGAGCGACTTCGGATACGTCCAGATACCGAGGCGTGGGCCTGTCAGCGTCGACAGGGCCCCGGTCAACACATTCTCCAGAACGGTGAGCGGGCCGACGAGCTCGAACTGCTGGAAGATGAAACCGATCTTGCCGCGCAGCTCACGCAGCTCGCGACCCTTGAGGGCGTCAACACGCTCCCCGAGCGAGGTCACGGACCCGGAGGTCGGGGTCTCGAGACCGTCGATATGACGCAGGAGCGTCGACTTACCGGAACCAGACAGGCCCAGAAGCACAACGATCTCCCCACGGGAGACCTCAAGCGAAATGTCGGTGAGGGCGGGCGTGGCCGTGCCGGGGTAGGTCTTGCTGAGTCCTGTGGTCTGGACGACGAAATCGTTTGGGATGCTCATATCAATCCATTCGCGGATGGTGCGGATGTAGGGGGCCGCGCATTCGCGACCCCCTACAGCTGGACTCGAACTCAGGCCTGGCAGGCCTCAACCTCGTCAGCGACCTCGGCGCACACGGTGCGGATCGAGTCGTAGTACTTGTCATCGACGGCGTCGAAGCCGAACCAGCCGTCGCTCAGGAACTCGTTGAGATCGATGCCGTGACCGGTGAGCGTCGCCTGGGTGGAGCCGGCGATCTCGGCGAGCAGCGCATCCTTGACGCTCTGCGGCAGACCCGTCTGCATGACGATCGGCGCAGCGGGAACCAGGAAGCGCTCGATCTCCTTGAGCTGGCCCGACTTGATCAGCGGGTCAGCGTCGATGTCCTGCGCGAAACCGACCATGCACTCCTGGCCTTCAGCGACCTTGAGCGCGTTGAGGTCATGCGCGCCGCCCTCGGGGGCGAGCACGTTCTCCGGGGCGACGGTGACGCCGGCGGCCTTGAGCTGCGAAGCGGGGATCGCGCGACCGGATGTCGAGGTGGGGTTGACGAAGCAGACGGGCTCGTCAGCGAAGTCAGCGAACGTGGAGCCATCCCAAGCCGGGTTGGCGATCGCGACCGAGTAGTAACCGGCGGCGGCACCATCCTCGGTGATCTGTGCACCGATCGGCTCGATCTCAGCACCCGCAGCCTGCGACTGGTAGTAGGTGAACGCCGAGATCTGTGCGACGTCAATCTGGCCAGCGGCGAGACCCTGCACGACTGCCGTGTAGTCGGTGGCGGGGAAGAAGTCGACGGTCTTGCCGGTGATCTCGGCGATCCAGTCGGCGATGGGCTGAGCATCCGAATCGGCGCCCTCATGGTCAGGGAGCACCGCGAAGACGATCGTGTTGTCGTCCTTGGCGAAGGTACCGTCGCTGGCGGCGGGGCTCTCCGCGCTCTCCGAAGGGGTACTGGCGCAGCCAGCGAGGAGGGCGAGCATGGCGACGCCGGCGAAAGCGGTCGCGAGGCGGTTGGGACGAAGACGCATGAGTGCGGCCTTTCTTGTGGAGGCAAGGAAATAGGCCCGACTCATCGAACGCTGCATCAGCCGGGTCTCAGGTGAGACTAGGGACGCCAGGTATCCCGGTCACGACTCGCGATGGTGGGAAGTGTGTCGCGTTGGTGAACTGTCGGTGCGCACTCACCAGGGTAGTTTCCCTGCCTCGTCGTGCTTCAGGGCCGCGTGCACTCATACGCGGCCTTGCGGCAGTGAGCCAGCCAGAAGCGAAACAGTAAAGACTGTCACCGGTGGTGAGCCGCCCAGACGGGCGAGTACACGTAGTCCTCGCCGCCGTCAGGCCGCTCGGCTGTCGACTCACTCGGGGATGAGCTGCAGGACGAACGACGCCACGGAGGCCACGATGCCGACACCGCCGAGCAGGAGAGCCAGGAACATGAGGGTCTGCTCGCCACCGCCGCGCCGGTGCAGACGCATCCGCTCGGGCCGCACGACGCTGACGAAGACCATCACATCGTCGGATGCCGTCAGCTGCGCCGCCTCCGCAGGATCGAGCGGCCGAGAATGAATGGTGCCGTCATCTGCCAGCCAGCGCGCCGCCGCCGACCCTGACTCGTGCACGACGACAGCGGTCGTCTCCACCCAGCGTCCGCTCACCGCACGGATGATCAGAGCAACCACGAGACACGCGGCGCCGAGCGTCAGACCGATCCACGAGAACAGCTCCAGCAGGGGGCCGAGAAAGTCTGAACCGCTCACCGGGCAATGCTAAGCGGGCGACGGCCCGAACGGCGTGACCATGAGCATCCGCGAACAAAAGCATGACCGGCCGGCCCCGTGGCCGGACGCCAGCTCAGGCGTCACTATCGCCCGGGACGCCACCCGGTTCACCCTTCGGGCGGCGTCGCGGCTGGATCTTGAGCTCGCTCACCAGCACACCCAACACGACGAACACGGCGCCCAGGAGCGCGATGCCGGGCAGGCGGTCGCCGGCGAGGCGACCGATGATGCCGCCCCAGACGGGCTCGCCCGCATAGATGATCGTGGCGCGAGTGGGCGAGACCGACTTCTGCGCCCAGTTCATCGTCACCTGGATGAGGCAACTCGCCACGCCGAGGCCGATTGCGGCGCCGGCCCACGCCCACGAGAAGTCCGGAACCGACTCGCCCACGACAGGCATCGCCGCGAACGCGAGCACCCCGCAGACCAGCAACTGCACGACAGTCACACGCCCGAGATCCACCTTGCCCGCGAAGACACTGATCAGGATGATCTCCGCCGCGATCGGAATCGTGCTGATGAGCGTCGCGATCTCCCCCGGGCCCAGCCCCACCCGCAGGGCGTCCGGTCCCGCGATCAGGAGCAGACCGACAAAGGCGAACGCAACCCCCAGCAGCGCCATCACGCTCGGCGGCTTGCGGAACACCGCCCACTGCAGAAACGGCACCAGCGGCACATACAGGGCCGTCAGGAACGCGGATGTGCTGCTGTTGATCGTCTGCAGGCCGACAGTCTGCAGGCCGTAGCCGAAGAAGATCATCACGCCGATCGCCGCACCGGCGCCGAGCTCAAGCCGTGTCATCCCGCGCAGTGAGCGGCTGAAGACGACCGCACCGATGACGCCGGCCAGCAGGAAACGCACGCCGACGAAGAACATCGGCCCGCTGTGCATCATCGCTATATGCACGAGCAGGAATGTTCCGCCCCACACGGCTGTGATCGCCAGGAGCGCCACCTCTTGGCGGCTCAGCGACAGCAAACGGACCCGCCCGAACAAGTGCATCATCCTGCACATATTAGGGTGTGGGAAGTTCCGGCATGGCCACCGTCGAGCCCCTGATCATCTTGCGTCTTGCGCCATGCAGCGGCTCGATATTCAGCGTCGAGCTCCGTTTTCTCTTTAGCGCCATGCTGGTCCAGCGGTTCCGCTCGGCGCCATTGGATGATGTCAGGTGCCATGCATGGCACGTGGAGCAGGGATGAACTCCGCACTCGCGGCGACGAGGATCCTCAATGCGACTGATGGCCATCAGCGCCTCACCAGCTTGGTGAAGCGACGAGTAGGCGAGTTTGTGACAGGTCATAGAGACTCCTTGAAGTAGGCCATTCGGTAAGGAATGACGTGCTTCGTCTCTATCAACGACCAGCGTCTGAAATCGCTCGGTAATCCGACGGTTCCGTGGGCGGCATGTATGTCCGATCCGATAGCAGTCTGATGCTTCCGGCGAATCTCTGCAAGTGGGAAAATCCGAGATCCCGGGCGATGCTCAACTCAGTCGTTGATGCCTTTCTGGTGAACCGCGCGATACGTGTCGGTCGCATAGATCTCTAGCCGATTAGCAACGGTGTGACTTCGACGTTCACCAGGCCGAAAGGGAAGGGGAAGATGAAGAAGTAGCCGGCGCCGTCCCAGTCAGTCAGCGGAATCTGCCAGAACCACACCTGACTGATGACAACCGACGCGACGGCCACCGTCACGATCAGAAGGATCGCCTTGTCAAGCATCCGGATTGCTGCCTGCTCATCCTGTGTCTTGCGGAGCACGCGAGTGATCGCGGCGACGACGATAACCACGAGTGCCACGAACACCAAGGGACTAGGCCCGAGGGTCAACTGCATGCACAAAGGCGCAGTCTCTGTCGCTTCTCCGGAGGAGTCGACGAAGCCACCATCCCCCGAGGACCCTCCGGGACAGTACCCCCTGCTGGCTAGCACGAACACCGAGTATGCAAAGATCACGAGCGCCACGGCGACGACCATGCGGCGTATGCGCCTGATCACGGTCGCACCCGGCAGAATCGACAGATTCTGGGTGGCAGTTGCCTCCGAGGTCTTCGCCATGAGTGCTCGCCCTTCTGCATGTCGTGCGGTCATCGCTGGGGAGCAACGATGATGCTTGCAAGCGCTTCTCACCTCGATAAAACCACCGACGGCTATGAGACGTTCTCATGCAGGCTAGTTCATATGCCCTCAGGCCGCAGGCGGGCCTTGGTTTCAGCGCCTATTGCGCCCGGAGCTCGTCAGAGCAGATGCACGAGATCGGCGGCAAGCCGTGGGGCGGCGTAGGTGCCCACCCAGATCATCGCGGCGACCAGGGAGGCGACCGCAACCACCCCCGAAACTGCGGCAACACGCCACACCCGTTTACTCGAAGGGCGCTCGACTGTGCGACGCCACAAGCCGTACCCGACGGCGACCTCCGACACGTGCCCAGCGAGCAGCACCGGAACAAACAACAGGATCCCCCACCAGCCTTCTCCCCCGAAGGCAGCCGTCACCGGCGCCCACAGGTCCATCACGAAGCCTTTCGTCGACACATCCGGATTCTGTGAGGTCGACCCTGCCCTTGGATGCTGAGATGACGCTGTGAGAACAATGCTTGGCCTATATCGCTAACACGCCCCAACGATGTATCGTCGGGATTCAACAGGGGCCCGCGACGGCCCTCACCCTCACGGAACGGGATCATCATGAGCAGCGCACACGAACCGGGCTTCGGCCTGTGGGAGACGGTCGAGAATCTGCATTCTGAGTTCGAGCGGAGGGTTGCGCCGAGGATGGGGCGAGGCGATGTTCGCGCCGGTATCTTGGCACTCCTCACTGAGGGGCCGATGCACGGTTACCAGATCATTCGTGAGATAGAGAAGCGCAGCAACGGCACCTGGAAGCCGAGCCCCGGCTCGGTCTACCCCACCCTCCAGCTGCTTGCAGACGAAGGCCTCATCCTTGCCGAGGAGGCAGACGGCAGAAAGACCTACTCGCTCACCGAAAGCGGTAGCGCCGAGGCCGCGAGCAGTCGCACCGCACCGTGGGAGGCAACGGCGGGTGACAGCGGCACGCGGTCGAAGGTTTTGCCGAAGGCCGCCGCGAACCTTGCCCACGCCGTCGTGCAGGTTGTGCGCGGGGGTACCATCGAGCAGGCTCAGGAGGCGGTCACCGTCATCGATGAGGCCCGTCGCAAGATTTACGCGATCCTGGCCCGCGAATGATCGGATGCCGCCCCCGCGGCGGCAGCGGCGTCAGGGAGAATTGATGAGCACAGATCGGCACCTGCGCGCCCGGTACCGGCGAATTTTGCGGTTCGCTGCACGCTATATCGCCCAGGAATGGTGGTTCGAGGTGGTGCTGCCCCGCGTCGGGTTGGCGCGGTTGTCGTGGCGGGGGCGCGCGAAGAGGGCTGGCGGTATTGCCCGACACTTTCACGCTCTGGCTCTTGACCTGGGCGGGCTGATGATCAAGGTCGGCCAGTTCATGTCCTCCCGGCTTGATGTTCTTCCCACGGAGATAACCAGCGAGCTTGAGGGGCTTCAAGATGAGGTGCCTCCCGCAGACTTCGCGGAGGTTCGCACACTCGCCGAAACAGATCTGGGAGTGCCGCTGGAGCGTGCCTTCTCGTTCTTCGACCCGTCACCGATCGCTGCTGCGTCCCTCGGCCAGGTGCATCGGGCGAGGTTGTCGCCGGCCGACGCCGAGCTCATGGGTTTCGCGGATGTTGTGGTGAAGATCCAGAGGCCAGGCATCGACGCGATCGTCGCAGTCGACCTTGCCGCCTTGCGCAAGGTTGCCGGCTGGCTGAACCGCGTCGCAGCCATTTCACGGCGGGTGGATCTTCCTGCGCTCGTGAAGGAGTTCGCTGCGGTCAGCATGGAGGAGATCGACTACCTGCATGAGGGTGCCAACGCTGAGCGTTTTGCCGAGAACTTCTCGGACAACCCGGGGGTGCGAGCCCCGACCGTGGTGTGGGAGCGCAGCACGAGGCGGGTACTCGCCCTCTCCGACGTCGCAGCAATCAAGATCAATGACCGCGAAAGTCTCATCGCGGCTGGCATCGACCCGGCGGCGGTTGCTGTTGGGCTTTCCAGTGCAATGTTTGACCAGCTTTTCGTGCACGGCTTCTTTCATGCGGACCCCCACCCGGGCAACATTTTTGTGACACCCCACAGCCCCGCTGCCGGCGGCCCCGCGACCGGCTGGGCGCTCACCTTCGTCGACTTCGGCATGATGGGCGAAGTGCCTGACACGTTGAAGTCTGGCCTGCAGCGACTGGTCATCGCGGTCGCGGCGCGTGATTCTCAGGGGCTTGTGTCGAGCATCCGTGCCATGGGGATGCTGTTGCCTTCTGCAGAGAGTGCCCCGCTTGAGCGGGCGTTGGGCGAACTGTTTGACCGTTTCGGGGGTTTGGGTTTTGCTGAGCTGCAGAATGTTGACCCGCACGAGTTCCGTGATTTTGCCAAAAAGTTTGGTGACACGATGCGCACGATGCCGTTCCAGCTTCCCGAGGATCTGCTGCTGATCATTCGCGCGGTCTCGGTGACGTCGGGTGTGTGCACCTCACTGAACCCGGCATTCAATATCTGGACCGCGATTGAGCCGTATGCGGCACGCCTCGGCAGTAACGCGGGCGGTGCGGCTGCCCGTGCTGTGTTCGACCAGGTTGTTGCCACAGCCGGTGTGATCGCACGACTGCCCGGGCAGCTGGATGAGCTCAGCACGCTGGTGCAGCGGGGCCGGCTTTCGATGGAGATCCCGGGGATCGAACGTCGTTTGCGCGCTCTCGAAAAGCTTGTTCTCAAGGGGGTGTCGGCGCTTCTCTTCGCGGCCCTGCTTTTTGGTGGGATATTCCTCAAAGAATCCGAACCCGTGTTCGGCTGGGTGTTGATCTTCGGGTCGGCGCTGCCGCTACTTCATGCCGTTTTTGCGGGAATGGGTGGCCGGGGGCGCGACTTCTAAACGCACATACCCGTCTGGCGCGGAGCTGCTATTTCGCTGCGAGGAGTCGCTTGACGCGGGGCTTCACCTCGGTGGCCAGCAGGGTGAGCGACTCCAGGAAGTGCTCCTGCGGAAGCCCGCCGATATCCATCTGCAGAAAGTGCCGCATGTGGCCCATGTAGCCGTGCAGGTGCACGATCCGCTCCGCGACGTCATCAGGGTCGCCGACATAGTAAGCGCCGGGGGCTTGCGCCTGAATGTCGTAGTTGCGCTTGTCGGGTGCGGACCAACCGCGGAGCCTGCCCATCTCGATGTTCAGATTGCGCCAGCCCGGATAGAAACGCTCCAGCGCCTCCTCCTTCGTCGGCGCGATCAAACCGAGCGCGCCAACAGAGACCCGGATGTCGTCACCCGAGTGCCCGGCCTGGGCCGCCGACTGCCGATACAACTCAGCCAGTGGTGCGAAGCGGTGTGGCTGTCCCCCGATGATTCCATAGGAGATGGGTAGGCCGAGCTGGCCGGCGCGCACAGAGGACGACGGATTGCCACCCGTGGCGAGCCAGAGAGGCAGGCGCCCCTTCACCGGCCGCGGCACCACGGCGAGGTTGTCGATGCTCGGGCGAACGGATCCCGACCAGGTCACCCGCTCAGAGTCCGCATCGTTGATCGTCATCAGCAGCTCGAGCTTCTCTGAGTAGAGCCTGTCGTAGTCGCGCAGGTCGTAGCCGAACAACGGGAAGGTCTCAACCGAGGAGCCCCGCCCTGCCGTGATCTCGACGCGGCCGCCGCCGGACACCGCATCGGCGATCGCGAACTGCTGAAACACCCGCACCGGATCATCCGTGCTGATGATGCTGGCACCGCTGCCCAGCTTGATCTGGCTCGTCGCCCCTGCCACCGCCGCAATGACGGTACCCGGAGACGACGCAGGCATGCTCACGGTGTGGTGCTCGCCGATGCCGAAATAGTCCAAGCCGGCTTGATCGGCGTGCACAATCGCGTCGAACAGGTTGCGGATGGCCTCCGCGGTCGAACGCGTGCTGCCATCCGGGTCGAGCTGGGTGTCGCCGAAACTGTAGGCGCCTATCTGCATGATGTCTCCAATGCGTTGCGTGCTGTCGGGTGGGTCGCGGATGGTCAGAAACGGCCGATGCTTCGAGCGCGGACACCGCCAAGCACCACGATGCCAAAGCTTGTGAGCGGATGCCAGCGGGCGGTAAGCTACTAACCAATA